>JACRNU010000004.1 GCA_016234805.1 Elusimicrobiota bacterium
CAGCTTGGGGTCCCTTGAGGACTCGGGGAGCGCGGAAAGCATGCCCAGGGCCACGGGCAGGAGCATGGCCGTAGTCGCCGTGTTGGAGACCCAGGCCGAGATGGCCGCGGCCGCGCATCCGAAGCCAGCGATGAGGGTGCTGGGGCTGCGGCTCAAGGCCGGGACAGCCAGCAGGCGCGTGGCCACGCGGCGGTCCAGGCCGTGGCAGGACATGGCCTCAGCCAGCCAGAAGGACCCCAGGAAAAGCATGATGACCGGGTCGGCGTAGGCCGCGAAGACCTTCTTGGCCGGAGCCACGCCCAGGACCACGCAGGATGAGCTCGCCAGCAGGGCGGCCACGGCCAGCGGCATGGACTCGGTCGTCCACCAGAAGACCGCGCAGGCCATGATCCCGGCCAGGCGCCTGGCTTCGGGAGGAAGGCCGGCCGAGGACAGGCCCAGCCAGACGCAGGCTCCGAGGGCGAGCCCTGCCGCGGGGTGGCGCCACCGGGTCATCGGCTCATCGCCGATGGCCCTTGTAGTATCGGCCCAGGTACGGGAGTTCCTCGTCGTCCGGGGGAGGGGGAGCTGGAACGGCTTGGCCCGGGCAGGACGGGAGGCTCTTGATCATGCGGTCGAAGCCCCGGTCCACCATCTTGGAGACCTGGCGGTTGTAGAACGGCTTTCCCAGCTCGCCGGGCTTGAGCTTGTTCACGAACGGTCCGATCTCCGCGGCCGTGGACCGCGCCGCGGCGTCGAAGTCCTCGGCCGTGGGGTAGCAGCGGACGCGGCCCAGGGACAGCTCCAGCCTGCCGTTGTTGTTGCGCATCGTCAGCTTGTATTGGACGCGCAGGCGCTGGATGTCCGGCTCCACGGGCTTGCCGGCTTTGTCGCGCTTCATCAGGTCCTTCATGAAATCCACGGAGGAGAAGGCGTTGCCGATGCCGGTGTCCACCACCTGGAGGCTGAGCGTGGTGATCTGCTTGAGCATGCCTTCGACGACCGCGGGCGGCGGGTTCCTGTCGTTGCTCGTCCCCGTGGACTGGACCGTCTGGCCTCGCGCCCAACCTGCCGCGAGACAGAGGGCCAGAGCGAGGGTCGAAGACACGCTGTCTCGCGAGGGCGCTTACTCTCCCAGGAAGAGGAAGAAGTACTGCAGGAAGTCGTAGAGGTCGGCGTTGACGATCGTGACGTCCACGGGAGCGTGGTTCATCCCGCCCGTCAGCCTGCCCGAGACCTTGTCGAAGCTCAGGACCACGGGCGCGTGGTTGGCGTAGCCCTTGAGCTCCACGGTCTTGGCGTCAGCGTCGCCCGCCTTCATGTCGAACTCCACCTTGACCGGGCTGTGGTTGGCGTGGCCCGTGAGGATGCCGTCCTTCCAGTTGACGTAGAGCTTCACCGGGCTGCGGTTGGCTCCTCCTTCGACCAGCATGGACTCCGGCGTCCAGGCGAAGGCCAAGTCCACGGGGGAATGGTTCGCCCCGCCCGTGATCCTTGCCTTTTCGTGGTCGATGGCCACGTCCACGGGAGAGTGGTTCATGCCTCCCTTGATGGTCCAGGCCCGCTTGTCGATGGTGATGTCCACCGGGGAATGGTTCATGCCGCCCTTGATGGTCCCCACCCTGTTCTGGGCGAAGGCCGAAAGGGAAGGGAGGCCGGCTGGCTGGAACTTGAAGGCGGACGCCGGCTGGGTCTGGAAAGACCGAGCTCCTCCGGCGGAGATGTTCTCCGGGGAGGAGGCGGCATGGGAGAGCCCGGCGGAAAGGAAGGCGGCGAAGAGAAGGTTCATGCTGATATTATACCACGACTTCATATTGTAGAATGGGCCCGTTGCAAGGAGGCCGTCATGACCAGGGCTGCGAAGGGTCGGAAGCTGAAGATCGCGTTGAGCACTGGAGGCGGGGACGCCCCTGGCCTCAACGCCGTCATCAGGGCCGCGACCAAGACGGCTTGGCACCTGGGCTGGGAGGTCTGGGGGATCCAGGAGGGCTTCGAGGGGCTCATCGACCCGAGGCGGAAGCTCGTCCGCATCGACCCGCGGGACATCAGCGGCATCCTCAATCAGGGAGGGACCATCCTCGGCACCGCCAACCGCGGCAACCCCTTCAAGTACCAGGTCCAGACCGCCAAGGGCCCCAAGGAGGTGGACCTCTCCGCCGTCGTGGTCCGCAACTTCAAGAAGCTCGGGTTCGACGCCCTCATCGCCATCGGGGGGGAAGGCACCCTGGGCCTGTGCTACCAGCTCGCCAAGAAGGGCATCCCCATCGTGGGAGTGCCCAAGACCATCGACAATGACCTTCAGGGCACGGATGTCACCTTCGGCTTCGACACCGCGGTGAGCGTGGCGACCGAGGCCATCGACCGCCTCCATTCCACGGCCCAGTCCCACCGGCGGGTCATGGTCGTGGAGCTCATGGGCCGCTACGCGGGCTGGATCGCCTTGAACGCCGGGGTCTCGGGCGGGGCCGATGTCATCCTCCTGCCGGAGATCCCGTTCGACATCGAGGCAGTGTGCGACAAGATCCGCGACCGGGAGCGCAGGCAGAAGCACTTCTCCATCGTGGTGGCCGCCGAGGGGGCGCTCCCCCGGGGCGGGGCCAGGGTCCTCATGGAGGGAGCGACCACGGACCATGTCGAGCGGCTGGGCGGCATCGCGGAGTGGCTCGGCCGTGAGATCCCCAAGCGCACCGGCAAGGAAACCCGGTCCCTCGTGCTGGGGCACCTCCAGCGCGGCGGCCAGCCCACCACCTTCGACCGCCTCCTGGCCACGCGCCTGGGTTCCGCGGCCGTGCGCCTTGTGGCCGAGGGGAAGTTCAACCGCATGGTGGCGCTCCGGACCCCGCGCATCGTCTCGATCCCGTTGACTCAGGCCATCAAGAGGCTCAAGACCGTGCCCTTGGACCACGACACCATCACCTCGGCCAGGGCCATGGGGATCAGCTTCGGCGACTAGTGCTCCGGTCGGAGCACTAGGCCAGCCGGAAGACCACGGCGTAGACGAAGCACAGCCGGCGCAGGAGCGGCGTCCTTGAGAGGCGGTTGAGGATGCCGTCGCCCAGAGGCACGCCGAACGGCAGGAGGATGCGGCCTTCAGCGGTCTCCACCCGGAAGCCGTGCCCTTCGATGAGGGCCCGGAGCTCGGGGAGCGAGAGCCATTCGTGCTCTCCTTCGGGGAGCTTGAGGCTCAGGGTCTCGGCGAGGTGCAGGGCGCCGGCCCAGAGAGGGTTGACCGAGGTGAGCACGATCCGCGTGTCCCGGTCCGCGTAGGATTTGATCCCCTCGAGGGCCGCGGCAGGGTCGGGCAGGTGCTCGATCACGTCGCAGAGCAGGATGAACCCGAAGGCCTCTTTGCCCGAGGGACGGGCGATATCCTCGGCCCGGAACTCGAGGTCAGGGTGCTTCTTGGCCGCGGCCTCCACCATGGCCGGGCTCAGGTCCAGTCCGACTCCCCGGCGCGGCCGCAGGCCGGCCAGCAGGGATCCGGTGCCGCACCCCACTTCCAGGACGCTCGAGCCCTCGCAGACGAACTCTCGGTAGATGGAGACGAGGGTCCGCCAGTAGCGGGACTGCCTGGCCTTGCCCTCGTCGTAGCGGTTGGCGATGGAATCGAAGTGTCCCTGCACCGCCTTCGGATCAAAACGCTCCACGGAGGGATTCTACGAATTATTGGCTCCTGTGTCAGAGCAGCGGTGGCGCGGCCGGTGCCTGAGTTTGTATCATCGGGGCGTGAAGATCGCGGGAATCCTCGCGTTGGCCGCGTCGGTCCTGTCGGCATGCGGGACCGCGCATGCGGAGAAGGGGCAGTGGTCCGTTTCCCTGAGCCCCGGGTTCGCCGCTCCGGTGGGGCCCGTGGGCAGGTTCGGGAACCAGCACGGCAACTCGGTCCACATCCTCACCGGCCTGGACTATGAAGTCGAGGACGGCTATTGGTACGGCTTGGAGATCGGGTATTCGGGAGGCCACCGCTACCAGGGGAAGCTGGAGGGGGAGGACCTCGACAAGGACGGAAAGACCGACGCCCTTGAGTTCACCTCGGACTCGGACACCAAGATGCTCCAGATCACCCCGGTCCTCAAGGTCGGGGGCAACTACACGGACGACCTGAAGTACGCCTTCATCGTCGGCTGCGGACTCTACTCCTTCTTCAGGTCGGACGGGACCGCCATCCTGGAGGGCACGACCACCAACGGCACGAGCGTCACGGGCCGGACGCTGCCCGCGGGCAGGACCTCCAACGCCTATTTCGGTCTTGACTCAGGCCACACCCTGACCTACGGGGTGACGAGCAACTTCGACATCGGCCTTGACGTGCGCTACCACATCGTGTTCATGCCGGGCGGCACGGCCGGCATCGTGGTCCCGGGACTCAGGTTCTCCTTCCTCTTTGGCTCCGGTTCGTAGCCTAACTAACGCTGCTGGGTGCAGGCTCCGCTGGAGTCCGCGGCGCGGCATCCGTCGATGGTGGGGTGGCACGATTGCGTCCAGGAGTTCCTCCACCAGCCGGCACGGCCGCAGGTGCCGTCGGGGCGCGCGGGTTCAGACGGCTGCGGGGATGGCGCGAGGGGCTGCGTGTCCTGGCCGGCCCCGGGAGGGACATGGTCCATGGTGCCGACCGGGCCTCCGGGCCCGATCGTGGTTGTGAGCACCGGGGGAAGGGGCTTGCGTTCGCTCGCCGGGGGCTCTTCCTTGACATGGACCGGGACCGGCTTGAGCACGGGCTTGGGCCGGGGCGCGGCAGCTGGAGCGGAGGCAGCCGGGGCAGCGGTTGCCTGAGGGGGCTGGGCCTTGGCCGCGGCAGGAGGCTGGGTCTGGACCGGCGCGGACTTCGCGGGAAGGTAATAGACGGGTTCGCTTTGTTCCGTGTCCGCGGTCCGATCCTGCAGGCCGCGCACTTCGGTCGGGGTCCAGCCTTTCATGGGCTTGAGCTTGGGCAGGCGGGAGGGGGTCTCTGTTTCCGGGCGTTCCGGGTGCCGGACCTCCACGACTTTGAGCACCGTGCCGGGTTCCGGAGGCTCGAAGGTGGCTGTTGCGGGAGCCGGGGCCGCGATGGGCGGGGACGGGGGGTTGGTCAGGATTGCCGCTGGCGGGACCGGGGCTGGAGAGGCGGCCGGAGCCGGGGCCGGGGCCTGAGCGGGGGTCGTCGGCACCGGGTTTCCGGCAGAAGGCTTCCTGGCGAACACGTCTCCGCGGCTTGCGGGCGCGGCCGGGGTCCAGCGCTCGAGCGCCTTTGCGGCCAGAAACCAAAGGAGGGGTATCAGTACCAGCGCGGCTGCGCCCGCCAGGGCCAGAAGGCGTGTGCGGCGTTCGCGTTCGCTCGGTGCCATCGGGGTCCTCCCGGCCGGGGTCATGCCGGATTCCAAGAGTGTATCAGCGGAACGTGGGGAAAGCAAGGTCGTGCGTGGGAACGGCGGTTTGACTCAGCGGGGCGATAAGAATAGAATCTCATTCCCATGGGATTGAAGCGTTCCTTTCGATGGCTCCTGGTGGCGGCCGCGGCGTCCGCGGCCGTCCCCTCCTCGGCGCAGGTCGGGAAATGGGAGCTGGGCATGAGCCCGACCTGGGCCTTCCCCACGCACCACGCCGGCGACTATATGAAGAGGTCGTTCGACCTGCAGTTCGCGGGCATGTACCATTTCCACGAGTGGCTCTCCGCGGGCGGGGAGCTGTCGTACACCACGGGCCATCGCCTCGGGGGCAAGGTCACGGAGGTGGATTGGGACAACCCCCCGGACGGCAGGCCGGACAACATCGGCTTCACCTCCACGGCCAAGGTCTCCTGGCTCATGCTCAGTCCCGTGCTCAAGATCGGCAAGTGGGTCGAGTTCGAGGAGCTCCTCTACCGCCCCTACATCGCGGTGGGCATGGGCCTATACCACTTCTGGTACCGGGCCGGCGAGAACAAGCTGACCGGCTACACCACCAAGCCCGCCCACCTTTCCGAGATGCACGTGAGCCAACGAGCCTTGGCCAGCACCGGCCTCGGCATGAACCTCGGCGTCGGCATCGACCAGCAGGTCTTCGACTTCCTCACCGTCGGGTTCGACATCCGTTTCCACCACATCTTCAACGTGGTGGACTATGACCGCGACGGGACCGATGACGACGACTTCGATTTCCTGATCCCGGGGCTCCGGGTCTACTACGTCTTCTGACATCATCGTGCGAGGGGGGGAGGCAACCATGAAGCGGACCAAGATCGAGTTCAGCGAGGGATTCGCGGACCTCTGCAAGGCCCTGCCCCAGCCCGGGGCTTTCCTGCTGGTCGCAGACCAGAAGGGCAAGCACAACGTCATGACCATCGGTTGGGCCTGCCTGGGGATCGTGTGGGGCGAGCCCGTGCTGGAGGTCCTGGTACGGCCTTCCCGCCACACCTTCGGCCTCATGGAGGCCGCGAAGCACTTCTCCCTCAACGTGCCCATCGGCAAGCTCCAGAAGAAGCTCGCCTTCTGCGGCAGCAAGTCGGGCCGGGACACCGACAAGCTGGAGGCCTGCGGCCTGCACCTGCTCCCGGGCTTGACCAAGGATGTCTCCGTCATCGACGGCTGCGACCTCTACTTCGAGTGCCGGATCGTCCACAAGACGCTGGTGGTCAAGGAGAACCTCGACCCTGCGATCGTGCGGCAGTACTATCCCGGCGACGACTTCCACACGGTCTACACCGGGAAGGTCCTCGAGACCTACCGGGGCTGACGTCCATGAACACCGAGAACGGAAGGATCTCTGCCTGGCGCCGCTGGCTTGAAGCCATCGGCATCCAGCTTGCCCCGGGCACGCCCTGGAACGAGGTGTTCCAGACCCGTTTCCTCGTCTTCGTGGGGTTCTGCGCCTTCTGCGGTCTCTTCCTCCTCGCGGGGTTTGCCAAGTACTCTACGAGCCCCACCTTCTGCAACTCCTGCCACATCATGGCTCCCTATTTCAAGGCTTGGGAGAATTCCAAGCACAAGCACGTGGCCTGCGTTGAGTGTCACTATCCGCCAAGCGCTCCCAAAACCCTGCTCTGGAAGAAGTTCCAGGCCATGTCCCAGGTGGTCAAATACGTGACGCGCACCTACTCCTCCAAGCCTTTCGCCGAGGTCGAGGACTCCTCCTGCCTGCGCTCAGGCTGTCACTCCGAGCGCCTGCTCCAGGGAAGGGTCGTCTCGAAGATGGGCATCCGCTTCGATCACCGGCCCCACATCACGCAGGTGCGCCGGGGCCGCCAGCTGCGCTGCGTGTCTTGCCACTCCCAGGTCGTGGTCGGCAAGCACATCGAGGTCACCTACGACACCTGCTACCTCTGCCACTTCAAGGGCCGCGGGGAGGGCAAGACCCTCCAGCCCCTGGGCGGCTGCCTCGGCTGCCACGAGCTGCCTGCCAACGACATCCGCGTGGGCAACATGACCTACCGCCACAAGGATTTCGTCACGAAACAGGGCGTTTCCTGCGGGAACTGCCACCTCGAGGTGGTGAGGGGCAAGGGCGAGGCTCCGGAGGAGCGCTGCCTCATCTGCCACAACCAGCCTGAGAAGCTCGCCAGGTACGGCGACATCCCCTTCATCCACGAGAACCATGTCACCAAGCACAACATCGCCTGCTTCCACTGCCATCAGGAGATGAGCCACGGCGCCCAGGAGGCGCCTGAGAAGGTCCCCTCCATCACGGGAGCTTCGGAGCGCGCCCCGGCCCCAAGCGGGCCGGCGCACGCCGCCATGCCCACCCTGACCTTTGACTGCTCCTACTGCCACCAGAGCAAGCACGCGGGCCAGCTCGAGATGTATTCGGGCAAGGCAGCGTCCCTGGGCCTGCCCGAGATGCCCAGCCCCATGTTCCTGGCCAATGTGGACTGCGTGGGCTGTCATTACGCCGAGACTTCGAGCGAGTCCGCGGAGTTCGACGGCGTCACGGACAAGGCCTCGGGCCAGGCCTGCGTCAAGTGCCACGGCCCCAAGTTCAAGGGCATCCTGGAGGAGACCAAGGCTGAATTGACCAAGACCCTGGACCAGGTCTCCGCCAAGTCGGCTGCGGTCCGGGAGGGTTTGGGGAAATCCGCCCTCAAGGATAACGAGCGCAAGGCCCTCCTGGTCAAGGTCTCCCAGGCCGACCGCCTGGTCTCGTTCGTGCGTTCGGCGCACGGCGACCACAACATCTACCTGGCCTCGGAGGCCATCCGCCGCGCTGACCGTGCCCTGACGGACGCGGGGGCCAAGACTGGGGCCGAGGCAGCGGACCTGTCCGGTCTTCCTCTTATCTCCGGAAGCTACTGCGCCACGCTCTGCCACCAGAGCGTGGGAGTGAAGGTTCCCCCGGAAACGGTCAAGGCCTTCGGGAAGGTCATGCCGCACAAGAACCACGCGGAGATGATGGGCTGCGTCAACTGCCACGACATCGGGACGCACAAGAGCGTCCCCCTGCGCAAGGGCGTCAAAGCCAAGTGCGCGGAATGTCATCAGTGACGACGGATGACGCTGGTCATGCTCCGCTTCCTGCTCAAATGTTAGAATCGCCCTTGAGGCTATGAAGGACATAGAGCATCTCCTCCGGGTCGCGGTCATCTTTCTCGCCTCCATCACGGTCTTCCTGGTGGTCCGGGCCGTGGTCAAGCCGGAGAGCTACGGCAAGATCGGACGGTACCGCGCCGAAGCCCTGGACGACAGCAAGGCCCTCCCTGTGAGATACGCGGGCCAGAAGGAATGCGGCCCCTGCCACAAGGCCCAGGTCAAGGAGAAGGCGGGCTCAAGCCACAGCGGCGTCAGCTGCGAGTCCTGTCACGGCGCGCTCGCGGCGCATGTCGCGGCCCCGAAAGGCGCCAAGCCGGCCAAGCCCGCGGAAGCGGAGATGAGGCGCTTCTGCCTGCGCTGCCATGAAGCCTCGGTCTCCAAGCCTGCGAAGTTTCCGGTCCAAGACGGGACCAAGCACAACCCGGACATGGCGTGCGGCATGTGCCACAAGCCGCACGCGCCCAAGATCTGATGAGAGAGCTTCCCCGGCGGGACTTCCTGAAGCTGACCGCGAGCGCTCTGCTCACGGCCGCGGCTGCCGCGCTCGCGGCTCCGGCTGCGTGGGCCGAGAAGTTCTACCGCGAGCCTCCGTGGCGCAGGAAGAAGCCCTACTGGGGCTTCGGCGTGGACATCGAGAAGTGCATCGGCTGCGCCCGGTGCGTGGACGCGTGCAAGACCGAGAATGACGTGCCCCGCGAACCCTTCTACTTCCGCACTTGGGTCGAGCGCTACATCATCCGCAAGGACAACGAGATCAAGATCGACGCTCCCAACGGCGGCCTGGACGGCTACCCGCCGGTCGCTGACCCGGAGACCGTGGCCAAGAGCTTCTTCGTGCCCAAGCTCTGCAACCTCTGCGAGAGCTCCCCCTGCGTGCAGGTCTGTCCCGTGGGCGCCACGTTCAAGACTGAGGACGGGGTGGTGCTCATCGACAAGAAGTACTGCATCGGCTGCCGGTACTGCATCCAGGCCTGCCCGTACGGCACCCGCTACTTCCACCCTGTCCTCCAGGTCGCGGACAAGTGCTCGGTCTGCTACCACCGCCTCAAGCGCGGCATGGTCACGGCCTGCGTGGAGGTCTGCCCCACCGGCGCCCGCATGGTCGGGGACTTGAGCGATCCCGAGAGCAATGTCACCAAGTTCCGCGAGAATAACAAGGTCCAGACCCTGAAAGCGAACATGGGCACCGAGCCCAAGCTGGTCTATAAAGGCCTCGACAAGGAGGTCCGGTAGTGCACGACGCTGTCGTGGTCGCCCTGCGCGAGACCCTGGACAAGGTCACGGGCTTCATCTACCCCAACGAACTGGAGCTCCAGTGGAGCATCCTCATCGTCCTCTACCCCTATCTCACCGGCCTGGTGGCCGGAGCCTTCATCCTGGCGTCCCTGGAGCGGGTGTTCAACGTCAAGGTGCTCAAGCCCACCTACCGGCTGTCCCTTTTGACCGCCCTGGCCTTCCTGATCATCGCTCCTCTGCCTCTCCAGGTGCACCTCGGCCACCCGGAGCGGTCCCTCAACATCCTCTTCACCCCGAACCCGACTTCGGCCATGGCCATGTTCGGCTTCGTCTATCTATGGTATCTCATGGCCGTGCTCCTGCTGGAGATCTGGCTGGATTACCGCAAGGAGATCGTGGGTTGGGCGGATACGGACCCCTCCTGGCTCAAGCGGCTCATCTATAAGGTCATGACCCTGGGCGTGTTCAAGCCCACGGAGAAATCCTACGAGATCGACGACCGGGTCGGGCGGGCCCTGACCATCATCGGCCTTCCCTCGGCCGTGCTCCTCCACGGCTACGTGGGCTTCATCTTCGGCTCCATCAAGGCCAACCCCTGGTGGTCCACGCCCTTGATGCCCATCATCTTCCTCTTCTCCGCCATGGCCTCCGGCATCGCGGGCGTCATGCTCCTCTACATGTTCCTGTGCTGGGCGCGCGACGTGGAGATCGAGATGCCCTGCCTGGACACGGTCGCAAAATACTTCCTGACCGCGGTCATCGTCGCATTCTCCCTCGAGATGCTCGAGAGCATCCAGACGGCCTACGAAGCCGAGGAGCACTTCGACATCATCCAGCTCCTCATCGAAGGCAAGCTCTACCTCAGCCTCATCGTGATCCAGATATGTCTCGGCTCGCTCCTGCCCATCCTGCTCCTCGGCCTGACCCAGCTCTTCGAGCTCCCGGACAAGGTCCGCAAGGTCTTTTACGCTGTTTCGGGCTCTCTGAGCCTCATCGGCATCTTCGCCATGCGTTGGAACGTGGTGGTGGGAGGCCAGTTCTTCTCCAAGAGCCTCATGGGCTTCACCACTTACAAGCTGGAGCTGGCGGGCCGTGAAGGGCTTTTCAGCGCCTCGGTCCTCTGCGTCCTTCCGCTGTTCGTCCTGGGAGTCCTGCTTTGGCTGCTGCCTCCTTGGGATAGGAAACCCGGCAAGGCTTGATTCCCTCGAACGATCCGCTGCGTCGCACAGTGAGGATTCTTAAGACCACATGAACAGAAGACAATTCATCAACCTCATCCTCGGAGGAGGGGCTCTCGGGTGCCTCGCCTCCGCGGTCTACCCTGTCCTGCGCTACATGATGCCTCCGGAGCAGGTCGAGGCCGATCCCGACTCCATCAAGGTCGGGAGCGTCAAGGACTTTCCCGCGGGCTCGAGCAAGATCTTCAAGTTCGGCCGCAAGCCCGTGATCGTCATCCGGGACCTCAAGGGAGGCTTCCACGCCCTCAACGCGACCTGCACGCACCTCGACTGCATCGTGCAATACCAGAAGGAGAACGACATCGTGTGGTGCGCCTGCCATAACGGCAAGTACGACCTGAGCGGGAAGAACGTGTCCGGGCCCCCGCCCCGGCCGCTCGACCGGTTCGAGGTGAAGGTTTCCGGGGAAGAGATCACGGTGGTGAGGACGGCATGAAGGCCCTCTACGACGCCGGCTTGGACTGGCTCGACGAGCGGCTGCAGGTCCGCAAGGCCATAGAGTGGGCGAGCCATAAGCATGTGCCGGTCCACCAAGGCAGCTTCTTCTACTACGCGGGCGGGGTGTGCCTCTTCATCTTCGGCCTGCAGGTCTTCACCGGGATCCTGCTCCTCATGTACTACCGCGTTGGCGCGGACTCCTCCTACGAGAGCGTCCGGTACATCTCCTCCAAGGTGTCCTACGGCTGGCTCATCCGTTCGGTCCACAGCTGGGCAGCCAACATCATGGTCTTGTTCATCTTCATCCACATGTTCAGCGTCTTCCTCATGAAGGCGTTCCGCAAGCCGCGTGAGCTGACCTGGATGACGGGCTGCGGCCTGCTGGGCCTGACCATGGCCTTCGGGTTCAGCGGCTACCTCCTGCCGTGGAACGAACTGGCTTACTTCGCCACCAAGGTCGGGACCGACATCATCGGCCAGGTCCCCTTGGTCGGGCACTGGCTGTTGAGGCTCGTGCGCGGCGGCGAGGAAGTCACGGGCGCGACCTTGTCCCGGTTCTTCGGCCTGCACGTCGCGATCCTGCCCGCGCTCCTCTCCGGGCTCATCGGCATCCACCTGGGCTTCGTCCAGATCCAGGGCATGGCCCATGTGGATGACGCTCCCAAGACCATGCCCTTCTTCCCGAACTTCATGCTCAGGGACGCTGTGCTCTGGCTCCTGGTGCTCAACGTCATCGCCATCCTCGCGGTGTTCTTCCCGTGGGAACTGGGAAAGAAGGCGGACGCCCTTGCCTCGGCCCCGGCAGGCATCAAGCCCGAGTGGTACTTCCTGGCCCAATACCAGTTCCTCAAGGTCCTGCCTGCCCGCATCCTGCTCATCCCAGGAGAGCTCTGGGGCATCATCGTGCTCAACGGAGCCGGAGTCCTCTGGTTGTTCGCTCCGTTCTGGGAGGCCGCCCTGCCGGAATCCATGAAGGACACCGTGGTCAAGCTGGTCGGCTGGGGTGGGCTGGCCGGGCTTGCGGCCATGACCCTCTGGGGGCACCTGTCATGACGATCCTCTCCGTCTTGTTTGCAGCGTTCCTCCCGTTCCAGTGCCATGCCGCGCCGGTCAAGGACCAGTGCGTCATCTGCCACGCGACCCTGGGCGACTCGCACCAGGCCATCCTCAAATCCTTCAGCAGGGACATCCATCGCGAGGTGGGACTCTCATGCTCCTCCTGCCACGGGGGAGACAGCTCGTCGGACGACGCGGGGCAGGCCATGGGCGCGGAAGCCGGCTTCGTCGGCGCACCCACCCGGGCCGAGACTCCAAAGTTCTGCGGCAAGTGCCATTCCGACCCGTCGGCCATGAAGAAGTACAACCCCTCGCTTTCGGTGGACCAGGAGGTCAAGTACTTCACCAGCGTGCACGGTAAGAAGCTCCAGGCGGGCGACTCCAAGGTGGCGGTCTGCACCAGCTGCCACACCAGCCACTCCATCCGGCCGGCCAAGGATCCGTCCTCGACCGTCTATTCCAAGAACATCCCTCAGACCTGCGGTAAATGTCACTCGGACGCGAAGCTCATGGGGTCCTACAAGCTTCCGGCCGACCAGGTGGCCAAGTACACGGGCAGCGTGCACGGCAAGGCTCTGCTCGAACGGGGAGACACCGCGGCCCCGGTCTGCAACACCTGCCACGGCAACCACGGGGCTGTCCCTCCCGGGGTCGAGAACATCGGGCATGTGTGCGGCATGTGCCACGCCCACAACGAGGAGTTCTTCAAGGCCGGCCCCATGGCCAAGGCCTGGGAGAAGCGCAAGTTCCACATCTGCTCCACCTGCCACAATCACCACGACATCCAGCATCCCACACCGGCTCTCCTTTCGAGCGACAACGGGGTCTGCCGCAAGTGTCATCTCGCGGGCTCGGCGCAGAGCAAGGCCGCTGGGGCCATGAAGGCGAAGGTCGACGAGATCGAAGGTTCCTATAAGGCAGCGGAGAAGTCCATCCTGACGGCCGAGGAGAAGGGCCTGGACATGGCCGAGGCTCGGGACCTATGGGACAGCGCCCGCATGTCCTTGTTCCAGGCCAAGACCGCGGTCCACGCCTTCCGGCCTGAGAAGGTCGCGGAGGCCGCGGACCCCGGCATCGAGGCCACGGCTAAGGCTCGCAAGAGCGCGGATGAGGCCGTCCATGAGTTCGGCCAGCGCCGCGTGGGCCTTGGGATAGCGAGCCTGTTCCTGACCCTCTTGGCCCTGGGCCTTTACCTCAAGGTCCGCGACCTTGAGTCCGGCCAGGGTTGAGCAGGATGCCGTTTTGGCGCAGCCTCTCCGCGTCCGTGCGCGCCACCGGGATGGGCTTCCCCGACGGGTCGATGCCTGCGTGGAACATGGCCCCGGCCACGGTCCCGGGTAAAGGAATGAAGCACTGGACCTGCTTGGGCTTCCAGCCCCTGGCCTTGAGCCAGGCTGAGAGCGCGCGCATGTCCGCGTCCGCGCAGCCCGGGAAGGCGCTCACCAGATAGGGCACCACGAACTGCTCCTTGCCCGCGGAGCGCGACTCGCGCTCGAACACGCTGAGGAACCTCTCGAACGCCGCGAAGGATGGCTTGCGCATGAGTTCGAGCACCCTGGCGCAGGAATGCTCGGGAGCGAGCTTGAGCTGGCCGCCCGTGAACTCTCCCACCAGGGCCGAGGCGTAGTCCGGGGACCGCAGAGCAAGATCGTGGCGCACGCCGCTGGCCACCCGCAGGTGCTTGATCCCGGGCAGGCTCCGCAGGCGGCGCAGCAGGGCTGCCAGGGCTTTCTGGTCGTCCTGGAAGTGGGGACAGATCCCCGGGGTCAGGCAGCTCGCCCTGCCGCAATCCGCTGGGTCCGCGGAGCACGAGGCTCCCCACATGTTGGCTGAAGGGCCGCCCACGTCGGTGATGGCGCCTGTCCAGTCAGGGTGGCGGGTCAGGGCCCGCGCTTCCGCTTCGATGGACGCCGCGCTCCGGGAGGAGACGCGCCTGCCCTGATGCAGGGCGAGGCTGCAGAACGAGCAGCCTCCGGCGCAGCCCCGATGGCTGGTGATGCTGAAGCGAATCATCTCCACTGCCGGGATGGCTTCCTTATATGAAGGGTGAGGATCTCGGGTGAAGGCCAGGCTGTAGAGCCGGTCCAGCTCCTCCGTGGAAAGCGGGGCCGCGGGCGGGGCGAAGACGACCGTGCGTCCGCCGTGCTCCTGGAGCGCCCAGGCGTTGGAGCGGGTCTGGGCTTCGAGCGCCAGGGTGGCGGCCATGAGCTGTCTTGGGTCAGAGACGATGCTCTCGTGGGATGGGACGCGCACCACGGGAGCGCCCTCAGGGATGTCGCGTTCGCTCCCCATGAAGGCCGTGCCCGGGATGCCGGAGAGGATGTCCCGGGGCTTGGCTCCCGGTCCCCCGTCAGCCAGGCGCCTGGCGATCTCGAGGATCGCTCGCTCTCCCATCCCGTAGACGAGGATGTCCGCCTTGGAGTCGAGGAGGATGGAACGCCGGACCGCGTCGCTCCAGAAATCGAAGTGGCTGGCCCTGCGCATGGAGGCTTCGATCCCTCCGAGCACCACAGGAAGACCCGGGAAGGCGGCTTTGACCAGCCCGGTGTAGACGATGGTCGCGCGGTTGGGGCGGGCTCCGGCCAGGCCGCCCGGAGTGTAGGCGTCATCGAAGCGCTTCTTCCGGAAGGCCGTGTAATGCGCGAGCATGGAGTCGAGCGCTCCGGCGCTCGTCCCGGCGAAGAGCTTGGGCCTTCCCATGGCCGCGACCTCATCAGGCCGGTCCCACTTCGGCTGGGCCGCGACGCCGACCTTGAAGCCGTGGCTGGAGAGCCAACGGCCCAGCAGGGCGACGCCGAAGGAGGGGTGGTCCACGTAGGCGTCGCCGCTCACGAGCAGGATGTCGAGTTCCTTCCAGCCAAGGAGGTCCATCTCCCGGCGGGTCATGGGAGGAAGGTTCTGGGCAGCAGGCATTCTAGAATGGTATCAAACCCTCGACGCCATGACGAGTGGGCCTATCGACCCATGGCTGAGCCCTCCCTAAGACCCTCGCGCCAAAGGCTTTCCGGGCTTATCCTATCGGTATGAGACGCATGCTCCTGGCGCTGGTCCTCGCCGCGGGTTGGGCACCTACGGCCGTGGCGGGCGAATGGCGCTCCATGGAGCAGTTGCGCGACTGCGCGGGTGGTGGATGCTGGCAGGCCCGCGATGCGGACGGCAGCGTCGTGGCCTCGGCGAACAACGCCCGCTCCAGCCAAGCCGCCCTGACCATGTCCCTTGGGGACCCCTCCGCCCGCCAGGGCATAGCGGGCGCGGTGCCGCCTCCGGGCAAGGATAAAGCCGGGTCCAAGAAGGACGAGGGCGGCGTGTCGGGCGCCATCAAGCGCGGCGCCGGCAAGGCCTGGGGCTTCGTGAAGGAGAACTGGCCCGGCATCGTGGGCGGCATCGCGGGCGGCTTGATCGGCACGATGCTCTTCGGCCCTATCGGCGGCATCGTGGGCGGTTTGATCGGCACCCTTCTCGGGCACTTCGCCTCCGGGCTCTTCAGCGAGAAGCCGTAGCCCGGCCCTATCGCTGTCCGGGGTAATCCCTTTCCTGCCGATCCGGAGAGCGCAGGACGATGGCCGCTACTTCCGCGCGGGTCAGGAAGCGCATGGGCGGCCCCCAGTGCCCCGCGCCGGAGGTGACATAGATGCTCGTGGTCCCTCTGCGGTAGAGGCCGTGGAAGTAGCGGTAGGAGAGGCGCGCCAGGAGGCCGAAGGGGAATATCTGGCCCTGGTGGGTGTGGCCCGAGAGCATGAGCCCCACGCCCTTCTCGGACGCGAGGTCCACGAAGCGCGGCTGGTGGGAGAGGAACACCGAGGGCTTGGCGGGGTCGAGCTTGGAGAGCGTCGCTGAGACCTCGTCCCGGGTCAGGCGGCCGGCCATGATATCGTCGATCCCGACGATCTGGATCCCCGCGACCTCGATGACTTCGTCGCGAAGGACCCTCGCTCCGCACTTCCGGAAGAGGGACAGGGCGTTCTCCACGCCGTGGTAGAACTCGTGGTTGCCGAGCACGGCCAGTTTCCCATGCCGCGCGTGCAGGCGGCTTGCGGCCTTGGCAATGGCTTCTTCCGTAGCCGGGCCAGGGTCCACGAAATCTCCGGTCAGGGCGATGAGGTCCGGGTGGAGCTTGTCCACCGAAGACGCGATGTCTTCGAGCCGGCTCAGCGGCACGGTCACGCCCAAGTGCAGGTCCGAGATCTGGACGATGGTGAAGCCGTCGAGCCGGCCGGGGAGGTTGGGGAGCGTCACCTCCAGGCGCGCGACCCGCGGAAGGCGCTGGCCGTTCCAAAGGGCATGGAGGCTCGAGAGTCCGACAGCGGCCAGGACAGTCCAGGCGATGATGGGCTTGGCCCGGCTCCCGAAGCCCGCGAGCGAGGCGGACAGGAAGGCCAGGTCGCCGCAGGCGGCCCAGAACACCCAGATGAGCAGGACTCCGGTCCAGACGTACATCACGAGCGCCAGGAGCGCCAGGACCAGGACCGTGAGCCGGACAGCCAGCGGAGATACCGGAAGGCCGGGGAAGCTGCGGATGACCCAGAAAGCGACGTAATACTGCATCCCCAGATAGACGAGGATGACAAGGGAGAGGAAGCCCAGGACGTGGAACATCGGTATCGGAGATTGTACTGAATCAGGGCGCGCGCTTCGCGTTTTGAGTCGCTCGGGAACTTTTGTAGCATCATGTGGTCAACAGCGGAGGAAGCCCATGAAAGCTCTCGTCAAGAAGGAGCGCGCCAAAGGCCTTTGGCTGGAGGACGTTGCCGAGCCGGCCATGACCGAGAACGACGTCCGCATCAAGGTCAAGAAGACCGCCATCTGCGGCACGGACGTGCACATCTACAACTGGGACGAGTGGGCTCAGAAGACCATTCCCGTGCCGATGCACGTGGGCCACGAGTTCGTGGGCGAGGTCGTCAAGGTCGGCAAGGCGGTGGACGGAGTCAAGCCGGGCCAGAGGGTCTCAGGCGAGGGCCACGTCGTATGCGGGCACTGCCGCAACTGCCGCGCGGGCCTGCGCCACCTGTGCAACGACTGCAAGGGCGTGGGCGTGCACCGGCCGGGATGCTTCGCGGAGTATCTCTGCATCCCCGCGGTCAACGTCTTCCCCATCCCCGAGGGCATCACGGACGACGAGGCCGCGGTCCTCGACCCTTTGGGCAACGCGGTGCACACCGCCCTGTCCTTCGACCTCGTGGGCGAGGACGTCCTCGTCACGGGAGCCGGGCCCATCGGCATCATGGCCGCGGTGGTGGCGCGGCACGTGGGCGCCAAGCACGTGGTCATCACGGACTTGAACGAGCACCGGCTCGAGCTGGCGCGCAAGCTCAAGATCGAGACCGTGGTGGACGTCCGCAAGGAGAAGCTCCCCGCGGTCATGAAGCGTCTCAAGATGACCGAGGGCTTCGACGTGGGACTCGAGATGTCGGGCAGCGGGGCCGCCTTCAACGACATGGTCTCCGTGATGCGGGCCGGGAGCAAGATCGCGCTCCTGGGCATCCCCCCGGTCGACACGAGCATCCCGTGGGATCAGGTGATCTTCAAGGGGATGCTCATCAAGGGCATCTATGGCCGCGAGATGTTCGAGACCTGGTACAAGATGTGCTCGATGCTTCGCAGCGGCCTCGACATCAAGCCGGTCATCACTCACCATTTCCCGGTGAAGGACTTCGCCTCGGCTTTCGATCTCATGGCCTCGGGCCGGTCGGGCAAGATCATCCTCGACTGGTAAGGGCGTCAGCGGCCTGAGTAGGACCGGTTGCGGCGGCTCCGGTCCTTGTGCCGCTTCTCCCACCGCTTGCCGTGCTTGCGGTTGAGGTCGCCGCCCGAGCCGTCGTTGCCCCGGTTCAGGACGAGATCGTCGCGCGATGAGGGGTCCGTCTGGATGACCGCGAGCGCGTGCAGCTTGTCCCTGCCCTGGACCTCTGCCGGCGCGAGTTGGAACCGCGAGACTCCGCCGCCTTTGGGGCCGAGGAAAGCGTCGACGCCGATGCGGTCCGCCATGCCCGGGTCGTCGATGAACGGGTTGCGGTTGCCCTGCCAGCGCTCCACCAGGTCGTTGCGGTCCTTCTCGAACTGGCTGGGCGGGAACTCCCTGTTCCAGCGCAGAAGCGTCTCGATCATGCCCCTGGACCAGAAGCGGGCGCCGGGGCCCATGTAGATCCTGCGGTCGTTGTAGCGGGCGTAGAAGTAGAAGGCCGCGCGCGCGACCCGGCCTTTGGTGAAGTCCGGGGGTTCGAAGATGCCGCGGGACATCTTGGCCCCGCCCTTGTTGGAATACTCGGGGTGCGGGTCGGTGACCACGCCGAAGGGGAAGTTGCTGCGGATGGAATTCGGGTGTTCGAGCGTGGCCATGAGGTGGTGCAGGTCCGAGCGCATGGGCAGGGCCCGGTCGAAGAAGGACTGCGGCCAGATGTGCTCGGCGTTCACTCCGCGGTCCTTGTAGCCGTCTCCGTTGGCGTCGCCCGGCTCGCCGTACCTGCCGCCGTCGCCGCCTTGGCCTTGGAGGAAGGTGCCCGAGTAGGCGTCCAGGATGCCTGACCGGCCCTGGTGTTCCACGTGGTCCGCCACGGAATACATGTAGTCCCGGGCCTCGTCATAGCCCTTGACGCGGAAGCCCCGGCCTGAGATCTCGTGAGCCGAGTCCACCAGGGCTCTGCCCGAGAGGCCCGCGGTCTCAGGGAGCTGCCCGGTCTTCGAGGATTGGGTATTCCCCGAGGGAACGAGCCCGTCTATCTCGGCCTGTGTCCGTACCCTGCTGCCGTCGAAGATCGCCCCGATCGCGGAGAGCTCCGCCTCCATGGCCCGGGCAGCCTTGGAGTGCTTGAAATCCGAGCGCCCGTCTATCCGACGTTCCTCAGCGAGGCCGGAGGGGAGGTTCTTCGAGATCTGGGATGGAGTCTGACCGAGCTGATCCGGCAAGGAGGAAGGCAAGGCGTCCTGGCTCCGCGTCTCCGGCGCCCCGGGCGCGGCCGCAAGCGGGGCTCCTCCAACCTCGACGACCGGGACTCCGGCGGGGACCTGCGCGTCAAAGTCGGTGGAGGGCAGGGAAGGCGCCAGGCGCAGGTCGGACCCGGAGGGCGCGACCGCGGGCTGTTGGAGCGAGTTCCAGGAGAGAGCTCCTGAGACCGATATGTTCTTCAGGAACGAGGCCCGAGGGATGGCCGGGACCGATGCGGCGGCGGACGGGATCACCACCGGGGCGACGCGGGTGACGGTCTGGCCGAGGAGGACCCCCTGGAACAGCAGCGGGATGCAGATGGCGAGCGCGCCGCGGAACAGGGGTCCCTGTCGGCCGCGTCCCAACGGATATTGGAGGCGGCACTTCCTCGCGATAGCGCTCGGTCGCATCACGCATAGGATAGTCCCTATATAGGTAAGACTACCTGAGACTTTAGGCCCTGGAGGGAGGACGCAAAGAGCCTAGAAGAATGTGCCCTTAAGTCCCGAGGAAGGACCTGAGGATGTTGCGGGAGACCTCGAGCCGGTACTCTGCCGTGGAGCGGAAGTCGTCGATGGGATGTACGTCCTTTGTCAAAAGCCCGGCCGCGGTCTCGATCGCGGAAGACGAAGGCGTGCGCCCCTTCAGAAAGGCCTCGGCAGCTGCGAGCCGCCGCACCGTGGGCGCCATGCTGCCGAGCGCGAACCGGAACTCCTTGATCGCGCCCCCCTTCTCGAGCCAGACCAGGCCCGCGGCCACGGTCTTGGAGATGGCCTGGGCCGCCCTGGTCCCGACCTTGCGGAAGACCTGCCGGGCCGGCTTGGCATGGAGGAAGGGCAGTTCCACGGCCTCGATGAGCTCGGTCTGGTTGAGGGCCGTCTTCTTGACGCCCGCGAACATGTGGAGGAAGGGGATGTTGCGCCTGCCGTGCCTCGAGATCGTCCTCACCCTGGCCTCGTACACGGCCAGGGCCGGGAAGGTGTCCCCGGCCGGAGAGGCGTTGGCGATGTTGCCGCCCAAGGTCCCGCGGTTCTGTATCTGGACCGACCCGACCGCGGCGCAGGCCGCGGCCAGCAAGGGGAAGTTCCGCCGGATCTCGGGGTGGTCGCGCAGTTCCGCGTGCGTCGTGAGCGCTCCCACGGCCAAGCCGCCAGGCATCTTGCGGATCCCTATCCACTCGCGGATGGCCGAGAGATCGAGCACGGGCTTGCCGTTGAGGCTGCCCATGTTCCAAGCCACCATGAGGTCCGTGCCTCCGGAGAAGGGCAGGGCCAGGGGGTTCTCGCTGAAGAGCCGCAGGGCCTCGTCGGCCGAGCGCGGCCGCAGGACCTTCATCGAGCCTGGGATGCCGCGCACGCTACCGGATTCTCCTCTTGATGGTCTTCACCACGGCGTCTACGATGCTCTGATATCCCGTGCACCGGCACAGGTTGCCGGAAAGGTGGCGCCGGATGGCTTGGCGGTCCGCCGAGCCGCCGGCCCTGACCCAGGACCAGGCGGTCAGCAGGACGCCCGGGGTGCAGATGCCGCACTGGGACGCGGCCTCCTCAAGGAAAGACTTCTGAAGCGGGTTGAGGGCCTTGCCAGGGGCCAGGGATTCCACGGTCTCGATTTTCCGGCCTTCGGCGTGCTCGACCGGGATGAGACAGCTCGCCACCGGCCTGCCGTCGAGGAGCACGGTGCAGGCCCCGCACTCGCCTTCACCGCACCCCTCTTTCGTGCCTGTGAGGCCGAAGTCCTCGCGCAGTACGTCGATGAGCCGCTTGAAGGCCGGGCCCGTGTAGGAGCGCTTCCT
Source organism: Elusimicrobiota bacterium (assembly GCA_016234805.1). Classification (GTDB taxonomy): domain Bacteria; phylum Elusimicrobiota; class Elusimicrobia; order UBA1565; family UBA9628; genus JACQWX01. Next base: position 21,145 of record JACRNU010000004.1, read on the forward strand.
GCCGTTGACCGATATCTTCATGAAGTCCTGCCTTTCTTCATGAGCATCCCATGGCATATCTTTTCCGGCAAGACCGGCAGTTCCGTGATGAGCAGCCCGGTCGCCTGGCGAACGGCAGCGACCACGGCCGGGGCAGGCGCGTTGTGCGGGAGCTCTCCGATCCCCTTGGCGCCGTAGGGGCCCCGGGGATAGGGGTTCTCGATGATGTCGAGGTCCATGGCCGGCGCGTCCGCGAAGGTCGGGATGACGTAGTTGGTGAACTGGCTGTTGGCCATGGAGCCCCTGGAGAAGACCGCGTTCTCGGTGAGGGCCCAGCCCAGTCCCTGCACGGTCCCGCCCGCGATCTGGCCCCGGACCAGGTCCGGGTGGATGGCCCGGCCTACGTCCGTGGAGGTGAACACCCTGTCCACCTTGACCTCGTAGGTGAGCCGGTCCACGGAGAGGTCCACGATGATGGCTTCGTAGCCGTAGACGCCGTAGGCGTCTCCCTTGTAGGCGGCTTCGTTCCACACGATCTCAGGCGGCTTCTGGTATTCTTCCTCGAAATGGAGCGGGCCCTTGGCGCAGAGCTTGCGTCCCGCGGCCTTCAAGCCCTTGGCCGTGGTCGGGAAGGCCCCGAGCTCCTTAGCCACCTTATCCTTGAGCTTGAGGCTCGCCTTCATGAGGATGTTGCCGATGATCATGGTGGTGCGGCTGGCCACCGTGGGCCCGCTGTTGGGCACCTTGGCCGTGTCCGGGGTCTCCACGCGGACCAGGCTCATGTCCAGGCCCAGGGTCTCGGCCACGATCTGGGTGAGGACCGTGGCCTCGCCCTGGCCCATCTCCGTGGTGGCGGCCAGGACCGAGACCATGCCGTCGCGGTTGAGGGCCACGGCCGCACGGCTCGCGAGCATGACCTCCCCGCTGCCCGTGAAGCCCGGGCCGTGGTGCACCAAGGCCAGGCCCATGCCCTTCCAGACCGGCCCTGGCTTGCGGTTGACCGAAGCGTGGCTGAGGCGGGCGGCTTCGTAGGAGGCCCTGGCTACGCAGCGCTCGAGCGCTTCCGAGGCGCTGACGCTTTCCTTGAGGACCTGGCCCGTGGCCATGACCGAGCCTTCCTTGACGAGGTTCCGGCGCCTGAGCTTCAAGGGGTCGAGACCCGTCTCTTGCGCGATCTTCTCCCAGTGCGCTTCCACCGCGAACAGGGTCTGGGGCGCGCCGAACCCGCGGAAAGCGCCGTTGGGCGGGGTATTGGTGGCCACGGCCCGGGAGCGCACCCGCACATTGGGGCACGCGTAGGGTCCCGTGGCATGGAGCGTGCCCCGGGAGAGGACCACGGGCGAGAGGGTGATGTATGCCCCGCCGTCGAAAACGATGTCGATGTCCTGGGCCGTGAGCCTGCCGTCCTTCGTCAGTCCGGTGCGATGGCGCACGATCGAGGGGTGGCGCTTGGTCGTGGCAGCCATGTCCTCGGAGCGGTCGTAGAGCATCTTCACGGGCTTGCGGCTCTTCAAGGCCAGGAGCGCCACATGGCCGGCCAGCATGGAGGGGTAGTCCTCCTTGCCCCCGAACGCTCCTCCGGTCACGGCCTGGATGACCCTGATGTTCCTGCCCGGGAAGATCCGCTTCAAGGCCTTCTGCACGTAGTAGGGGCACTGCATGGAGCCGGCCACCACGATGGCGCCGTTCTCCTCGACCCAGGCCGCCATGCCGTTGGGCTCGATGTAGGCGTGCTCTTGAGGCGGCGTGCGGTATTCTCCTTCCACGATGTGCGCCGCCTCAAGAAAGCCGTCCTTGACGCTGCCTCTCTCTATCAGGTACTCCTTGAAGACGTTGTCCGTCCCCCGCAAGAGCTGTTTCCTCGCCAGGGACTCCTCGATCGTGAGGACAGGGTCCCGCTCCTCGTAGGTTATTTGGACATGGCGGGCGGCCTGCCACACCTTGTTCCTGTCCGGGTGCGCCACGAGGAGGATCGGCTCCATGGGGTGCATGACCCTGCCTGGAGCCAGGAGCGGCTGATCCGCCTCGATGGTCGCCACGCAGTTCTCGCCCGGGATGTCCTTGGTATCCGCGACCACCGCGTCCTTCCACGGGCAGCAGGGGTCGAATTGGATCTTCTTAATGGCCCCGAAGGCGAAGCCCACCGCGATCCTCGCCATGGGCCTGATTCTACAAAAAAGGGGCCCCGGATCGACTGCTGTGGTGTTTTGCGCACGCATGCAAAATGCTTGCATGTGATTTGCGCGTTGATGTAAAATACTATCATGATGAAGGGGGGGCGCCGGTATCTGACGGGCCAGGTCCAGGCCGATCTCAAGCGCAAGATGGTCTTTGTGGCCGGTCCCCGCCAAGTGGGCAAAACCACGATGGCCAAGGCCCTGCCAGGGGCCGCCGGCGGCTACCTCAACTGGGACATTCGGTCGGACCGGGACAGGATCCTGCGCGAGGAATGGCCCGCGGTCGACCTGCTCGTCCTTGACGAGATCCACAAGTTTCGGAGATGGCGCAACCTGCTCAAAGGCCTTTTCGACCAACATCGGGGCAAGATGCGGATCTTGGTCACGGGCAGCGCCCGGCTTGATTACTACCGGTTTGGGGGAGATTCCCTCCAGGGCAGGTACCATCTCCTGCATCTCTACCCGCTTTCCGTGAAGGAATTGGGGATCCGGACGCAGGGGGACTTTGAGACGCTCATGACCCTTGGCGGGTTCCCCGAGCCGTTCTTCGGCGGCTCTCAGGCCGAAGCCCGGCGCTGGTCCCGGGAATACCGCAGCAGGCTCCTTGAGGAGAATCTGGCCGGTCTCGAGCTGGTGCACGACATCGGCAGTCTCGAACAGATGATGATCCGCTTGCCGGACTTGGTCGCAAGCCCGCTCTCGCTCAACGCCCTTCGTGAGGACCTCCAGCTCAACCACCGCACTGTCGCTCGCTGGGCGGCAATCCTGGAGAGGATCTACGCCATCTTCCGCCTGCCTCCGTTGGGCGCCCCCCGCATCCGGGCCGTGAAGAAAGAGCAGAAGCACTACCATCTCGACTGGACCCTGCCCCCGCGGGACGCGCAGCGTTTCGAGAACCTCGTGGCTGTTCATCTTAAGAAATGGGTCGAATTCGAGGTGGATTGCCTGGGCAGGGAGCTGGAGCTCCGCTATTTCCGCGACGTCACGGGCAAAGAAGTGGATTTCGTCATCGTCGAGAAGGGTGAGCCCGTCCGCTTCATCGAGTGTAAATGGGAGGATACCGACATCCATCCCGCCCTTCGCTACGCCCGGGCACGCTTTCCCAAGGCCGATTTCTGGCAGATCACGGCCAAGGGCGCCAAGGACTTCGTCACTTCCGAAGGCATCCGCGTCTGTCCCGCGCTCAAGCTGCTCGGGCAGCTGGTTTAGCGGCTGAATCATGGCGGCAAGGCGAAGGAAGGGATTTTCGAGGGTCCTGCGGCTCCTGTTCTTGTCAGGCTTCGCGGTCTGCGCCGCTTCCGTGGTCTACCTGCTGTGGCTGCCGGACGTGGCCCCGCTCAGGAAGAGCAATCCCAAGACCACCTGCTACATCGAGCTGAGGAGAGCCCAGGCAGAGAAAGCCGGCAAGAAGTTCCAGCTCCGCATGGCCTGGCTGCCTTGGGGACTCATCTCCGAGCACCTC
>JACRNU010000005.1 GCA_016234805.1 Elusimicrobiota bacterium
ATTGGCCTTGCGCGTAATCGGCGGGCTTGTAGCGGGGCATCGGAGGCCTCCCGAAACAGAATGACCTCATTCTAGCGCTTCTTTTGTCGGCGGGGAAGGGAACTTCCGTCAACTGAGGGGGTTTTTCTACAGCTTCAACGGATGGATGAGCAGCCGCCGCCGCAAAGGGCAGACCGCGTATGCGGTCTGCTCAATCCAAGGTTAGGTGGAACCGAGATTCTGTTCATGGAAGGTCACAGCCTCTGCTGCCGAATTCAGCCCATGCCGGTTCGAAGACGCACCCGCAGTTAATGAATGCTCCGGGAGGCAGTTTCCCGGCGACAGCTTGAAGGCAGGCGGGCTGATCCTCTTGTCTTCGTTGCTTGCAACTGCGGACTTCCATGAAGACCGCATTCCCGATCTTCACGCAATTGTCGTGAGTCCAATCGTGGGCATTGGGGCCGAATTTGCCTTGTACGCGATAAATGGTGCCCTGGATCTTGCGACGCACATATTTGTCGTGGCTTGTTTCTAAAGCTTTCTCCAAGTATGGCAATCCTTCTTCTCCCATTCCTGCTTCAAAGGCCGCTTGAACGGTGGTGGAGCGCATGTACTCGCTGGGGTCTTGAAAGACCGGCAGGAGAGCTTTCACAGATTCCTTGCCTCCTATTTTGGCGAGTGATTTCGCTGCGCCCCAACGGGCTTGTTCGTCGGCCTTAGGGTCTTGCACTGTCCTTGCGAGAGTGGCTATTGAATTGGGGTTCCGTGAATCACCTAGAAGTCCCGCGACAACGCCTCGATATTTGAAGGTCTCGTCTTCTGCAAGCGCGAGTAGGGGTGCATCGATGGTATCGTCGTGCGTTTTTTGAGCGATGGCATGGAGAGCTCTTGCCGCCACAACCACAACATAAGGGTCCTTGTTATGAAGTTGCTTTGCTATGGTTGCAACACCTTCTTTTGCCCCGATAGCACCGAGAGCGCGAAGAATCGAGACTTGCATTCCTTGGCTCTCAAGGTTCTCGGAAGCACTGACCAATGTTTGCAGGGATTCTTTGCCGCCGATCGAGCCTAGGGCTTTTGCCGCAGCCGCACGGATTGGCGGCGGCTCATTCTTGTCCCGGATGATGTTCTGCAATGGGGTCAGTGCTTGAGGTCCGGAGATTCGTGGCAAGACCTCTTCACCCAACAGAATCCTCATTCTCTGGGGAACTCCCTTGTCCAAGAACCAATTAAGCACCTCTGGGCCGGCGGCTTGACCCATTTTCGATAATCGGTCCATGTTGCGTATGCAGGCCCAGCCGACAGCCTCCATTTCGGCCCCTTGTGTTCTCTCGACTTGCTTTCTCATGTCACGCAGTTCGGCCTGAACTGATGCGGTGTCTGCCTCTGCCCAGGACAGGCCGGCGGAAGAAATGGAACATGCCGTCAAAATGGCCACAAAGGTGTGTGCCTTCATATTCTTCCCCGTTTCCACCTAACAGGTAATGGGCCGCTTGAATATATTGGAATATTTTCGAGCGCAATGTGCGGATATATTGGGGCGGCATAGCACGCCATGCGCGCCATGTGGGCCAAAGCCAACAGGGTTGTTTTGGTATGATTCAGGCGATGCCGTGCCCTCACTTCATCCTCGCGTTCCTGGGCTCGTTCCTCCTTTTTGAGAGCGAACTGCTGATTGCCAAGCTGCTGCTCCCGCATTTCGGCGGCTCAGCGCAGGTCTGGACAGGGTGCATGATGTTCTTCCAGGGAGCGCTCCTGCTGGGCTACCTTTACGGACACTTGGCATCCACGCGGCTGAGCCCTCGCAGGCAGGCCTGGCTGCATCTCGGGGTCCTGGCGCTGGCGGCCTTGGCCTTCCCTTTGCGGCCCGCGCCCGGAGGCATGGACCATCCGCTCGCGGCTCTCCTGCTCGCCCTGATGACCTCCATCGGCGCGCCATTCGTGGCCCTGTCTGCCACGGTGCCCACGCTCCAGAGATGGCTGGCAGGCTCGGACAGGCCGGAAAGGGAGAACCCCTATTCCCTCTACGCGGCCTCCAACGCCGGCGCGCTGTCAGGCCTGCTCCTCTACCCGTTCCTCATCGAGCCCCTTTTGCCTCTCGATGTCCAGGTCAGGCTGTGGCAGGCCTGCTACGCGCTCTTCGGCATTGGGCACCTGTTTTGTTTGCCCGCGCCCGCCGTTGCTGGCGCCGGCGTGCCCATCCCGGCGTCCGCTCCATCCATCCCCAAGCGCAGGATGGCGGCGTGGATCGCGCTCGCGGCCGGGCCGTGCGCCGCCATGCTGGCAGCCGCCCAGTACCTGTCGTCGAACCTGACGGCCGTGCCGCTCCTTTGGATGGTCCCTTTGGGCATCTATCTTTCCACCTTCATCCTCAACTTCAAGGCCCGGCCCTGGCGGCCCTACGGGTGCGTCTTGTTCCTCGCGGCGGGACTGGGACTGGCGCCGCTCCTCCTGGCCGTGGTGGGAATGCGCCTGCTCTCCAGCGGGACCATGGCGCTCGTCGGCGCGGTCAGCGTGATCGGATTGACGCTCAACCTGGCCGCGCTCTTCATCATCGCCATGATCTGCCACCGTTCTCTCGCGGAGGACAAGCCCGCGGAGGAAGGGACCTCCTCCCTCTTCTACCTCTGCCTCTCCCTCGGCGGACTTCTGGGCGGCGCGCTCCTGAGCGTCGCGATCCCCTTGCTGGGCCGCGGCAGCGGCATCATCGGCCTGGACTGGCTCGCCGCGGGAGCCCTGTCTCTGGCCGCCCTGGTGCTCCGGGACTGGGAGCTGTGGCGCTCCCGCAGCGCGTTGCGGCCCTCCACCTTGTTGGGGGCTTTCGTCGTCATCGTGATGTTCTTCTTCACGGCTCGGGCCAGCCTCCAGCCAGGGGTCTTCGCTCTTCGGAACTTCTACGGCGTGCACCGGGTCGTGGAGGACGGCCGCTTGCGGATGCTGATGCACGGCAACACCCTGCACGGCCTGCAGTACCGCGACCCTTCCCGCGCCCTGGAGTCGCTGGCGTACTACCACAAGCTCGGCCCCGTGGGAGACATCTTCGGGCTCTTCGGAAAAGACCTGCGGGCGGTCGGGGTCGTCGGCCTGGGGGCGGGCAGCCTCGCGGCCTACGGCCGCGCCGACATGCGCATGACTTTCTACGAGCTCGACCCTGACGTCCTGGCTATCGCGCGGGAGCGATTCGACTTCCTGTCCCAGACCCCGGCTTCCGTGGACTTCGTGATCGGCGACGCTCGAAAGTCCCTGGAGGCTTCGCGGTCTGCCTACGACCTCCTCGCGGTGGACGCTTTCAGCGCGGGATCCATCCCGACCCATCTGCTCACCAGGGAGGCCTTCGAACTCTATCGCCGACGGCTCAACCCCGGCGGGATCATCCTCGTCCAGATCTCGAACAAGCACATCGACCTTCGGCCCATGCTGGCAGCCCAATCCAGGGCTCTGGGCCTCCGGGGTCTCCTCCGGCGCGCAGTCCCGCCCGCAGGCTACGGACGGGAGTACTACGTAAGCCATTGGGCGGTGTTCTCCGAGGACGAGGAGAAGCTAAGGAAGCTCGGGGCTGCCGCGGAGTGGGAAGACCTCTCCCGCTGGGAGTCCCGGTCCGTGGGCGCCTGGACGGACCAGCACGCCAGCATCCTTCCCCTCATCCGCCTCTGACGATCTCCCGGCTGGGACTACCTGTGTCCCGAGGTGTCGATCTGAGCGTCGCGGGAGGGGTTCTCGGTCGCGGCCGGGAGCTTCGGGGCCATGAATTCCGCGAAAGGATCAGGCCTTCCGCCCACGTCGATCTCAGCGATGCGCTTCTCGCACTCCTTGCGGGTCCTCAGAGCGCGGCGCTCGCCCTTTTTGAAAGCCTCACGAGCCGCGTTCGGAGCGGTCTCCGCGAGCTTGCCCAATCGTTCAGCGATGTCGCCGGAGGTCACAGCCAGCTTTTGGGCCGCGGACCGGGCGCCTTCCTCTCCCTGGGTGGAGGCCCAGTTGACCGTGCCTCGGGCTTTCTTGAGGTCCGCCTCCAAAGCCTTGACCTCCCCGAGTATGGCTTCCACGCGGCCGCCGTCACGGACCAGTCTTTCCAGCCGGTCCATGCGTTCCCGGCTGGCGTCCGCCAGGCTCATCACCAGGGCGGCCCTTTTGCTGGCGCCTTCCTCCTTGGCAGGCTCGGCCGGCTCGCCGGCAGCGAGCACCCCGATGAAAAGAACGACGGCTAGGCAGGCGTACCTCATGTTCCCTCCTGCTGCGGCAGAGCCGCGACAGCCTCGATCTCGACAGCAGCGGCCTTGGGCAGGGCCGCCACCTGAACGGTGGCCCGCGCCGGATGCGGCGCAGGGAAGTGCTTGGCGTAGACCTCGTTCATGGCCGGGAACTCCTTGAGGTCGATCATGTAGACCGTGGTCTTGACCACGGCGGAAAGGTCGAGCCCCGCCTCCCGGAGCACGGCTTTGAGGTTCAGGATGACCTGTTCGGTCTGCTCCGCGACCCCTCCCTGGGCCATGACCCCGGCTTGGTCGAGCGGAAGCTGGCCGGACAGGAAGAGCCACGAGCCGCACCGCACCGCTTGGGAATACGGCCCGATGGCGGCTGGAGCGGAACGCGAGACCACCGCGGACTTGCCGCTCACTTGAGCGTCTCCAGCATGGCCTTGTTGGTCTTGTGCAGCCTCAGCATCTCGTTCAAGGCCTTGATGGCCTCGAGGTCGCCCATGCCTGCCAGCACGCGCCGCAGCCGCCAGACGAGCTCGAGGGTGTCGGGCGGCAGGAGCTTCTCCTCCTTGCGCGTCCCGGACTCCCGGACCTTCATGGCCGGGAAGATGCGGTGCTCCGCGGCCTGCCGGAAGAGCACGAGCTCCATGTTGCCCGTGCCCTTGAACTCCTGGAAGATGATGTCGTCCATCCTGCTGCCTGTCTCCACCAGCGCAGTGGCCAGGATGGTGAGAGAGCCCCCTTCCTCGAGCTTGCGGGCGGCCCCGAAGATGCGCCGGGGAACCTCCAGGGCGCGCGAGTCGAGGCCTCCGGTCATGGTGCGGCTGCCGTTGGCGAACTGGTTGTGGACCCGGGCCAGGCGCGTGATCGAATCGAGAAGGACGAAGACGTCCTCGCCCGCGGAAGCGTGCTCCACGGCCTCCTTCATGACCGATTCCGCCGTGGCCACGTGCCTCTCGTAGGGCTGGTCGCTGCAGGACGCGAAGACCGTGGCCGGGACGCTGCGCTTGAACTCCGTCACCTCCTCGGGACGCTCGTCGATGAGGAGCGCGTACTGGCGGATCTTGGGATCGCTGGCCGCCACGGCCTGCGAGATGAGCCTCAGGAAGGTGGTCTTTCCGGCCTTCGGAGGCGACACGATGAGCCCCCGCGTGCCCTTGCCCACCGGACAGAGGAGGTCCACGGCCCGCATGCACGGGTCGGAGGAGCCCTTTTCCAGGCAGATCCACTCCCGCGGATCGATGGGGGTCTTCGAGGTGAAGAGCTTCTCGGCTTCGCTGGGCTCCCGCTGGACCGGTCTGGGCTGGTTGTTGCCGCCCCGGTCGCGGTTGCGGAAATCGCGCCTGCGGAACTGCCCTTGCCCGCCCTGGCCGTGCTGGCCGCCGCGGCCGCCCTGGCCGTGCTGGCCGCCCTGGCCGCCCTGGCCGCCCTGACCACCATGCCTGAATCCCGGCCTTCTGTTTCTCATTGCTTCCTCCTGTTCCGCTACAGGTCGAACCTGTGGCAGCGCACGTCCACTTCCTTGCCGATCAGCCGCCCTGCCAGCCTCCTGAACCGTTCCGGCCCGTCCGACACGACGAATCGATGCCTTCCCCTGCCCGAGGTCCTCTCCAGCCCCATCCGCCGCAGGAGCCCGCAGATCTCGACTGCGGTCTGTTCCGCGGAGTCGATGAGCGCGACGCCCTTTCCCATCACCCTGGCGACCACGTCCTTGAGCAGCGGGTAGTGCGTGCACCCCAGGATGAGGGTATCCACCCCGCCGAGCCTCATCGGCGCCAGGTACCGACGCGCCACAGCCTCGGTGACCGCGTCATCCCACCAGCCTTCCTCTACGAGAGGCACGAAGAGCGGGCAGGCGATGCCCACGACCCGCGCTTTCGGCCGCAGGCCCGTCACGACGCGCGTGTAGGCGCCGGAAGAGATGGTGGCCTCCGTACCGATGATGCCGATAGACCCGCTGCGGGAGGCCTCCACGGCCGATTTCGCGCCGGGCAGGATCACCCCGATGACGGGCACGCGGGTCCCCCGGCGCACCCTGGGCAGGGCCACGGCCGAGGCGGTGTTGCAGGCCACGACCAGGGCCTTGATCCCGCAGCGGTCGAGAAACCGCGCGACCTCGAAGGAATACCGGCCCACGGCCTCCGGCGACTTCGTCCCGTACGGGACGTGCGCGGTGTCGCCGAAATAGACCAGGTTCTCGGAGGGCATCCTGCGGCTGATGGCGTCGAACACCGTCAGGCCCCCGATGCCCGAGTCGAAAACGCCGATTGGTCTGTCACTTGCCCCCCCCGCGGGGGGGCAAGTAGTGGGGGGGCATAAGCGCCGTTTCATAGGGCTGTTCCTTCTTTCTCTCGTTGCTTCTCTTTCACGAACTCCATGATCCCCCGATAAACCCCTTCCACGACCTTCTTCCTGAAGGATTTCGAGCCAAGCCTGGCCTCGTCTTTGCGATGCGAGAGGTAGGCCATCTCCAGGAGCACCGCGGGCGCGTCCGTGCCGCGCAGGACGTAGAAGCCCGCCTGCTTGACCCCCCGGTCCGCGACATCGAGCCGTTTGCCCAGGTTCTTGCCGAGGACCGCGGCGAACCGCGCCGCCTCGTTCATGAACTCGGTCCGGCTCATCGCGCGCAGGATGATCTCGGCCTCCTCCTCCTCGACGGACTTGCCCTCGAGCTCCAGGACCGAGTTCTCCAGGTCGGTCAGCCGCGCGGCGTCCGGGTCGGACGCTTTCTCGGAGAGGAAGTAGATCTCGAAGCCATTGTCGATCTTCTTGGGCGAGGAGTTGCAATGGATGGAGATGAAGAGGTCGGCTCCGAACTCGTTGGCGGCTTGGGACCGCTCCGCGAGGGGCACGAAGCGGTCCTCCCTGCGGGTCATGAGGACCTCGAGGGAGTCCTCTTCCTCAAGCCTCCGCGCGAGCGCCTGGGACACGGCCAGGACCACATCCTTCTCCAGGGTCCCCTTCCTGCCCACCGCCCCGGAGTCTTTTCCCCCATGTCCCGGGTCGATGACGATGTGGAATCTGCGCTTCTCCCTGCTCTCGCGGGCCGCGGCCTTGGCAGGGGCCACGCCCCCCGAAGGCGCGGGCCGTCCTCCGCTCGCCGGAGGGGGCTCGTCGCCGCTATAGACGTCCACGATCAGCCGGCGCGGGTCCTTGATCTCGCCGGCCTTCCAATTCAAGCCATCCCCGGCGAACCTGACGGAGATCCTGGCCAGGCCGGCCTCCTGAGCAAGGCTCACGGACGCCACGCGGCCGTCGTCCACGCGCTCGGACCGGGCCGCTCCGACCACGCCCCTGAGGACGACGAGGTCCATCCCGCCGACGCCGCGGTCGGAGCCCTTGTAGACGAGGCCCTCCTCCAGCTCCACCACGAGGCGGGTGTGCCTCCCGTGGGTCGACCACCGCATCGGCCCCACGGTCGAAACCTTTTCGACGGAAAGAACCTTCCCGCCGTCGAGGTCCGCGCGCAGCCCCGTCCAGGCCGAGAACTCCTTCGTGGACAAGAGCCCCGCGGGCATGAACGCCTCCGTGCCCTTGAGGATCACTTGCGCCCCGAGGGGGATGCGCTTGCCGTCCAGGACAGCGGTATCGGACCCCACCATGAGCTCGAGCTGCCTTCCCCGCAGGCTCAGCTTCAGCCGGCCGGAGACCGGGAACCAATAGACCTGGGCCCCGTACACGGACCCCACGTCCTTGGCGCTGAGATAGACGGTCTTGCCCACCCGATACTCCTCCGCCGTGCCTTTGTAGCGGCCGTCCGAAACGACTTCCATCGCGCCCCCCCAGGGAGGGGACGACGCGGACAGGAGCAACGACAGGAGGATGGCGAGCCTCATTCCAGGAAGATGCGGTAATCCTCCCACCGCAGCTGGGGGTCGTTCTGGATCTTCACCGAGCGCGCCACGTTCTTCTCGATCTTGGCCTGCTGGGCCCTCATCAGGTCGCCGAGGGCCGGGTGCAGGACGAGCCGGATCTGGCCGCCCGGCCTTCCCGCCGTCATCTCCCGCACCTCGCGCTGGATGCGGATGCGCAGGGTCTCGCTGGACAACACGTGCCCCGTACCCATGCACTGCGGACACTCGTCGGTGATGAGGCTCAGGGTCGACTCGCGCTTGCGCTCGCGTGTCATCTCGATCAAGCCCAGCCGGGTGATGGGCAGGATGCGGATCTTGGCTCGGTCGCGCTTGACCGCTGCCGCGAAGGCCTCCATGACCTTGTTGCGGTTGGAGGCCTTGCGCATATCGATGAAGTCCACCACCACGATGCCCCCGATGTTGCGGAGCCTCAGCTGGTGGGCGACCTCGACTGCGGCCTCGATATTGGTCTGGGTGACCGTCTCCTCCTGGGACTTCGAGCCCGTGAAGCGCCCCGTGTTCACGTCGATGGCGCAGAGGGACTCGGCCTCCTGGATGATGATGGACCCGCCGTTGGGGAGGACCACCTTCGTCTCGCGGAGCCGTTCGATCTCCGGTTCGATCTCGAACGCCTTGAAGATCGGGGTCTTGTTCTCGTAGAGCCGGACCTTGCCGGCCAGGTCGGGCGCGAACCCGTTGACGAAGTCGAGGACGTTCTTGTAGGCCTCCTTGCTGTCGATGAGGTACACGTAGACCTCTTCCGACAGGATGTCCCGCGCGACCTGAAGATTGAGGTCGAGGTCCTCGTGCAGCATGACGGGAGCGGCTTGGGAGTCGTGCTTGGCCTGGATGGCGTTCCAGGTCGTCACCAGATACTTCACCTCCCGCTCGAGGTCCTTGGCGCCGGCGCCCTCAGCCTCGGTCCGCACGACCAGTCCGCGGCCGCCGAGGTGCTCGGCCACGAGCTTGTCCACGATGCCGGAGAGCCGGTCGCGCTCGCCGGGCTCCTGAATGTTCTTCGAGATCCCCACGTATTTCTGGTAGGGGGTGAAGACGAGGAATCGGCCAGGGAGGGACACGTCCATCGTGACCTTCGCCCCCTTGGTGCCGATGGCCTCCTTGGCGACCTGGACCACGACCTCCTGCCCCTTCTTGAGGATCTGGTCGATCGGCGCCCCGCGTCCGCCCAGGACGTCGGAGATGTAGAGGTAGGCGTTCTTTTCGAACCCGATGTTCACGAAGGCTGAGGAGATGCCGGGGAGCACGTTCTCAACGATGCCTTTGTAGATGTTGCCGACGATGCTCTCCGCGCTGCGGCGCTCCCAGAGGAGCTCCGCGATGCGGCCGTCCTCGAGGATCGCGATCCTGGTCTCTTCGAAGCTGGCGTTCGAGAGGACCTCTGTCTTGACCGGCCTGCGGCCGGCAGGAATCCGGGCCGCGGAAGCGCCCTGCTCGGCGGAAGACCCCCCGCGGCGGTTGGACCCGTTGTCCTGGTGCCCGCCGCGATGCTCTCCCCCATGCCCGCGTCCGTGCGGATGCTGGCCGCCGCCGTGTTGGCCGTGCTGCCCGCCTTGGCCGCGTCCCCCGCTCTGGCCGCCGGCCTGGGGTCCGCCGCCCCCCCCTCGGCCGCCCCTGCCGCGCCTGCGGCGAGACCCGTGCCTGCCTGGACGCCCCTGTTCCTGGGGCCGAACCCCGCCTTGGGGCCCTTCCCCACCCGTCAGCGGAGCCGCCGGGGACTGATTCTGGGACCCTTCGCCGCTTGGACCCGGTTCGCGGCCGGGAGCATCTCCCTCGGGTCCGTCCACCCCGCCCTCATCGGCGAAAGTCTCCTCGCCCGGGCCGTCATCCTCCTCTCTTCCTGGGACGTCCTCCGTCCCGCCCTCGTCCGACACTTCGCCGCCGTGTCCTCCCTCGTCGCCGAACGAGTCCTCGGCCGGGCCGTCGCCAGCCGCCGGCAGGTCGGGCCGCTCCACGACAGGCTCGAACGCCTGTTCCGGAACCGCCGCCTCGGCGCTCCCGGCCCCGGCGTCCTCCGTCTCCTTCCTCTCCAAGTCCTTCTCTTGCGGATCCATGGGAAATCTCCTTAGCCTAAAGGAACGAATATCGGTGCGAGTGGACGTTGGTCGCGATCCCAAGCGCCCACATCGTCACCGCAAGGCTCGATCCTCCGTACGACACCAACGGCAGGGGGACCCCGGCCACGGGCACCACCCCCAGGCACATCCCGACATTGAGCGAAAGATGAAAGGCGAACATCGAAGCCAAGCCGCTCGCCACCAGGCTTCCGTAACGGTCCCGGGAGAGCTTCGCGATCTCGATGAGCCGCCAGATCATCAGCATGTAGAGCCCCAGCACCCCCATCGCGCCCATGAAGCCCATCTCTTCGCCGATGACGGCGTAAATGAAGTCCGTATGCCGTTCCGGCAGGAAGCCCAGACGCGACTGCGTCCCGGAGAACAAACCCTTCCCCCACAACCCGCCCGACCCGATCGCGATGACGGATTGGTGGACGTTGTAGGAAGCGCCCTGGATGTCGGTCTCCGGGGAGAGGAACGCCACGAACCTGTTGCGCTGATAGCCCTTGAGCTGCTTGTTGACCATGATCCCCGACACGAGCCCGGCCATGAGGATGCCCGCCGCGACGATGAAGTATCCCGCCCGCGGCCGCAGCCGCATCATCAATGTGAGCCACCATGCCAGCGCGGCCAGCCCCGCGATGCCGAGGAGCACCAGCGCGGTGGTCCAGCCCAGGCGGCCGGTTTCCATGATGGCCCTGGCCAATGTTCCCGCGGCCGCGTCTGGGAAATGCACCTGGCACAAGACGTACGTCAAGGGAAAGGCCATCGTCATCGAGCCATAGCCCACCAGCATCACCAGATGCTCCATGCTCGCCCCGGCGCAGAACAGCATCCCGATGAGCACCGGGAAGAAGGTCAGCGAGGAGGCGAAATCCGGCTGCAGCAGGATCAGGACCATCACCGCGCCCACCAGGGCCAGGGCTCCGCCGATGGTCGAGAGCTCCGTGATCCTGCGGCCGCGCCAATCCAGGAAGCTCGCCAGGGTCAGGATGACCCCGATGCGGGCAAGCTCCATGGGCTGGAAGCTGATGAACGACAGTTCGAACCACGAACGGTGCCCCCGCCGCACCGTTCCCGTGAAGAGTACCACGACCATCACCCCGACAATCAAGGCGTAGATGATCCGCGATTGGTCCTGGAAGATCTGATAGTTGAACCCGAATCCGAACAGGAAGAAAGCGATGCCGATGGTCAGGGCCAGGAAATGCCTTTGCAGGATCCCATGGTAGCCTGGGAGATGGCTCGCGGCCGAGAGGAGCGCGATGGTCCCCACGACGACCAGCCCGGAAGCCGCCAGGGCCAGCGTCCAGTCCATCCTCCCCCTCGCCGGGACTCCCAACATCAGAGCCTCCTCATCGGCACGGCCGACGCGCCGGCGCCCTGGCCGGGGAGGCCGTCCGCCGGGCTTGGAAGCGTCGGGGATCCGGCCGGAGCCGCGGGCTTGTTCGGGGCGGGCATGCCGAAAGCGGCCAGCATCATGCTCCGCGCGATGGGGCCGGCGGCGGAACTCCCGTGCTCGCCGTTCTCGACGATCACCGCGATCGCGATGCTGGGCACCTCGCCCGGCCGCGCCGCGAAGCTGACGAACCACGCGTGGTCCTTGCCGGGATTCTGCGCGGTCCCGGTCTTCCCGTAGACCTCCAGGCCCGGGATGAAGGCGGGCCGGCCGGTGCCGGAGGACACCACCAGGCGCATGGCTTCGTGAAGGTCCCGCCAGGTGGACTCCTTCATCGTCACGGATCCGATCTGCTCGGGCTTCTGGCGGTATTCCGCCCTGCCGCCGGAATACTCGATCCTGTTCGTGAAATGGGGCCGCCACAGCACGCCGCGGCTGGCTACGGCCGCGGTCACCACCGCCATCTGGATGGGAGTCACGAGCATCTCTCCCTGGCCGATGGCCAGGTTGGCGGTGTCCCCGTCGTACCAGGGCCGGGAGCCCTTGGCCTTCGGGCCGAACAGGTTCCCCCGCCTCTCCCCCTTGAGGGCGATGTTCGTCTTGGCGCCCAGGCCGAACATCGCGGAGTACTTCTCGATCACGGGCCCGCCGGTCTTCAGCCCCATCCGATAAAAATAGACATCGCACGAGTTCGTCAGGCCCGGGAACCAGCTCATGGTCCTATGCCCCTTGGATTCCCAGCAGAGGAACACCCGGTTGCCGATCTCGGTGTGGCCGGGGCAGTACACCGTCTCGGCGTTGGTGAAGCGGCCCGCGTCGAGCCCAGCGGCCCCGACGATGATCTTGAAAATCGAGCCCGGGGGATAGGTTCCCGAGATGGCCCGGTTGAACTCCGGCAGTTCCTGCGTGGTGCGCTTGACGACCTCGGGATCCGAGGACAGGAAGTCGTTGGGGTCGAAGTCCGGGGCCGAGGACAGGGCCAGGATGTCCCCGGTCCTGGGGTCGAGCGCCACGGCCGCGCCGCGGCCGGTCAAGGACGCGCGCAGGCCGTCGTCCGCGGCCTTCTGCACGCTCGCGTCCAGGGTCAGGTGCACGTTGCTGCCGGGCTGCCATGGGATGCGATCGAGGACGCCCTTGAGCCTCCCCCGGGCATCCACCTCCATCACGATGCCGCCGTCCCTGCCGCGAAGCTCGGCCTCGAAGACGCGTTCCAGTCCCATCTTGCCGATGCGCGACTCGATCCGATACCCAACCTCCTTGAGCTGCGTCCAGCTGTGCTGGTCCATGCGCCCCATGTACCCCAGGAGGTGGCTCGCGACCCGGCCGAACGGGTACCTGCGCCGCGCCTCCACCACGAGGTCGATGCCGGGGTAGAGGGTTTTGAGCTCAGAGAGGCGGAACATGGTCCTGGTCGGAAGGTTCTCCGCGAGCCGCACGGCGCTCTCCTCGCGCACGGCCTGCAGGAGCCTGTCCTGCAGGCCCTTGCGGTCGACGTTGAGATGCTTGGCCAGCTCGTCGGCCAGGACCGCCAGATCCGACGCCGTCTGCCCTTTCGGGGGAAGGAAGATCAGCGAGAAGGCCGGCTCGTTGGTGGCCAGCACGACGCCGTTGCGGTCATAGAACCTTCCACGGGGGGCGGCCTGGAAGATCGTCTGCGTGCGGTTGCGCTCCGCGGCCAGCGCGTACTCCGCGCGCTGGACGACCTGGAGCTGGACGATCCTGGCTCCCAGCCCTCCGCCGCAGCAGAGGTAGATGGCCAGCCACAGCAGATTGATCCTGTCCTGCAGCGGCCCCATCCTCGAGGACCTTCCGTTAGACAACCGTTTCCCCCATATCGTCAGGATTCGACCGCGACGTCCCAGACCCAGAACAGCAGCGGCGCCAGGACGCAGTTGAGGACCGGGGCGAGGAGGAACATCCCCCAGCCAGGCCAGGTGAAAGACTTCGTGAAGATCAGGCCCAGCAGGCCCGTGAACAGGAAGAAGCCCCAGGTGCCGGCCGCAAGGATGACGCTCTGCGGCGCGAGGCTCGAAACGTCGACCTGGCGCCGGATGTTTCCTGCCAGATAGCCCGACAGGGTCAACGCCAGGGACGCGGCCCCCATGAGGTGGAGCGCGTAGACGTCGAGCACGAGCCCCCAAGCGAAGCCGAAGCTCATCGCCGGGACGGGACCGCGCCGCGCCGCCACTACGAAAGTGAGGACGAGCAGGAGCTGGGGGGCGACGCCCCAGAACGACAGGTAGGTGGTCCACCACCAATGGCCCAGGGCTCCTAGGAGGAAGAGGGCCGTCATGCGGAAGTAGGTCAAGCCCCTCATTTGAGGATCATCACTTCCTTGACCGAGGCCGGGTCGAACACGGGCCGCACCTCGGCCGATTGGAACGCCAGGAAGGGGTCGCGGGCATAGCCCTTGGCCACACGGCCGATCAGGAGTCCCGGAGGGAAGGTCGCGCTCGTCGCTGAAGTCAGGACCTCGTCTCCCGGCATGACGGTCGCTTCCGAGTGCAGATAGTTCATCCTCAACCGCTCGGACCCCTGGCCCTGGACGAGCCCTTCCACGGTCCCGGAGGACAGGCACGCGGCCACCGAGGAGAACTCGTCCGTCACCAACAGCACCTTCGCGGTCCGCTCGGAGACCTCCGCGATGCGGCCGAGGACCACGACCTTGCCTCCGGCGTGAGCCAGGACCGCGGCGTTGAGCGGCACCCCCTCGCGGGTCCCGACATCCACCATCAGGCCATGATACCAGCGCGCGGGGTCCCGCTCCATGACGCGGCCCCAGACTACGGAGCGTCCCTCCACGGTCTTGAGCCCCAGCCCCGCCGCCAGCCGGGCGTTCTCCGCCTTCAAGGCCTCCATCTCGGCCTTGACCAGCTCCACGCGGGCGATCTCCTCCTTGAGCGAGCGGTTCTCGATGTCCGCCACGATGAGCTCGCGCGCGCGGGAAGGGACCAGGGAGAGGCGTTCCATCCCCTCAGCCCCGGCGAAGGTCATGGGCTCGAAGACGTGCGCCACGCACGCGCGGAGACCCCTGATGGGCTTGGCCATCGGCAGGAACATCAGCACGATGGACGCGGCTGAAAGCGATGCGAGAACGATGTTGGCTGCTCGGTCTTCCCGATGGGGCTGCACGGTGCTCCCTAATGTTCGGGCCCCGCGGCCCTCATGGGCCGTGCGGGACCTGCGGCGGGCAGGCTGGTTCTTAGGTGCGGAAGCGGTAGGACGTGATGAATTCCGGACGCCGGTCCATGCGATCCAGCTCCTCCAGGAACTTCCCCGTCCCCAACGCCACGCAACTCAACGGGTCCGCGGCACGGTGCACCGGGAGCTCGGTCTCCTGATGGATGAGGTCCGGCAGACCCCTCAGGAGCGACCCGCCTCCCGCGAGCATGATGCCGCGGTCCACCAAATCTGCAGCCAGCTCCGCCGGAGTCTCCTCCAGCGTGTTCTTGATCACGTCGAGGATGAGCTGTACCGGTTCCATGAGCGACTGGCGCACTTCCTCCGACGTGATGAGCGTCGTCTTCGGCAGGCCGGTGGCTTGGTCCCGGCCCTTGACCTCCATGGTTTTCTCCTCTTTCAGGGGGAAGACGGATCCGATCTGGATCTTCACGTCCTCGGCGGTCGTCTCCCCGATGAGGAGGTTGTACTTGCGGCGGAAATACATCATGATGGCCTCGTCCATCTCGTCGCCCGCGACGTCGATGGACTTCGAGACGACGAGGCCTCCCAGCGAGATGACGGCCGTCTCGGTCGTGCCGCCCCCGATGTCAACGATCATGTTGCCGTGGGCCTCGGAGATGGGCAGGTCCGCGCCGATCGCCGCCGCCATGGGCTCCTCGATCAGGTAGACCTCCCGGGCGCCCGCCTGCTCGGCGGACTCCTGCACGGCCCTGCGCTCCACCTCGGTGATGCCCGACGGGATGCCGATCACGATCCTGGGGTGCAGCAGGGACCTCCTGTTGTGCACCTTCCGGATGAAATACTTGATCATCGACTGCGTGATCTCGAAGTCGGCGATGACCCCGTTGCGCAGCGGCCTGACCGCCACGATGGAGGCGGGGGTCCGCCCCAGCATCCTCTTCGCCTCGGCTCCGATGGCCAGGACCCGGCGCGACTCCCGGTCGATGGCCACGACGGATGGCTCCCTGAGCACGATGCCCTGGTTCTTCACGTAGACCAGGGTGTTGGCCGTGCCAAGGTCGATCCCCATGTCATTGGAGAACAGGCTGAAGAGGAAGTCGAACATGGGGCCGGTCCTAGGTGACGAGCGTGATCACGCCGCGCGACGCGTTGTCTCCCGACCGGGGCAGCAGCCGGACGATGCGGGTGTACCCGCCGGGCCGCTTGGCGTATCTCGGCGCCAGGATCTCGAAGAGCTTCTTGAACACCTTCTTGTCCTGCACGTGGCGCCGCACCAGGAAGTGCTTGCCGTGGACCGCGTGGGTGATGAGCTTCTCGGCGTAAGGCCTCAAGGTCTTGGCCTTCGCGATCGTGGTGGTCAGCTTCTCGTGCAGGAACAGGCTCGTCGCCATGTTCCGCATCATCGCCCGGCGGTGCGTACCCGTGACGCCCAGCCGCCTTCCGCCATAGGTTTTGATCATGCCATTAAGAACTCCTCAGAATATAACATTTTCTCAAGCCCTCGCAGCCCCTTACGGCGCCGCGGAAACCTGCATCCCCAGGGAAAGTCCCATCTCCTTGAGCCGGTCCTTGATCTCCTCCAGCGACTTCTTGCCGAAGTTCTTGACCGCGAGGAGCTCCTCGTCGCGCTTGACCACGAGCTCGCCCACGGTCTTGATCCGGGCGACCTTCAGGCAGTTCGACGCCCTGGAGGAAAGCTCGATCATGTCCACGGACTGGGAGAGCACGTCCTTGAGCTTGCTGTCGCCCGTCAGGCTCGCGGCCAGGGTCTCGGCGCCCTCGGAACCGCCCTCGCTCTCGTAGGTCGGAGCGGTCTGGGGGGCCTCCTCCTCGGGGATGAAGATGCTCAGCGAGTCGCGCAGGAGCTTCGCGGACTGGATCAGGGCCTCGGCCGGGTTGATGGAGGAGTCCGTCCATATCTCCAGGATCAGTCGGTCGTAGTCCGTGATCTGACCCACGCGGGCGTTCTCGACGTCATAGTGGACCTTCGTCACGGGGCTGAACAGGGCGTCGAGCGGCAGGAAGCCCGCCGGCCAGTGGGCCTGGGCGCGGAGCTCCTCGGCCGTCACGTAGCCGCGGCCTTTCGAGATCTCGATCTCCATGTCCAGCTTGCCGCCGGCCTCGAGGCGCGCGATCACGAGGTCCTTGTTGACCACCTCGACGTTCGAGTTCTCCTGGATGGCGGAGGCCTTCACCTCTCCCTCCTTGTTGCAGGCCAGGTACACCATCTCCGGTCCGTTGGAGTAGAGCTTCACGCGGAGCTTCTTGAGGTTCAGGAGGATGCCCATCACGTCCTCGCGGACGCCCGGGAGGGTGGCGTACTCGTGGTTCGAGCCGTCGATGCGCACGGCCGTCACGGCCGCGCCCTCGAGGCTCGACAGGAGCACGCGGCGCAGGGAGTTGCCCACGGTGTGCCCGTAGCCGCGCTCGTAGGGCTCGGCCACGAATTTCGCGTAGGATTCGGTCGCCGTCTTCTCCTCGGCGCTGAGCTTTTGCGGCAGTATCAGTTCCTTGTAGGCCATGGTTTACCTCGAATAGTATTCGATGATCAACTGCTCGTTCACCGGGTAGGACATCTCCGTCCTGTCCGGCAGCCGCACCACCTTCCCGGTCAGTCCGGCTTCGTCGAACTCCAGGAACGTCGGGCGGGTGGACTTCTTCTGGGCGGTCTCAAGACTGAGCTTGACCGCGGTATTGTCCTTCAGGGCCGGGTCGAGGGAGATGACGTCTCCCGTGTCCACCGTGAACGATGGGATGTTGACGGCTTTGCCAGAGACCTTGATGTGCCCGTGCAGCACCATCTGGCGCGCGCCCTTCGTCGACGCGGCGAACCCCAGCCGGCGGACGATGTTGTCGAGCCGCAGCTCAAGACCGCGCAGGAGCGCCTCGCCCGTGGACTCGGGACTCTTCGAGGCGTTCTCCACGCGGCGGGCGAAGGAAGTCTCGTTCATCCCCGCCATCCGGCGCAGCTTCTGCTTCTCGCGCAGCCGGAGGGCGTATTCCGAGGTCTTCCCGCGCCGCGGGCGGGCTGCTCCCGGGGGCGTCTGCCTCTTGTCGAGGGTGCACTTCGTGGAGCATTTCTCTCCCTTCAGGAAGAGCTTGGTGGCCTCCCTGCGGCAGAGCTTGCACGACGGACCGGTGTATCGGGACATCTCTAGACCCTCCTCGCCTTCGGCGGCCGGCAGCCGTTGTGCGGCAGGGGCGAGACGTCCTTGAGGCTGACGACCACGAGCCCCGCGCTCCCCAGGGAGCGGACCGCCGTCTCGCGGCCGGGCCCGGGCCCCGTGATGTAGACCGCGACCTGCTTGACGCCCAGTTCGATCGCCCTCTTGGCGACCCGGGTGGCCGTCACGCCGGCCGCGAAGGGGGTGCCCTTCTTGGTCCCGCGGAACCCGTTGCCTCCCGCCGTGGACCAGGCCAGGACGTCCCCGCGCTCGTCCGTCAGGGAGATGATCGTGTTGTTGAACGAGCACCGGACGTAGACCCGGCCGAACGACACCGTCCGCCAAGTCTTCTTCCGCGCAGGGCCGCCCGCGGCGTGCGGAGCGCCGCCGGTCGGACGGCCGGAACCCTCCGCCTTCTTCTCGCCCGCGGCCGACCCTCCGGCCGGGGCCGCGGCGGCCGGTTCGGCCTTCTTCTCACCCTCGGGGGAGGGCTGCTTTGAAACCTTGTCTTTTTCTTCTGCCATGATATTATGCCTTCGCCGGCGCGGCAGCCTTCTCCGCCCTTCCGGCGCCCACCGTCCTGCGGCGGCCTCTCCTTGTGCGCGCGTTCGTTTTGGTCCGCTGTCCGCGGCACGGCAGGTTCCTGCGATGCCGGAAGCCGCGGTAGCTCCCTGTCTCGACGAGCCTCTGGACGTTCGCCTGGGTCTCCCGGCGCAGCTCGCCCTCCACTTTGAATTCCTTGACGAGAAGGTTGTTGATGAGGCTCACTTGGCTCTCGGTGAGGTCCTTGACCCGAGTGGCGGGCTCCACGGCCCCGCTCAGGCGCTCGAGCACCTCGACGGCCTTAGCCCGGCCCACCCCATAGACGTAGCACAGCGCCACGTCGATGCGTTTGTTCTTCGGCAGATCGACTCCCGCGATACGAGCCATAGTTCACCCCTGTTTCTGTTTGTGCTTCGGGTTCTTGCACAGCACCCGCAAGACCCCGCTGCGCTTGACGACCCTGCACTTCTGGCAAATCGGTTTGACGCTCGCTCTGACTTTCATTTGTTCCTACTCCCTGAAGGTGATGCGGCCGCGGGTCAGATCGTAAGGCGAAAGCTCCAGGCGGACCCGGTCGCCCGGGAGGATCTTGATGTAGTGCATCCGCATCTTGCCCGAGATGACGGCCAGCACGATCTTCCCCTGCGGGATCTGAACCCGGAACATCGCGTTCGGCAGCGACTCGATGACGCTGCCTTCCACCTCGATCTTGTCCTCTTTACCCATGGTCCTCTGTCAAGACCTCCGGCCCCTTGTCCGTCAGGGCCACCGTGTGTTCGAAATGCGCGGCAAGACTCCCGTCCTTCGTCACCGCGGTCCAACCGTCGGCGAGGACCTCCGTCTTCTCGGAACCCGCCGTCACCATCGGCTCGATGGCCAGCACGAGCCCGGGCTGCAGCCTCATGCCGGTCCCCGCCGCGCCGAAGTTCGGCACGGACGGCGACTCGTGCAGGGCCCTGCCGATCCCGTGCCCCGAAAAATCCCTGACCACGGAAAAACCGCTGCTTTCCACATGCACCTGGATGGCGCTCAAAATGTCTCCGAGCCGGCCGTCGACCTTCATCGCCGCGACCGCCTTCTCCAGCGAAACGCGCGTCGTCTCGATGAGCCGCCGGGCTTCGGCCGATATCCCGCCCACGCCCACGGTCACGGCCGCGTCCGCGTAGAACCCCTCGAGGCGGCAGCCGTAATCGAGGCTGACGATGTCTCCCTCTTTGAGCCCCCGCTTGGGGCTGGGGATGCCGTGCACGACCTCGGCGTTGACCGACACGCAAAGCGCCGCGGGGTACCCGAGGTAGCCCAGGAACGCCGGCTCCACCCCAAGACGCGCCGACTCTTCCCGCGCGAGGGTTTCGAGGTCCCAGGTCTTTAAGCCCGGGCGCACCGCTGCCGAGACCCTGGCCAGAACCCGGGCCACGGCGCAGCCTGCGCGCCGGATGGCCGAAATCTCCGAGCTGGACTTCAATTCGATGGCGACGGCCGCGGCTCCCCTCACTTCTTCTTGGTCTCCGCCAGGAGCCCGTCGATCACGCCGCAGACGGACTTCGTCACGCCGTCGATACCGCCCGCCGCGTCCACTTCCTTAATGAGCCCTTCCGCCTTGTAGTAGGCCACCAAGGGCTCGGTCAAGTCGCGGAACACCAGCAGCCGCTTGCGGACCGTGTTCTCCGTGTCGTCTTCCCTCTGGATCACCGCCCCGCCGCACTTGTCGCAGACCCCGGACGCCTTGGGCGGACTGCTCAAAAGGTTGTAGACCTCACCGCACTTGCCGCAGCTGCGCCGCGAGGAAAGGCGCTTGACGACCTCGGCCTCCGGGAGGTTCAGGTAGACCACGAGGTTCACGGTCATCTTCAGGTGGCCCAGGTCGCCGGCGAAGCAGTGCGCCTGCTCGAGGTTCCGGGGGAAGCCGTCGAGGAGGTACTTCTTCGCGGGGTCCATGCGGCCGGCCACCATCTCGGTCACGATGGAGTCCGGCACGAGCTGCCCCGACTTCACGTAGCCCTCGGCCTTGAGGCCGACCGAGGTCTTGGCCGCCATCTCGGCCCGGAAGATGTCTCCCGTGGAGAGGTGCGTAAGCCCGTAGCGCTCGGCCACGAGCTTGGCCTGCGTGCCCTTGCCCGACCCCGGCGCTCCCAGAAGGATGATGATCATTTTATTGCGCCCCCACGTTGAACCAGCGCCCCTGGATGCGGCCTTTCTTCAGAAAGCCTTCATAGTGGCGCATGATGAGGTGGGCCTCGAGCTGGCCCATGGTGTCGAGAGCCACGCCCACCACGATGAGCAGCGAGGTCCCGCCGAAATAGAAGGGGACATTGAACCTCTGGCGCATGAGGTCCGGCAGCACCGCGATGGCCGCCACGAAAAGGGCTCCCCCGAGGGTGACGCGCTCAAGGACCCACTCGATGTGCTTGGCCGTGGGCTCGCCCGGCCGGATGCCCGGGATGAACCCGCCCGACTTCTTCATGTTCTCGGCCAGGTCCACCGGGTTGATGGAGACCGAGTTGTAGAAGTAGCAGAAAAAGATGATGAGGGCGGCGTAGAGGACCTGGTAGATCCAGTTGCCGCCGCTCCAGAACTGCATGATCGTCTGCGCCCAAGGAGCGTTCGGGGTGAACTGGACGATGGTCACAGGCACCGCGAGGAGCGAGACCGCGAAGATGACCGCGATGACCCCGGACTGGTCGACCTTGAGCGGGAGGTAGCTCTGGGCTCCGCCGTACATCTTGCGGCCGACCATGCGCTTGGCGTACTGGACAGGGATCTTCCTCTGGGCCGTCTCCACCCAGACCACGGAGATCACGATGCCCAGGAGCACGACCACCAGGAGCAGGGCCGCCAGCAGGCCGATCTCCTCCAGGGAGATGAGCTGGATAAGGTTGCGGATGGCGGACGGCATGCGGTCCACGATGCCGCAGAAGATGAGCAGCGAGATGCCGTTGCCCACGCCCTGTTCCGTCATCTGTTCGCCCAGCCACATCACGAAGATGGTGCCCGCGGTCAGCGTCAGCACGGTGACCACGTAGAAGCCCCACGTGGGGTCCGAGACCACCGGGATGTTGCCGGGGGTGGGCATCTTGGAGACCGCGATGGTCAGGCCGAAGGACTGGAAGGCCCCCAGGAAGAGCGTCAGATACCGGGTCAGGGAGTTGAGCTTCCTGCGGCCGAGTTCCCCTTCCTTGTGCAGCCGGTCCAGGTAGGGGATGACGTGCGCGCCCTGGAGCAAGCTCATGATGATGGAGGCGTTGATGTAGGGCATCACGCCCATGGAGAAGATGGAGAACCGCGACATGGCCCCGCCGGAGAAGATGTCCAGGAACCCGAGAAGGGAGTTCCGCTGGGCCTCGAACACGGCGCGGATGGCGTCCCCGTTGATGCCCGGGATGGGGACCGCGGCCCCGATCCGGAAGATCGCGACCGCGCCGAGCATGAACAGGACCCTCTTGCGCAGGTCCGGGATCTCGAAGATGTTGGCGAACTTCTGGATCATGCCTTCTTCGATGCCGCAGCCGGCCCGGGCTTGAGCGGAAGGACCTGGGTGGTCCCCCCGGCCTTCTGCACCTTCTCGACGGCCTTCTTGGAGAACGCGTGCGCGGAGATCTTGTACGCCTGGCTGAGATCCCCGTCCGACAGGATCTTGACCGGCTGCCGCCCCCTGATGAGTCCGTGGATCTTGAGCCCCTCGGGAGTCACGTCCCTCTGGTTCTTGAAGACCCGCTCGATGTCAAAGAGCGACACGACCTGGTAGGCCACCTTGAAGGGTCCGTTGGTGAAGCCGCGCTTGGGGACGCGGCGGATGAGCAGGGTCTGACCGCCCTCGAAGCCGGAGAGCTTGCCGTCTCCGGAGCGGGAACGCTGTCCCTTCTGCCCCCGGGTGGCGGTCTGGCCGCCTCCCGACCCTTCTCCGAGGCCAAGCCGCTCGGACCGCTTCCGGGATCCCGGAGCGGGCTTCAAATGGTGCAGCGCGATTTCAGTGGAAGCCATGTCGATTCCCTACTTGCCTCTCATCTTGGCCACGTCCGCGGCGGTGCGCAGGTCCTTCAGGCACTCGATCGCGGCCGCGACCATGTTGAACGGATTCGAGCTGCCGAGGCTCTTGGTCAGGATGTTCTTCACCCCGCCGGCCTCGAGCACCGCCCGGACCCCTCCGCCCGCGATGACGCCCGTCCCGGGCGCCGCGGGCTTCATCCACACCAAACCGGCGCCGGACTTGGCCACCACCTCGTGGGGGATGCTGTCGCCGGAGAGCGGAAAAGTCATGAGGCTCCTCTTCGCCGCGAAGGTCGCCTTCTGGATCGCGGCCTGGACCTCGCGGGCCTTGCCCATCCCCATCCCGACGGTCCCGGAACCGTCGCCCACCACGACGAG
This sequence comes from Elusimicrobiota bacterium, assembly GCA_016234805.1. GTDB lineage: Bacteria > Elusimicrobiota > Elusimicrobia > UBA1565 > UBA9628 > JACQWX01. The sequence continues at coordinate 22,720 of JACRNU010000005.1, forward strand.
GGCGCTGAACGAGAAGCGCTTGCCTCCCTTGACGACCTTGGCCACGCGATTGATGGTCACGACCGTCTCTTTGAAGGTCTTCTCCGCGCCGGCCAGGCCCTGCGAGCTGCCGTATGCTGTCTGCTCCATCACTCCTCCACTAGAACTCGAGGCCCGCGGCGCGCGCCGCGTCGGCCAGAGTCTTCACGCGGCCGTGATACTGCAGGGCCCCGCGGTCGAAAGCGACTTTCTTGACGCCGGCGGAGACCGCCTTCCTGGCGATCATCTCCCCCACGGCCTTCGCGGCGGAGAGGGACTTCCCGGATTTGACCTTCTCCCGGACCTCTTTGCAGGAGGACGTGACCGACACCACGGTCTTGCCCGCGGCGTCGTCGATGACCTGCGCGTAGAGGTATTTCAGGCTCCGGTGGACGGACAGCCGGGGCCGCCCGAGCGGCCGCTCCGCGAGCCGGCCGCGGGTGCGCACCTTGCGGAATTCCTTCCTCAACCACTTGTTTCTCATTTCTTCGCCCCTGCCCCGGCGGCTCCGGCGGCTCCGGCCGCGGCCTTGCCCGCCTTCTTGCGGACATATTCATTCTGGTAGCGGATGCCGGTTCCCTTGTAGGGTTCCGGGGGCTTGAGTCCCCGCAGCTCGGCGGCGATCTGGCCAAGCTGGTCCTTGTCGCGGCCGCTGAGAGTGATGAGCGTCTTCTTGGGGTCCACGACGACCTTCAGGCCTTTGGGGACCGAGAACATGACGGGGTGGGAGCGCCCCAGGCTCAGCTTGAGGGTGTGGCCCTTGTGCTCGTCGCCCATGGTCTCCTCCACGCGGAAACCCATCCCCACGATCTGGAGCGTCTTTTGGAAGCCCTGGGACACGCCGTGCACCATGTTGTTGATCCTGGAACGCGCCATGCCGTAGAGGGCGGAGGCGTCCCGGCGAGCCTTGAGGTCCGCGGTCAGCAGGACGCGGCCGTCCTTGACCTCGGCATTCACCACGGAGGGGAGCGCAAGGACCAGTTCTCCGAGCGGTCCCTTCACCTTCACGGAGCCGTCCGCGACCGCGACCTGGACCCCGGAGGGGATGACGACTGGAATTCTTCCTATCCTGCTCATTCTATCTCACCACACCTGGCAGAGGACTTCTCCGCCCACCTTTTTCTCACGGGCCTGCTTGTCGGTCAGGATGCCCTGATTGGTGGAAACGATGCTGACGGAGAATCCGCTGCGCGGCTTTGGGATTCCACCGTACGCCCGGTATACGCGCAACCCGGGCCGCGACACGCGCTTGAGGCCCCGGATGACGGGCTCCCGGGCCGTCGTATACTTAAGGAACACCCGGATCGTCCCGCGCTTGTGGCCGTTGGCGAAGAGGGATTTGAAGTTGGCGATGAACCCCTCCTCCTTGAGCACGCGCACGACCTCGAGCTTGAGCTTCGAGAGCGGCACGTCCACCCGGTCTTTGAGACGCCCTTGGGCGTTGCGTATTCTGGTCAAAAGGTCTGCGATTGGATCCATGTGTCAGCGTCCCTCTCCTGGTCTTACCATGACGACTTCACAACTCCCGGGATCTGGCCTTGATGCGCCATCTTCCGGAAACAGATGCGGCACAGCCCGAAATCTCTGTAATACGCCCGCGGCCGACCGCAGATCTGGCAGCGGTTGCGGAAGCGGGTCGCGAACTTCTGCGGCTTCGCCATCTTGGCCTTCCACGCCGTAGTCGCCATAGCCTAACCTTATCCTAAGTTCTTCGCGCTCTGCGCGGGATTGTTCCCATCCTTGCGGAAGGGCATGCCGAGACACTTCAGGAGTTCGAGGCTCAGGTCGTCGGAGCTCGCGCTCGTCACGATGGAGATGTTCATCCCGCGCTGCTTCATCACCTTCTCCACGTTGATCTCGGGGAAAAGCAACTGCTCCTTGAGGCCCAGGTTGAAGTTCCCGCCGCCGTCGAACCCCTGGGTGGGCAGGCCGCGGAAGTCGCGGATGCGGGGGATCGCGATGGTGATGAGGCGGTCGAGGAACTCGTACATCCGGTCCCCACGCAGGGTCACCCGCAAGCCGATGGGGATGCCCTCGCGGAGCTTGAAATTGGAGATCGACTTCTTGGCGCGCCGGATCTGGGGCCACTGCCCGACGATGATCGCCAGCTCCTCGCGGGCGGCGTCGAGCAGCTGGACGTTGTCCTTGGCGTCCGACACGCCGATGTTGATGACGATCTTCGAGACCTTCGGGACGGCCATGGGGTTCTTCACCCCGAACCGCTGCATCATGTCCGGCACGACGGTCTCGCGGTAGAATTTCTTGAGCCGCGGGGTCGCGTGGGCGACCTCCTTGCCGTCCGAGACGACGATGCTCGGCTTCGCCGGCCCGGCCTGGGCGGCCGGTTTCTTGCCGCCGGGGGCCTTCTGCCCGCCGCCAGGTGTCTTCGTCCCGGCGGCCTTGGGTTTCGCTTGAGCCTGCTCTTCCTTGGCCACTAGAGTATCGCCTCCCCGCACTTCCTGCAAAGGCGGATGTTCTCACCCGTCGCCAGCCGGTCCGACTTGGGTCGGATGGGCTTCTCGCACTTCGGACACATCAGCATGACGTTGGAGTACGCGACCGCGGCCTCCATGCGGTGGATGCCGCCCGGATCGCCCGCGCCGCGGGCCTTCTTGTGCCTCGCGACCATGTTGACCTTGCCGACCACGATGCGCATCTTGACCGGGTCGATGCGGATGACCTCCCCGATCTTGCCCCGGTCCTTGCCGGAGACCACCATCACCCGGTCCTTCTTATGGATCTTGAGCTTCATTTAAACGACCTCCGGGGCCAGGGAGATGATCTTGAGGTATTCCTTGTCGCGCAGCTCCCGCGCCACGGGCCCGAAGACGCGGGTGCCGCGGGGGTCGCCGTTCTCGTCGATGAGACACACGGCGTTGTCGTCGAAGGAGACGATCGAGCCGTCAGGCCTGCGCTCCTGGTGCTTGACGCGCACCACCACGGCCTTGACCACCTCGCCCTTCTTGATGGGGCCGTTGGGGATGGCGTCCCGGACGCTGCAGACGACGATGTCGCCCAGGTGGGCGTAGCGCCTCTGGCTGCCTCCGAGGATCTGGAAGCACTGCAGCTTCCGAGCTCCCGAGTTGTCCGCGACATTGATGATCGATCTCAGCTGGATCATACGAAAATCCTATCCCTTCTTGGCTGCGCCTTCGCTGCCCACGACTCGCACGAGCCGCCAGCGTTTGGTTTTGGAGAGGGGCCGGGTGCTCATGATCTCGACGAGGTCGCCCTCCCTCGACTTATTCTCCTCGTCGTGCACGTAGAACTTCCTGCTTATCCTCTGGACCTTCTCGTAGAACGGGTGCCGGACCTGACGCGTCACCTTCACGACGCGGGTCTTGTCCATGCGTGCGGAGACGACCACGCCCTCGAACGTCTTCCTCTGCTGTCTGTCGGCCGTCACGGTTCCGGTCGTGGTCATATCACGCGCTCCTGACAACGGACTTCTCGTTGATGAGGGTATGGAGGCGCGCCGCGTGGCGGCGCAGGGTCCTCAGCTCCAGGGGGTTCTTCGCCTTGGCCACGCGGTGTTTGAACCTCAGCCGGAACCGCTTGTCCACGGTCTGGCGGAGCTCCTCCTGGAGCTCCGGGACCGACATGTTCCGCTTGGCTTCCCAATCCTTCGCCTTCATGGCCTGTCTCCTAAGACCTCGGTCATGGTCTCCGCGCTGCCGCGCTCCGACCATTTCCTCGCAGACCCGCTTCGCGGGCACCCCTGCTCGGTCATATCGTTTCCCGGACGACGAATCTGGTCCTGATGGGGAGCTTGTAGGACGCGCCTTCGAGCGCGGCCTGGGCCTCGGCCCGCGTCACGCCCTGGATCTCGAATAGGACGCGGCCGGGCTTGATCACGGCGACCCAATGGTCCGGGGCTCCCTTGCCCTTGCCCATGCGGGTCTCGGCCGGATGCTTCGTCACGGCCTTGTCCGGGAAGATCCTCACCCAGAGCTTGCCTCCCTTCTTGAGCTGGCGTCCGATGGCCACGCGCACGGCCTCGATCTGCCGCGCCGTCACCCACCGCGGCTCGAGCGCCTTCAAGGCGTATTCGCCGAACGCGATCTGGGTTCCCCTCTTGGCCATCCCCTTGACCCGGGGCTGGCTGTGGGTCTTGCGGTATTTCACCCTCTTCGGCATCAGCATATCAGGCCTGCCCCCCCGCGCCGGCCGCCGGGGCGCCCGGCGCGGGTTCGACCGCCGCGGCGGGAACCACGACCGCGGCGGGCAGGGACCCGCCGGAGGCGTCCGGGGTCTCGATGGCCTTTTTCGCCATGGTCAGCAGTTCCTTGTGGCTCTTGACGAAATGTTCTTTCTTGAAGATCCATACCTTCACGCCGATGAGCCCCGCCATGGTGTGCGCCTCGGCCAATCCGTAATCGATGTCCGCGCAGAAGGTGTGCAGCGGGACCCGCCCCTCGCGCATCCATTCGCGACGGGCGATCTCGCCGCCGTTCAAGCGGCCGCTGACCTGGATCTTGATCCCGAGAGCCCCGGCCTGGATGGACCGCTCCATCGTGCGCTTCAAGGTCCGTCGATAGGCTGCGCGCTTCTCGAGCTGGACCGCGATGGCCTCGGCCACGAGCCTCGCGTCGAGCTCGGGCTCCTTGATCTCCACGACGTTGACGAAAGTCTTGCGGTTGGTGAGGCTCTCGATCTGGCTCTTGATGTTCTCGATGTCCACGCCCTTCTTGCCAATGACGACGCCCGGCCGGGCCGTGTGGATGTTGACGCGCAGGTAGGACCCCGCCCGCTCGATGCCCACCCAGCTGATCGCCGCCTGGCGGAACTGGTTCTTGACGAGACCCCGGATCTTGAAGTCCTCGCCGATGAGGGCCGGCATGTCCCTGAGGGAGAACCACTTGGACTCCCAGTCCTGGATGTAGCCCAGCCGTACGGCTTTCGGATGAATCTTTTGTCCCATACCCTAGCCTTCCTGCCCGTCCGACACCACGACGGTGACGTGGCAGACCTTGCGCTTGAACGTCATGGCCCGCCCCTGGGGCGCGGGCCGCACGCGCCGCATGGGGCGCATCGGCCCCTGTGTCGCGTAACAAGACTTGACGAAGACCTGCTCGGGCACCAGCTGCCTGCCGGCCCTGGCCACCTTCAGCTTCAGGTTCTCCGCGGCCGACAGCATGGTCTTGGAGACGACGCCGACGCAGGCGCGCGGCACCATCCTCAGAATCTGCTCGGCGCGGATGACCTTCTTCCCCCGGATCTCGTCGAGCACCTGCCCGACCTTCCGGGGTCCCACTCTCTGGAATCTGGCTTTCGCTATGGCATCCATGTTCGTTAGGTGAGCGTCGTGGACTCTTTGTGGGCCTGGCCGTGGGTCCGGAACGCCCTCGTGAAAGAGAACTCCCCGAGCTTGTGGCCCACCATCTGCTCCGTCACGTAGATCGGGAGGAACTTCCGGCCGTTGTGCACCGCGAAGGTGTGGCCGACGAACTCCGGGGCGATCGTGCAGTCCCGCGCCCAGGTCTTGACCGGCTTCTTCTCGCCGCTGGCGTTCATCTTCTCGATCTTCTTGCGAAGCTTCTCGTTGATGAACGGCCCTTTCTTAGTGGATCTGCTCATGTCGTCACCCCACGTTGCCCAAAGCCCTGCGGCGGTCGGAGACGATCATCCAACCCCAGAGCTTCTTCTTATTGCGGGTCTTGAAACCCTTGGCGAGCTGGCCCCACGGAGACTGCGGGTGGTTGCCGCCCTTCGATTTGCCGCGCCCGCCGCCCATGGGGTGGTCGGTCGCGTTCATCGCGCCGCCGCGCACCGTCGGGCGGATGCCCAGGTGACGGGAGCGGCCGGCCTTGCCGATGTTCAGCGTATTGCGGTCGATATTCGAAACCTGCCCCAGCGTCGCCATGCAAGCCAACGGGACCTTGCGGACCTCGCCGGACGGCATCTTCAGCAGGGCGTAGCTCTCGTCCCTGGAAAGAAGCTGGGCCTGGGTGCCGGCGGAGCGCATCATCTGCCCCCCGCGGCCCGGCACGAGCTCGACGTTATGGACAAAGGAGCCCTCGGGGATCCTGGCAAGCGCCATCGCGCTGCCGGTCCGGATCTCCGCGTTCGGGCCGCTCATCACGGTGTCGCCCACCTTCAGCCCGACGGCGTGGATGATGTAGCGCTTCTCCCCGTCGGCGTAGTGGATCAGCGAGATCCGCGCGGAACGGTTCGGGTCGTACTCGATCGAGACGACCTTGCCCGGGACGCCCGGCTTGTCCCGCTTGAAATCGACCAAGCGATAGGCGCGCTTGTGGCCTCCGCCTTGGTGGCGGACCATGATGCGGCCGGTGTTGTTCCGGCCGCCTTTCTTGCGCATGCCAGTCAACAGGCTCTTCTCGGGCTTCCTGTCGGAGAGTTCCGAGAAGTCCGGCGTCGTCATGTGCCGGCGGGACGGGGTGTATGGTTTGTAGGATTTATTGGGCATACTAGGCTGTCTGGTCCGCCAGGTCGATCTTCTGGCCCTTTTCCAGGGTTACAATGGCCTTCTTCCAGTCGGGGCGCTGGCCGGTGTTGCGGCCGTACCGGCGGGTCTTGCCCTGGACGTTCATCGTCCGGACGCGCTCGACGCGGACCTTGAAGAGCTCTTCGACCGCGCGCCGGATGTCCGTCTTGGTGGCGGCCCGATCGGTCTCGAAGACGTACTGGTTGTACTTCTCCTTCATGATGGTGCTGCGCTCCGTCAGGAGCGGACGAACGATGACGCTAAAGGCGTGCAGACCTGACATGGGTCAATTCCACCTGCCGAGCAGGGCCTCCAAAGCGGCCTTGGTCATGACGAGCTTCCGGCAGTTCATGGCCGCGTAGACGTTCAGGTCCCCCGACAGGATGACGGCGACGTCGGGGATGTTGCGGAAGGCTCGGGTGAGCATCTCGTTGGACCGGTCGAGCACCAGGATGGTCCGAGAGGCGCAGCCGAGGCTCTTGAGCACGGCTGCCGCCGACTTGGTCCGCCCATCATCGCAGGAGATGGAGTCGACGAAGATCAGCCTCCCGTCTTTGAGCCGGGCCGAGAGGGCTTGGGCGAGGGCCAGCCGGCTCTTCCCCCTGGGCAGCTCCACGCGGACCTTGCCGGCCCGCGGGCCGAAGGTCACGCCGCCGTGGCGCCACAGAGGGGAGCGCGAAGAGCCCGCCCGGGCGCGGCCGGTGTGCTTCTGCTTCCAGGGCTTCTTGCCTCCGCCGGAGACCTCGTCGCGGGTCTTCGTGTTCGCGGACCAGGTGCGCTTGTTGGCCAGGATGGCCGTCACGGCCTCGTGCAGGAATTGCGTCCTGGGCTTGAGCCCGAACACGTCATCCCGCAGACTGACCTTTCCGATCTCTTCGCCTTTGACGCTCAATAGTGGAGCTTCCATCATGACGCCCCCCCGAACCTTTCGTGTCCGTGAGACATTTTCATCCCAAAACACGCCTCCCGGAGCCCTGAAACCGCCTCCCTAGAAAGGAACATGCAAATTCCGTTATATTCCAAAATAAACTCTCGGGGGATCATACGTTTCACTTCGCGATCAGTCATATCCCGCAACGCCTCGTCACGAAAAACGGTTTCATGAAGTTTTCGATATCCCTTGACAGAATACGCCCCAATCATCGGCTGATTAGCGGAAAACGAAAAACCCGCAGGCCTGCGACCCGTATTCCCCAAGGCGGTCTTAAAAGTTCTTGCAAACTTATTCCACTGCGTCTTCTTCAAGTTCAGCGAGAAATAGAAGCCCCTTCCTGGCATTTTGAGAATGACATTTCTCCGATCCATCCAGACATGAAACGCGGAAGCAGGAGATCGGCTCATCCACCCCCCTCGCATGCAGACCGGAAGGCGGGCGGCATCGGAAAAAATTCACCGATGTCGGCGCCGCATGGCTTTCCCGTCGGGAACGGTCGTGCATTATATGGGGTCAACACGCCATTAATATTGCAGAGAAACTTACATAAAACGACATGCCCATCGACCGGATCCCTGACAATGTCCAGCACCTTGCACCAGCCCACATCCGGCATACGGAGGGCCCTCTCCATTTTTCCAATGAATTCCTTGACCCTGCCCTCCCATGCGAGAATCACGTCAACGAATGCATTCCACCGGCCCGCGAAGCCTTCTTGTTCCCTGTTATACCGCTCGACCTCCCGATTGTAGGCGCCAATCTCGTCCAACAACACCACCTTCCACGCATCCAAGCGTTTTTTGTTTTCAACGCACCAACGATATGTCTGTTCATCGGGCGCAGGGTTACAAATGGAATTGTGATAGTCAACCTGATTGTTGTACTCCTCGATCTCCCTGTCCAGCCGCTCAGATTCGATATCGAGTTTTCGTTTCCGCTCAGCGAATTCCACATCCTCCACATCCAGGCCGTCCGCTTTGGGAAGCATTCCGGCGCGTTCTCCATCGCGCGCAGCATATTCGGTCTTCAACAACTCCTGTTGTACAGGACTTACATACACGAAGCGCGGATCGTTAATAAGCTCCACGGCTCGCATCCAATTGGAGTTGTTGCGGATATAATCCCCAAGTTGCGCCCCGCGCCGTTCAGTTGCTGGCCCAACCTCCTTTTTGGCCTTCTTCGCAACATGCGTAGTCATCCCTAAAACCACAGGAGTCTTTTCAAAAACAATAGGGGCGCCGGCCCCATCAAATCCCACGGGAAGTCGAAAGACCCTTGCGCCGCGCAACCTCTCCGGCTGAATCAATCCCACATGTTCCACCAGAGGGTCCTTCTTGAGCAATGGCGCCTCAGCATGAGCCGATGAACCAAGCGCCATCCCCAGAAGCAAAAGTTTGACGATCAGCTTGACGAACATCGTCTCTCCCCCCCAACAAACGCTGCGTCGTTTTTCATCGGTTTCCAATCTTCTTACTGCGGTTTCGCCTTGGTCGGCCTCTTGGCGACCGTGATGATGTTGCCCATCTTGTCCTTCCTGATGGTGCTCCGGATCTTCTCGGTCCGGAACTTCTTGGACTTGACAGTCTCGCAAAGCATGACAAGCCCGCCCCGGGGACCCGGGACCGAGCTCTTCAGGTAGACGAGGTTCTTTTCGGCGTCGATCTTGATGACCTCGGCCTTGTGGACGCAGACCTGCTCGACGCCCATGTGACCGGCCATCCGCTGGCCCGGAAGCACCCGGCCCAGGGAGCGGCGAGCGGCCAGCGACCCCGGAGAGCGTTGCTTGTCGGAGGCGCCGTGGGAGGCGGGCATGCCGCGAAAATTATGGCGCTTCATGACCCCGGCGAACCCGTGGCCCTTGGAGGTCCCGCGGACGTCGAGGTAGTCGCCGGCCTTGATGATGGCGTCGAGGACCACAGTCTGCCCGGGCTCAATCTTGGGGTCGGCCGGGACGCGGAACTCCCGGACGTACCGCGCAGGATTGACGCCGGCGGCCTTGAACTGTCCGAGGAGGGGCTTCGGGAGGTTCTTCTCCTTGCACACGCCGAAAGCCAGCTGCACGGCCCAGTACCCGTCGGGACCGTCGGCCCTCTTGACCCTCATGACCGGGCACGGGCCGGCCTTGACCACGGTGGCGCCGCACAGCACGCCCGTCTTGTCGAAGACCTGCGTCATCCCGACCTTTTCGCCCAAAAGGAATCGGAAAGTGGGCGGAGCCTTCTTGACTCCCCCGTCGCCTTCAATCTTCTGAGTCGTCTCTTCTGCCATAAAAACCTCAAATAACGAGCCTGGCTTCCGCCTGGCCCCCTCAGCTTCGCGCCTCCCCGTGGGGGAGGCTTAAAGCTTAATCTCTACGTCCACGCCCGCCGGCAGGTCCAGCTTCATCAGCTCGTCGACCGTCTTCTGCGTCGTGCTGTTGAGCTCGATCAGCCGCTTGTGAATCCGCATCTCGAACTGTTCCCGAGACTTCTTGTCCACATGCGGAGAGCGCAGGACCGCATATCGCTTGATGTGAGTCGGCAACAATACGGGACCGGAGACAACAGCCCCCGTCCGCTGCGCCGTCTCAACGATCTTGCCCACGCTGGCATCGAGAACGCGATGGTCGTAGGCCCGAAGGCGAATGCGAATTCTCTGCTGCGGATGCTTTGTTTCGGCCATATATTATACCTTAAAAGTACCCCTTTTTAACATTCAGTCCATGATGGCGCTGACGACGCCGGCGCCTACGGTGTGTCCGCCCTCGCGCACCGCAAAGCGCAGCCCCTGCTCCATAGCGATGTCGCACAGCAGGCTGACCTCGATGTCGATATTGTCGCCCGGCATGACCATCTCGACTCCGGCCGGCAG
>JACRNU010000106.1 GCA_016234805.1 Elusimicrobiota bacterium
GGACTTGGCGGACTTCTTCGTCTTCGTGATCGGGCCCGTCATGCAGGACTTGGACGCGGCTCCCTATGGCGGTGCGCGTTTCCCGGTCGAGGCCCGCATGGACAATCGCACCTTTGTGGAGTTCCATATCGACATCGGCGCCGGCGATGTGCTCATTACGCCTCTGGACACTACCGAGGGGCATGACTGGCTGAGGTTCGCGGGGATACCGGCGCCGAAATTTCCAACGATTTCCAGGGAACAGCACTTCGCTGAGAAGGTGCATGCGTACACGCTTCCCCGGCCCTCGGTCAATTCCCGAGTCAGGGACATGGTCGACATGGTCTTGCTCATCACGTCGATCCCGAAGATGGACCTGCCCTTGGTCAAGAAGGCTATCGACGCGACCTTCAAGCGGAGAAAGACGCATTCGATGCCTGACAGCTTGCAGCCGCCCCCGGCTGAGTGGAAAGCCTCCTACGCCGCTCTCGCGCGCCAGTGCGGCCTTTCAGAGGACCTGGACGAAGCGTTCAGGTCGTTGGACGAATACCTCAAATAACTTCTACCGCAGGCCCTTACCTCAAATCCGCGGAGCGGTCCGCGGGGATGCCGTGCCGGGCCAGGATCTCCTGGTGCGCGACCGCGGCCTTGGCGGCGTCCAGGACGATCTGGGTGGAGAAGGCCAGGCTGTTGTCCGTGCGGATGACGTGCCAGGGGCCCTGGGGATGCTGGAAGGCCGTGATGACGTCCTTGATGTCCTTGAGCCGGACCCCGTTGATGGACTCGATGACTTGGCCGCGCCAGTCGTGATAGCCGGCGTTGATCTCGTGGGGCAGGACGTAAGCCAGGGCCACGGCCTGGCGGCGGGACTCCGAGGCCCGGCCGAACTCCCGGTAGACCTTGAAGTCCGTGGGGATGTCGTCCGACTCCCACTGGCCGATGTAGTTCGGGGTGAGCGGGGTGAACACGAGGCCCGCGAAGATGTAGTAGGTGGGCTTCTGGTCGTAGAGCGTGTCGTCCACCAGGTCCCGGTAGCGCCGGAGCGTCACGCTCGCGGCGCTCGGCTTGCCGTCGCGCAGGATGGAGAGGACGACCGTGTCGCCCAGCTGGCGCAGGCTGAAGATGTGGTGCAGGATCAGGCGCAGGCCCTTGCGGATCTCGACCGTGCCGTCGTCTCCGACCGGCACGCCGTCGACGGCCGTGATGACGTCGCCGGGCTTGAGCGCGGCCGAGGCCGATGAGCCGTGGTAGACCCCGGTGACCAGGACCCCGGTCCCTTCCGGCTTGAGACCGTAGTAGGCCCGGAGGCTCTCGCTGAGCATGGGCTGGTAGTTGAGCCCGAGGAGCGGGACTCCGTCGTAGGAGCCGTCTTCGATGTCCTTGAGGAAGCGCCGGATGAGCGGCGCCGGCACCGCGTACCCGATGTTCTCCCCGCCCGTGAAGGCCTGGAAGGAGACCCCGATGAGCCTGCCGTTCCGGACGACCGGGCCGCCGGAGTTCCCGGGGTTGATGGCCGCGTCGGTCTGCAGGGTGAGGAGGAAGCGGCCCGAGTGCGAGTAGGCCGTGACCTCGATGCGGGAGATGATGCCCTCGGTGATGGAAAGCTCCTCGCCTCCCTCGGGGAAGCCGTAGACGGTGGCTGAGTCGCGCTGGCGGGGCAGGTCGCCGAGCTCGAGGCTGCGGGTGTCCTTGAAGAAGGAAGGGTCCTCGACCTTGAGGACCGCGAGCTCCGCGTCGTGGGCCACGAACTCGACCTTGGCGTTGTAGCGGCGCGGGTCGCCGGCCTTGCGCACCTGGATGAAGATCTGGTCGCTGACCACGTGGGCGTTCGTCAGGATGCGGTCCCCCGCGATGACGCAGCCGGAGCCGGTGACGTTGTCCGGCGCGCCCATCTGCCAGGGCTGGTAGAAATCCGGCTTCTGGGTGCTCACGAAGATGCGCACCACGGATCTGTTGATGCCGTCCTCCCGGTCCGCGGACTTGGCCGAGGCCGCGGCGGGGAGCAGGGTCAGGAGCATGAGCAGCGGCGGGAGCAGAGGCAGATGCGGGGCGGCGAGCGTGAAGCGGGCATGTCTCATCATGTTCGTGGTGACCTCGGTGAGCAGGGATGGTACCAAATCCCGCGGCGCCGTGAGCGTACTTGCCCGACGATGTTCCGTATTTGATATAATGGGACCACCATGAAAGCTGGCATCCACCCCGTTTATAAAGTCGCCAAAGTCGTCTGCGCCTGCGGCAACACCTTCGAGACGCGCTCGACCAAAGAGCTGATCAAGGTCGAGATCTGCGCCGCGTGTCATCCTTTCTACACCGGCCAGCAGAGGCTCGTCGATACCGCGGGACGCGTGGAGCGGTTCAAGCTCCGGTTCGGCAAGACCGACGGAAAGATGGTGGTCCGTGCTCCCGTCAAGCGAGAGATCAAGAAGCTCGTCGGGGCGCCGGCCGCCAAGAAGAGGGTCCTGTCCACCGCGCCTTCCACCAAGGACGACGCCAAGGCCGGCAAGAAAGACAAGAAGGCCAAGAAAGCCTAGCGTTCCCGCGCGTCGAGCAGCCCCGACCCCCCGGGTCGGGGCTGCCGTTCTTATATGAACCAACGATTCGAGTCCATCCTGGCCGAGTTCGCCCAGGTCGAGGCGAGGCTCGCCCACGGGGGATTGACCCCCGCGGAGCTCAAGGCGGCCTCCCAGCGCCACGCGGAGTTGGCGCCCGTGGCCGGCCGCGTGCGGGAGTGCGCGAAGATCGAAGGCGAGCTCAAGGACCTCTCCGCGCTCGCGAGGGGCCAGGATCGCGACATGCGCGAGCTTGCCCTGGCCGAGAAGCCCGCTCTCGAGGCGCGGGCCAAGGAGCTCGAGCGCGCCATCCTGCTCGACCTGCTCCCCAAGGACCCGGATGACCCCAAGTCCGCGTTCCTCGAGATCAGGGCCGGGGCCGGAGGCGAGGAGGCCGCGCTTTTCGCGGGAGAACTGCTCAGGCTCTACACGCGCTTTTCAGAGGACCGGGGCTGGAGGGTCGAGCTCCTCGAGCTGACCGCGACCGGCCTCAAGGGAGTCAAGCAGGCGGTCGCTTTCATCCAGGGGCAGGGCGTGTACTCCTGGCTCAAGCTCGAAGGCGGGGTGCACCGCGTGCAGAGGGTGCCTCAGACCGAGTCGGCGGGCCGCATCCACACCTCCACCTGCACCGTGGCGGTCCTCCCCGAGGTCTCGGAGGTCGAGATCACCATCCGGCCCGAGGACCTCAAGCTCGACACCTTCCGGGCCGGCGGGGCGGGCGGCCAGAACGTCAACAAGGTCGAGACCGCGGTGCGCATCACCCACATCCCGTCGGGCATCATCGTCGCCTGCCAGGAGGAGCGCTCCCAGGGCAAGAACCGCGCCAAGGCCATGAAGGTCCTGCAGGCCAAGCTCGTGGCGGGAGAGAAGGAGCGCGCGGCTTCGGCGGAGGGCTCGGCCCGGCGCAAGCAGGTCGGCACGGGCGACCGGTCCGAGAAGATCCGCACCTACAACTTCCCGCAGAACCGCCTCACCGACCACCGCCTCGAGCGGTCCTGGTACAACCTCCCCCTCATCATGGAGGGGGACATCGGGCCCGTGCTCGAGGCCATGCGCCAGGCCGTCCAGGAAGAGGCCATGAAGGGTACGAGCCTTTAACAGCATGCCCGCGGCCGCGGTCATCGGGCTCACCGCTGGCGAGCTGGCTGAGTCCGCTGTCGCGTTCCTTTTCCGCCTCCGCGTTCCCGAGGCCCGTCCGAGCGTGGAGTTCATCATGGCGGATGTCCTCCGCACGGACCGCCTCCGGGCCCGACTCGAGCGGGAGCGGGTCCTCTCCCGTGCCGAGGCCGCCCGCTTCCGGCGGCTCGTGGCTCTGCGGGCCAGGCGCGCGCCTCTGGCCTACGTTCTCCGCCACCAGGATTTCCTCGGCCTGAGCTTCCAGGTCGGCCCCGGGGTCCTCTGCCCAAGGCCCGAGACCGAGGAACTCGCTGAGGCGGCCGCACGCCTCATGGAGGGGGCTCGGTTCCCGGGCTCGGGCAGAAGGATGTTGGACATCGGCACCGGCTCCGGGTGCCTGGCCGTGTACCTGGCCAAGCGCTTCCCCGACGCCTCGGTCACGGCCACGGACATCAGCCCCAAGGCGCTGTTCCTCGCCCGCCGCAACGCGGCCGCGCACGGGGTCGGGGCCAGGATCAGGTTCCTTAAGGCCGACCTGTTCCGGCCCTGGAAGGGCGGGAGATTCGATCTCATGGTCTCCAACCCGCCCTATGTCCCGAGCCCGCGGCTTTCGACCCTCTCCCCCGAGGTGCGGGCCGAGCCCAGGCTCGCCTTGGACGGGGGGCGAGACGGTCTCGATGCCATCCGGGCCATCGTCCGGGCCGCTCCCGGCATGCTGGCGCCCCGAGGGCGCCTGGTCCTCGAGATGGATCGGGGACACGGCCGGAGGGTCCGGGCCCTGCTCGAGTCCGCCGGGTTTTCCGGGGCGGCCGTGCTCAAGGACTACCAGGGGTTCGACCGCGTGGCGACGGGTCTTTGGAAGCGCCGCCTTTACGCCGCGGGAAGGGGACCCGCCGCTACGAGCTTCTTCTGCCGCGAGTCGATGGTGAGGTTGAGCCCTTCGAGGGTCCGCGCTCCCAGCAGTTGAAGGTCCCCCTTCTGGGCGAAGACGACTTCGTCGATGGTGAAGTGGGGGCCGATGCGGATGATGGCGAAGCCGACGGTGAGGGGCCGATCCTCTTGAGCAGAAGCTCTGAAATCCAGGTGTATTCGCTTCCCGTGTCGACGAGAAGGCCCGAGGCTATGGCGGATTTCTTCCTCTGAACATGGTTCTCAAGCTCGCAGTCCACGCGGAACGTTCCCATGAGAAAGATTATACCGTATAATGGCGCATGGACAGCTTCATCATCGAAGGCGGCAGGCCGCTGAAGGGCACGCTCAGGGTCAGCGGGTCCAAGAACGCCGCGCTCCCCATCCTCATCGCGACCCTCCTGACGGACGAGGCCTGCGAGATCGACAACGTCCCCAACCTTCGGGACATCCGCACGACCTTCCGGCTCCTGGAAAGCCTGGGCAAGCGCATCGAGTACGACGGGGACGCGGTGCGGGTCCTCGCCCGCGGCCGCCTCGAGACGCGCGCCCCCTACGAGATCGTCAAGCAGATGCGCGCTTCCGTGCTGGTCGCGGGCCCGCTCCTGGGCAGGTTCGGGACCGTGCGCGTGCCCATCCCGGGCGGGTGCGCGATCGGCATGCGGCCCATCGATATCCACATTTCGGGCTTCAAGGCCCTTGGCGCGACCGAGCACGAGGAGACCGGAGACGCGGTGCTCAAAGCCGCGCGCCTCAAGGGCCGGCGGGTGCGGCTGCGCTTCCCGAGCGTGGGCGCGACCGAGAACCTCATGATGGCCGCGTGCCTGGCCTCGGGCACGACCGTCATCTCCAACGCGGCCCAAGAGCCCGAGATCGAGGACCTCGGCGCCTTCCTCAACAAGATGGGCGGGGAGGTCATCGGGGCAGGCACGGGGGTCGTGACGGTGAAGGGAGACCGCAGGCTCCGCGGCGGCCAGCACGCCGTCATCCCGGACCGCGTGGAGACCGGGACCCTGTTGTTGGCGGTGGCCGCGACCGGGGGCTCCGCGCGGCTCGAGGGCGCGTGCGCCGACCACCTCAAGGCGGTCCTCGACAAGCTTTCCGCCGCGGGCGGCCGCATCCGGTCCGGGTACGGCTTCATCGACGTGTCCATGGCGTCCCGGCCCAAGGCCGTGGGCATCAAGACGCTCCCCCATCCGGGTTTCCCCACGGACCTCCAGGCTCCCTGGATGTCCTTGATGTGCCTGGCCCGGGGCTCGTGCCTCGTGGTTGAGACCGTGTTCGAGAACAGGTACCTGCACGCGGGAGAGCTCGTCCGCATGGGCGCCGGCATCCAGGTGCGCGGGTCCGTGGCGCGGGTGTCGGGCCGGCCCTCCCTGAGCGGCGCTCCGGTCATGGCTTCGGACATCCGCGGCGGGGCGGCCCTCGTGGTCGCGGCCCTGGCCGCGCATGGCAAGACCAAGATCCAGCGCGTCTATCACATCGACCGCGGCTACGAGCGCCTCGAGGTGCGCCTGCGGCGCCTGGGCGCCCGCATCCGAAGGGTCCGAGAATGACGGGCAGCGGACCATGACCTTCCGCCAGGCCTTGGCCGTGCTCGAAAGCAGGCAGGAGATCCGGGGCAAGTCCGGCCTGTGTGGCCGGGACCAACGGCAAAGGCTCGACCTGCGCCATCCTTGAATCCGTGCTTCGGGCCGCCGGGTGGCGGACCGGGCTGTTCACCTCGCCGCACCTGACCAGCGTGCGCGAGCGCATCCGGGTCGCGAGCCGTCCCATCCCGGAGGCGGTCTTCGGCAGGCTCTTCGGCAGGGCTGTGAAGGCGGACCTCAAGAAAGAGCTCAACTTCTTCGAGCTGCTGACCCTGGTCGGTTTCCTCCACTTCGTGGAGAGCCGGGCCGAGGTCGTGGTGCTCGAGACGGGGCTCGGCGGCAGGCTCGACGCCACGAACGTGGTCCCCGTGCCGTTGGTCAGCGTCATCTCCTCCCTCGACAGGGACCATGTCCAGTACCTGGGCTCCACTCTGGCGTCCATCGCGGCCGAGAAGGCCGGCATCATCAAGGAAGGGGTTCCCGTGGTCTGCCCCGTCCTGCCCGCCTCGGCCATGAAGCCCATCCGCGCGGCCGCGGCTGCACGCGGCTCGCCCCTGGTCGTGGTTTCGGCTTTCCCCAGGGTGACGGGCACCGACTGGCGGCGCAACATCCAGACCCTGCGGAGCGCGGACGGCGCGTCCTGGAAGCTGAGGATCCTCGGGAGCCGCCAGCCCCGCAACGCGGCCCTGGCGCGGGCCGCGCTCGGCCAGCTTTCTCCCCGTTTCCAGGTCTCGGAGCGCGCCTGGGAGCGGGGCCTTGCCGGCGTGCGCTGGCCCTGCCGGTTCGACGTCCGCCGGGCCGCGGGCAAGACGGTCATCATCGACGGGGCTCACAACGTGGAGGCCATGGAACAGTTCGCCGCGACGTTCCGTGCGTCTCCCTGGAGTTCGGGTCGGACCCGCTTCATCCTGGGCATGCTCCGCGACAAGGACGTGGCGGGGATGCTGCGTCCCCTGGCTCCCTGGTTGGCCGAAGTCACGGTCTGCCGGCCGGCCAGCCCAAGGGCCCTGGACCCGATGGACCTGGCCCGCAAGGTCCGTGCCTGCGCTCCTGGGGCGAAGGTCACGGTCGAGCACTCCGTGTGCCAGGCCCTGAGGGCCTGGAGGGCGGGCCGGTCCCCTCGGATTGCGGTGGTCTGCGGCTCCTTCTATCTGGCGGGCGAGGCTTCGGACGCGTTGCGGCGGCGGCATGGATAGGTTCTCCATCGGCATCGACGTCGGCGGCACCTTCACCAAGCTCGCGGCGGTGGAGCCGTCGGGAAAGCCCGTGAGGGAGATCGAGATCCCGACCCGCTCCGACCACCGGCCGCACCGCTTCGTCCGCCGGGTCGCGTCCGTCATCCGCCTCATGGAGACCGAGTTGGGGGGGGCCGCCTCCGGGATCGGCGTCGGCCTGGCCGGCGACGTGGACGCAGGTCGCGGCGTGCTGCGCTTCGCCCCCAACCTCAAGGGCTGGAACGGCTTCAACTTCAAGCGGGCCTTCGAAGGTGCGGTCCTGGGGGGGCGCGGGTCCGCGGCGGGCCGGGTGGTCGTGGAAAACGACGCCAATGCCGCGGTGTGGGGAGCGTATGTGATGGAGCTGGGCCGGCGGCCCGCGACCGTGGTGGGGATCACTCTGGGCACGGGCGTGGGCGGCGGCCTCGTGGTGGGCGGGCGTCTGCACCGCGGAGCGACCGGCGGGGCCGGCGAGGTCGGCCACATGAAGGTGGACTGGCCGGGCCTGCGATGCCGATGCGGCGGCCGGGGCTGCCTCGAAGCCTACGCCGGCTCCTACGGCATCATCTCCCGGGCCAGGCTTCTGCTGGCCGGCTGGGGAAGGCGGAAGTCCATCCTCCGAAACCTAGCCCCCGACCCGCGGGACCTCGACTGCCGGGCCATCGGGCTGGCCGCGGAGAGGGGCGACGCCCTGGCGCGCCGGGTGTGGACCGAGACCGCGGGCTTCCTGGCGCGGGGCATCGCGGGCCTCGTGGTCCTGCTCAACCCCGACGCGGTGGTCATCCTCGGGGGCGTCTCGCGCGCGGGTTCATTCCTCCTGGGGCCCATCAGGGAGCATCTGGCGCGACAGCCCTTCAAGGCCGCCTTCGACGCCGTGTCCGTGAGGGTGGCGCGCAACCCCCATTGGGGCTGCATCGGCGCGGCCCTGCTCTCCATGGACCGGGACGAAGAATGACGGCGCTGCTCTTCCTCCTGTTCGCCCTCCCCGTTCGCGCCGCGCAGACCCCGCCGGCCGGCGGTCTTCTGGCCGGGGCCACGGTCCAGGACTACCCTCTGCCCGAGGCGCCGCCGTCCCGCGTGCTCTTCTCCGCGGACCAGGCCGAGTTCGACGAGTCGAGTTCGGCCATGCACCTCAAGGGCCACGTGCTGCTGGTGGAATCCACCTGGACCGTGCGGGCCGACGAGTTCTGGATCCACAGCGAGACCCGCAAGGCGCGCTCCGACGGCAGCGTCTTCCTCGACGACGGCTACGGGGCCGTCATGGGCAGCCGCGGGGAGTTCGACCTCAAGACCCACGAAGGCTGGCTCGCCGACCCGCAGACCGGCTACGGGGACTGGAACGTGCGCGCCAAGTGGCTGCGAGCCGGCAAGGGCCGCCGGTTGAGCTACCGGGGCGCGCGGTTCAGCGGCTGCAACGTCAAGCCGAAATCCCACTACCACCTCTACTCCGGCCAGCTCGAAGTGGTCCCGAAGAAATACCTCCTGGCGCTCAACACCTTCTTCTTCATCGGTCCCGTGCCGGTCCTGTGGCTGCCCGTCTTCTACGCCCCTCTCAGGGACATCCGCATCTGGGATTCCAGGTTCCAGGTCGGCTATGACAACCGGAACGGCGTCTTCGTCAAGACCACCTTCCTCACCCGGTATTCTGACTATGTCTACAGCAGGCTCTACCTCGACGGCTACACGTCGCAGGGCCTGGGCCTCGGAGGGGAGCTCCACCGCCGCAAGGGCGAGGATGCCCGCGGCGGGCTCTACGGCTACTGGATCCATGAGCGCTCCACGGGGAAAGAACGCTGGGTCGCGGTCGCGGACCAATACCAGGGCATTTCCCCAAACCTGTCCTTCCAGGCCCGGCTCCAAGCCCAGTCGGACGCTGAATTCAACAACCATTACGCGCGCTCCAAGGAGTTCCGCCTCACCCCGGAGCTGAACAACTCCGCGGCCCTGGTCTACCGGCTGCCTTCGGCTGTGGCGCGGCTGAGCTGGTCGCGGACCGACGTGGATGACCGCTCCCTCCAGCGCTACGTCAAGGACCGGGAGAGCCTTCCCAGGCTGGATGTCCAGAGCGAGGCCTTGACGTTCTGGAAGCTCCCCTGGCTGAACACCTTCACGTTCTTCGCGGATAATTCGTTCTCCAAGGGCCGCGGCTATCAGGAGAAATCCGCGGGCGCGGCCTGGGGAGGGACGCAGACCATCCCGCTCATGCGGCGCCTGACCTTCACGCCGGGGGCCTCCTATTCGCAGACCTTCTTCGACCGGTACGAGAGGGGTTCGGACCCGGTCAGCACCCGGACCTGGACGAACACTTTCGTCGGCCGCTACAGGGGCCAGGGCAACCTGCGCTACAGCGCCCTCTTCGGCGCCACGGACCTGGGCTACGCCTACCAGGTGCGGCACCAGCCCGGCGCCTTGTCCGACGATTCCGCCGCGATGGACCACGGCGTGGAGGTCAACGGGCTCACGCTGAAGGAGACGTTCCGTCCCGCCAGGAAAGTCCTGGTGGGCGTGCAGTCAGGGTACGACTTCAGGGTCTTCCGGAACTCCTACCTGGGCTTCAGGGAGCGCGTCGCGCCCATCGTCGCCCAGGTGATCTACACGCCGACCTCCTTCCTCGACCTCATCGTGCGCGACGACTACCAACTCGGCCAGGGCAACCGGTCCTTCCTGCTGACGGGTTTCTTCTCCACGGATTCGGAGAAGGATTCCGCCAGCGTCAGCGTGGGCCACAACAAGGCCCTCCCGGGCAGCACGCTCGTCAACATGGAGTTCGCCTGGGAGCC
>JACRNU010000006.1 GCA_016234805.1 Elusimicrobiota bacterium
ACGCTGGTGGGGTTTCTCCTCGAACCTTTCCATGAATCGGTGCGCAAGCGGCAGCGCGAGAACCCGAAATTCTACTTCTTCGACACGGGGATCCAGCGCGCGCTTTCCCATTCGCTCAACGTCGACCTTGCGCCGCGGACCTATGAATTCGGCGCGGCCTTCGAGCATTTCCTGATCAATGAGATCCATCGCCTGCAGTCCTACGCCAAGAAAGACTACCGGCTTTCGTATTTGCGCACGAAGGACGCGGTCGAGATCGACCTGATCGTGGAGCGCCCGGGGCTCAAGCGCGCCTTGGTCGAGATCAAATCGACCGAACGCGTCGGGCCGGAGGAAGTGCGCGCGCTCAAGCGCTTGGCTCCGGACATCCCCAACGCCGAGGCCTTCTGCCTGTCGCTCGACCCTGTGGCGAAGAGAATCGAAGGGGTGTCCTGCCTTCCCTGGGAACGGGGGCTGGCCGAGCTCGGTTTGTAGACCCGCCGAATTCAACCGTCATCAAGGCCATGAGGCCGTGATCTCGTCCCAGGAGGCGCGCGAGATCTGGCTCTTCGTGTAATGGACGTTCCCCGCCACGGCAGGGTCGAAGTAGATGATCATGGTGGAGATATCTGAGCCGCCGGGCCCAATGAGGAACGTCCCCACGTTCGAGTTGACGCCGCCGTTGCAGTCGAACTTGTATGAATAGAGGAAGCCGTGGAAGGCCATGCCGGTGTTCGTGGCACCGTCGAAGGCCGCCGTGGGGATGGAGTAGGTCGCCTGGACCGTGTTTAGGCCGCCGTCGCCCGGATACTGATTGGTTGCCGCCGAGTCCGGCGTGTTCGGGGTGATGACGGTGCCCGCCACGTACTGCTTCCAACTGTCGGTCGGCACGCTCAGGACGTAGGGGTTTTTGCCGGTGGCGTGGATGTGGATGCCCATGTTCGTGGCAATGACGAGCAGGGCTTCCAGGCGCAGGTAGCCCGTGCCTTCTGTCTTGGCCTTGCCGTTCTCGAAAAAGAACACGCAGGTGGAACAATCGAATGTGTAATTTTTGAATTTCGCCTCGCTGCCTCCGTCGAAGTAGCCGGTCCCGCGCCACGGCGCGGTCTGGCCGCCGTTGTCGCCGCCGCCTATGGTCGCCGGGTCCGGGGCTCTCGTGGCCTTGGCCTTCGTGCGGTAATAGGCGAAATCGGGGGTCGGCGGGTCGGTCAGCGACGGGTCATAGGCGCTGTAGCTCTTGCTGGAATCCTGGTTGGGCGGGGTGGGGCTGGAGTCCCATGGGGTGATGGCGCCCTTGGAGACCTTGATGGGATGATAAGGCGGCGCGGCGACTTGGGCGATGCTGGTATAAGAGGTGACCTGGCCCCAGTACATGACGAAGGTGGACTGATAGTCCATGGCTCCCCGAGCGATCCAGCCGCTCAACAAGGCCGCGCCGGAATAGATCGCCTTGATGGTCCGCACTTCTTGGCTGCTGGAGTCGCGGCCTTTGGTGAGCACGGTCGCCTCGTAGGTCAACGGGCCGGAGGTGATCTTGATGGTGTAGAGGCCGCCGGCCACGTCCGAATACTGGGTGTCGCCGTTGAAGCCAGGGATCGCCGTGCCGCCTATCGCGTCCGCCCAATTGGCCGTTGATTGGACGAGCAGGAAAACGGCGCGGTCCTGGCCGGCTTCGGCAAGATGGTAGGCGGCGCTGGAGCGGGCCTGCTTGACCGTCCACTTCGCCTCGTTCTGCACGTGCATGACCAGGAGGGGGACCGTGATAAGGGCTATGGTGACGAGCATAAGGGCCGCCACCAGGGTTTGGCCGCGTTGGGATTTCTTCGTCTTTGCGTGTCGCAGTGTCATGGGTTCATTACCCGCACCTTGGTGATGGCCATCTGCAGGGCCGTCGACCTTCCGGAGAAAGTCTTTTTTTGAAGCGTGACCGAGATCGAGACCACGGTGTTCTCGTCGGTCTGGGGATAAGTGAAGGCCAGGTACTCGATGCTGTTCACCAAGACCGTTTGGGCGCTGCCGACGACCTGGAGCAGTTTGCGTCCGCTCTGCTTGTAGGTCACGCTCTTGCCGTCTACGGTGGTAAAGCTGACCTTGGAGTAGGGCGGCTGGCCGGTGTCCTGGGAAACGGTCACGGTGGCCGCGGAAGCCTGCCGGATCGTCCGATTCATCGTGTCCAGGGCGACCCGTATATCCCTTTGGATGTCGGTCCGGGCCAGGCTCTGATTGAAGAATTGAGTCATCCCGGTGAGAAGCCGCGGCCCGATGATGGCCACCACGCCCAGGATGGTCACGACCATCATGGCCTCGACGAGCGTATAGCCCGCGCGGTTTTGGGATCTCGTTTTCACCATTGGAGTCCGGTGTTCGTCGTCTGGCCGCCCGTGACCGTGACGGCCCTGGTCTGTTTGCCCGGGGTGTTGGGAACATCGCCGGAATACGTCGTGTACCAGCCGTAAAGGTTGAACGTGGCGGCAGCCGTGCCGACCCTCACGTCCATAGTGAACGTCCCGTCGGATTGGGCCGAGGCCATGTAATAGGGCGCGCCGCTCAATGTTCCGGTCGATATCGTGGGAGGGAGACTGCCGGCGATGGTTCCGGTCGTGGCGACGATGAGCACGCCCGTCGTTATCAGGGAACCGGACTTGGTGACCGACCCGGCGATGACCCCGTAAGCTCCCGTGACGGTGAAGGTGCCGGCGGAAACGTCGTTGCCCGTGGTCACGGAGGCGGCTTGGTCCGTGGGCGTGGTTGTTTGTCCCGTCTCCAGCACGGGCCTGATCGTGTAGGTGCCGGTGGACAGGTTGGAGATGGTGAACCTCCCATCCGAGCCGCTCACGACCTCGCCCCGGACGTTGTCGTTGATGTCGGTTGCCGTCACCGTGACGCCGGGATAGGGATTCGTGGTGCTGTAGTTGCAGACATAGCCGGCCACCCGGCCGGCCCCGGATAATACAAGATCGTTCCCGCCGTTGAACTGCCCCACGCTGACCGTGACCGCCGGCAATGAGGAACTGCCGTAGCTGGGCGCGGAGGTGCTGTTCGGGTTGGCGAGTACGGAGTAGGTCCCCGCGGGAACGGGGATGGAATAATACCCTTGCCCGTTGGTGACGCCGGATTCCGAGGGCTCGACCGTCACGGAGATGTTGGGGAGAGCCAAGCCGGTCGGGCTGGTGACCCTGCCGCTGACGACCCCGTTGCTTGTGGTGGACGTCAGCACGGAGCTGTTATCGTTGGCCACGGCCCAGGCCGGGCTCGTGGCGGAATTGGGAATGGGGGTATCGGCCCCCTGGGTCAGGACGGAAACCCCGCTGATCGAGGTCGTAAGGCCGCCGCTCGTGATCGCCACGGTCCAAGACCCGGTGGCGATCCCGACCAAAGTGAAGGTGGCGTAGGAGAAGCCTCCCGAGGTCGTTCTCCAGGCGATGGTGGAAGCCGAGAGGCCGTCGTTGGCCGTGACCACGGCCCCATAAGCCGGGGAACCGCTGATGGGGGTCTTGACGTCCGAGGAGTTCCTGGGGCCCTGCGTGATGGGAGAGATGTGCGTGAAGTTGAGGGAATTCTCGTCCGAATCATAGGCATTGCCCCATGCTCCGTTGAGGGCGCCCGTGCTCGTGTAACGGACGATCTGGGCGTCATGTCCCAACCCGCTCGCGATGGAGATCGCCGTGGTTTCAGTGAGGTCCGAGGGAGGATCGGCGCCCGGCGGCCTGCTCCAAGCCACGCGATCGTAATAGGCGCTGGAGGAGTTCTTCCGGATGCCGACGCCGCCATCATTTTCGTCCAGTATCTGGTTGGATTGAGCTGTGTATTGGGCATCCGCCGCCCGCGAGACCCCGGCCGCGGTAATGGGAGAAGTGCTGGCGATCAGGTAATAGGCGTTGCTGGGGAGGATCGTCGTGTTGAAGGTCAGGATGATGGCGTCGGCAGGGAGGCCGGTATTCTGCTTCCGGTACATGAGCTCCAGATTGGAGGAATCTATCGTCCAGGCATAGGTGGTGGGATTGTAGAGCTCCACGTATTCGACCACCCCCAGCCCTTGAGTCCCTGAGCTGGCCACCACCTGGCTGATAAGGAGATGGTCGTTGACATAGGCGGCGCCGGAAACGCTTCCAGAGCTCATCGGGGTCAGCGTGAAATTCACGGTCTGGATGTTGCCGGCCGTGATGGTGTACTGTGTCGGGGGTATCTGACGATAGTAGCCGGGGGCGGAGGCCCCCAGGCTGTAGGCTCCAGGAGTCGCCGCGAAGGCGTATTTTCCAGAGGCGTCCGTATAGTCGTGCTGGAACGCGTCTTCCTGGGCGAAAACATCCGCCTCGTTGATGGGGTTGCCTCCGGGGTCGCTGACGGTCCCGGAAAACCCGCCCGTGGTCAGCTGACTGTAGTTCGACGCCAGGTTCGTCGTCGTCAATTTGTACCAGGTGGTCCCCAGCTTCCAGATCGTGTGGACCGTGATCCTCTTCAAGCCCGTGTCCAGGCTGTCGTAAGAAACCGGCACAAGGGCGCCGCCGCTGTTCAAAACTCTCTCCACGTATGTCAGGCGCGTGAATTTATTCTGGCCTATGGAAATCGCCTTGGGCGGATAATAAGTCGGATCATAGGCCAGGGAGGGGGAGAACGACGTGTTGTAGGACGGCGCCGCTGTTGGAAGGATGCTGAAGTAGGACTTGTTTTTCAGGGATTCGATCTGTTCCTGGCTCAGGTTGACCGCGAGCGTCTTGGCGCGCTGGGTCTGGACCGCCTTGGTAATATAGGCGAAGGAGCCTGCAAGGCCCAATCCCGCGACCGTGATGATGGCCATGGTCACCACCAATTCCACCAGCGTGACTCCCGCGGAATCGAAGAGCAGCTTTGCCTTGAGAAGGCGTCGCTTGAGCTCTCCGATGGACCTCACATCCTCCAAGTCCGTATCCAGGCGCCGCATGAAGCCGATGAGGGCCCTCAAGATCGCGTTCGAGGACAGCTTGCGCCCCCCTGTCCGCCGCGCCAGGAACGACAAGCGGCGCAGGATGAGAAGCTCTTTTCTAGAGAGCTTCACGGAAATCGCCGCGGAAGCCTCTCGTCTCATATTGAATTACACATATACACAAATCATGGTTATTAAAAACCGGGGCTATGCGGCCCCGGAGGCCCTACCGTCGCATTCCGAGCGCGGCTTGATGCAGTCGCTCGATCAATTCTTCCTCCGTTTTTATGCCAGAGACATCCACATCCATCTCCCCCATCATGCGTACCAGCGCGCGGACGATCATGGTCTTGGGCAGCTTGTACCCCTTGGGGGCCCTTGCCTCCATGCCCACCTCCTCCAGAAACCGGTCCAGCGCCTCTGGAAGAGTCAGGTTGATCCGGAAGTACTGCGACTTCGGGGTCCGGGCTAGAATCTTGTCTTTTTTCAACCGTGCCATTTTGGCGTGAAAACCCGTTTGTGTAAACGCGCCTTCCACAAGTGTAGCCCAGGTTCGGGGATTTGTCAACCGGATTAGAGAGTGTCTCTCGGCTTGTCTCCAGGCGGCTCATACACCAATAGGGTAGCCCGGATTCCGCGCGGCATCAACCAAACTTTCTGTTAAGTTTTGGCCAGGGGCAGGGTCACCGTGGCCGTGGCGCCTTTGGCCCGGCCCGGGCTGGCGAGGGACAGGTCGCCTCGGTGTTGGAGCGCGATCCAGCGGCCGATGGACAGCCCCAGGCCGGTGCCTCCGGATTCGGGCCTAGTCGTGGCGAAGTCCTTGAAGAGACGGGCCTGGTCGTCAGGGGTCAGGCCGACTCCGGTGTCCGCGATGGAGACCGCGGCCTTGCCCGCCTCGGCGCGGACCCTGACGCTCAGCCGGCCCCCTAGGGGCATGGCCGCGATGGCGTTGTCGATGAGGATGGTGAACAACTGGATGAGGTGCCGGGAACTGCCCTCCACGGCCGCGTCCACCCCGAGGTCCTGCTCGAGGACGATGTTCGTGTCCTCCAGCCGGAGCTTGGCGGAGGCCAGCGCCTGCAGCAGCGGCTTCTGCGCGGCCAGCCGCTCGAGCTTCAGTTGGGTGGGCCGAACGAAGTCGAGGTAGCCCGACACGATCTCGGCGGCTCGGTCCGCCTCGGATTCGATGCTGGTCAGTCGGGTCTCGAAATCCAGGGTGGAACCCTTGCGCATGAGTTCCCGGGCGGATTCGGCCGTGAGGCTGATGGTGCCCAAGGGAGTCTTGAGCTCGTGGAGGATGCGCGCCAGGGCCTGGCCCGTGAAGGAGAGGCGTTCCAGCCAGGCCAGGCGCTCCTCGTATTCCTGTGCCGTGGCCGTCTTCACGCGCCGGGCGTGGTCCGCGATGAAGGTGCTGAAGAAGGCCGTGGTCAGGAGCAGGGAGAGGCGCAGGAGGTAGAAGGGCTGGAGCGCGTCCTTGAAGCTGGGCAGGGCGAGCGCGGCGTAGACCGCGCATGCCGCTCCGCCGACCACGAAGCTGAAGGCCATGCTGTTGATGAGGGCCGTGCTCAAGATGACCAGAAAGAAGGCCATGTGGAAGTCGCTGGCAAAGCCTCCGGCCGCGTGCAGGATGAGCGAGGTCATGCCGATGTCCACGATGAAAGAAACGGGGAGCCATTTGCCCAGGGCCGGAAGCCTGATTTCCAGCAGGAAGAATGCGACGGCAAAGAAGGCGTAGAGTCCCAACAGGGCCCAACGCCAATAAGGCGCGCCCGGCAAGCCGGGCGCATACAAACATTGCAGGAGCAGGGTCTCGGCGAGGACCGCGCGAAAGAACAATAGGTACCTGCTCCGCATACGCCTCAAGGTTATATAATATTGGCGGTGGCTCAAAGGGTCCTGCTCATCGAAGACGACGCCGCGTTCCGCAAGGCCGTGGCGGACGTCCTGGTCCGCGAAGGCTACTCCGTGTCCGAGGCTGCCACGGGCAAGGCGGGCGCGGCCAAGGCGCTCGAGGATAGCCCGGACCTCATCGTGTTGGACCTCGTCCTGCCCGGCATCGGGGGCATCGAGGTCTGTCAAAGGCTTAAGCAGGACCTGCGCAGCGCCAGCATTCCCATCCTCATCCTGACCGGCAACGACCGCGAGGGACAGGATGTGGCCTGCCTCGACATGGGGGCTGACGACTACCTGACCAAGCCGGTCAAGGCCGAGCGGCTGCTGGCCTACTGCAGGTCGCTCCTGCGGCGCTCGCGGCCGGAGGCGGAGCGGCCTCCCGAAGTCGTGGTCGACGACCTGCGCCTTGACTACGGCCGCAAGGTGGTCGCGCTCAAAGGGCGGGAATTCCCGCATCTGACGCCCAAGGAGTTCAGCCTGCTCTACGAGCTGGCCAGCCGCAGTCCCGAGCCGGAGGGACGGGCGGAGCTCTATCGCCGGGTCTGGGGCATGGACTCCCCCTCCGAGGGGGCCCTGCGGACCGTGGACGTGCACATCCGCCGCATCCGTCTCAAGCTCGGGTGGCGCTCGGACCGGTGGCTCACCGCGGTCTCAGGCAGGGGCTACTGCGTCGCGCCTCCGGCTTGAGTTTGACCGCGCCCCGCGTTTATTTCCCCTTGCCGGTTCGGGCGGGCTTGTCGAGCTCGGCGATGACCTGCTCGACCTGGGGGAAGACGTCGGGGAAGTCGGTGACCACGATCGAGTTCGTCCATGGATCGGCCGCGATCCTGCCTGATTTGCTGAGCACGCTCCGCAGCACCATGACGAGAGGGGCGTCTCCCGCGGATTTTTCCAGGTCGACATGGAGCAGCGAGTAGATGCGCGTGACCAGAGGTTCGACCGCGTTCGAGCGGGGAGAGATCACGAAGGTGTTGGTCTTCCCGATCTGCCGGTAGGTCAGGCCTTTGATCTCCAGCAGGATCTGGAGGGCTTCCCGGGCCGTGACGTTCTGCAGGAAGGCCGTGACCAGCTTGCCCTCGAGCCGGAGGCCTGTCCCGGGGCTTCTGCCGCCAGGCACCGCGCCCCCTGCGCCGCCGACACGACTCCCACGCACGCGACCAACAGCAGCTTTCTCATGGATCCGGCCTCCTTGGAATACCCTGGGAAAATCATAGCATGGACCGGCCTGAGGCGGCACGCCAAAGCTACCCTCCGGCTCCGAGGATCGCGTGGGCCGCGTCGAGGTCGCCGGCCGCGATCTTCAAGAAGACATCCCTGAAGCGGGCGGTCTGCGTCTCGTCCTTCTTCAGGCTTAGGGCGTAGCTGCTCGAAGGGAAGAAGCGAAGGAGGAGGTCGTCGAGGATCTGCCGCCAGCGCGGCCGGACGCGCCGCGACGCGGCCAGGCGCAGGGGCGTGGCCGTGTAGTCCGAGATGTTGCGGCTCAGGTTCTTGCGCAGGACCGCGTTCTCTCCCAGCAGGGATTGCACCTTGGCGACCGCATGCTCCCATCCCGCGGATTCGAGGGCCGCGATGGCGGCCGCGTCGTTGGCCTTGAGGGACGCGAGCCTGTTCCGGTAGTCCTCTCCGCGGCGCTTGTACGCGGCCTTGGCGTCCTCGGACACCGGGCAGGCCGCGATGGCGGCCAAGACCTCGGGGGAGAGGAAGCCCTCCTCCGTGGAGATCATGGAGAGCTCTTCTTCCAGGGATGCGATCGTGATCCAGCGCGCCGCCTCCTTCTGCTTGGAGCCCAGCGCGCCCAGGAGTCCTCGAGTGATCTTGGAAGGGTCCTTGGCCTTGGCCGCCGCGGTCTCGAAGTCCGTGAGCAGGGCCTTGACGCGCTCGAGGAGCTTAAGCCGCTTGGAGAGCCGGGCGTCGAGCTTGGCCTTGCCCGCTGCCCCCTTCGGCCACGCCTCGGCTTCGAGCTTGCGGCCGGTCTCCTCGCTCAGGAGCGCGTCCCAGGTCAGACTCCGTTCCTTGCCGAGGAGCTTCGCGTGCGCGAAGTTCCGCTCGTAGCGCAGCCGCGCTTCGAGGTTCTTGAGGTCGTAGCGCATCTGGTAGGAGGGGTGTTTGAGGGTCGCGTAGTCCAGGCGGCCGGTCTCGATGAGGAGCGGTGCCCCTGGCACGCGCCGGTTGTTGAGGGAGCTTTGGATGGCCAGGAGCTGGGGGGAGTAGCCGCCCATGTTCACGCCGCTCAGGTTGTCGTAGAAGCCGGAACCGGCCGGCACCGGGGCCGCGGGAGGAGGGGCGTCTGGAGGTCCGCCGAAGGAGAGGACCTTGCCGGTCATGGAGCCGTCGCCCTCGAAGAGGGTCTTGACGAGCTCGCCCTTCTCTTCGTCCTTCAGGATCTCATCGGTCTTCGCCGCGCGCGTCCCCCGGCTGGATTTCTTGAGCCTGCCGTAGATGGTCTTGTCCAGGTCGGCGTTTTCCTTGAAGACGGACTTGCTGAGGTTGAGGCTGGTCTTGAGCGCGGTCTCGAAGGTATCGTTGTCCTCCGCGTCGTCGCGCGCAAGGCCCACCGCGATCTGGGCCGCCTGTTCCGGGTGCTCCGCGATCCAGCGCTTGATGGCCTCGAGCCTGCGCTCCTGATTGGGCTCCGGCGAGATGAGCCCGGCCAGCGAGGATCTGCTGATGCGGTCCGCGAGGGAATCCACGGTGGAGGGATCGGACTCGAGGGTCTGCTTCATCTGCCGGATGAGGGACTCGTGCTCCGAGAGGTCCAGGTCCTTCTGGCAGGCCGCGGGAACCGGGCCCAGCAGGGCCAGGCCGGCCAGCAGGCACAGCAGGGAGAGAGGCCGCCTCATGGGTTCTTCTTCTTGAAGTCGTGGAGGAGCCTGGTCCCGGAGAAGACCTTGCCGTCCGCGGTCACCGAGGCGGAGCCGAGCACGAACTCGTCCGAGGGGATGTCCTTGCGGGCGCCGGTGGCCAGTTCCACGAAGGAGTGGGTCGCGCTCTTGTCCAGCTCGGTCCAGCGGAAGAGGGCGTAGGTCCCTTCGGGGTTCAGGAAGATGGAGGAGAGGCCCTTGGTCGCGGTCTCCCAGACCGGGGTGCCGACGAAGGTCCGGACCGAGACCGTCCAACCGCCGTCGTTGGGGATGGCTACGGCCACGGTCTCTCCGGACCGGCTCAGGGAGGCAGGGTCGGAGTGCGGCGGTGCGTCGGCCCCGGGCTGGGTCCAGAGCTCGCGTCCGCTCGTGCCGTGATAGCGCAGGAGCCGGTCTTCCTTGATGAGCTTGGTCTTGGGGGAGTTCCAGGTGGTGCGCTTTTCCAGCGTCCAGGCGAACCGGCCGTCCGCCGAGGTCCCGCCCGTGGTCCGGGCGACGCGCGTGCCCGGGCCCGCGGTTTCCTCGGAGGAGGCCAGGGGGATCTCCGTGACGATGGTTCCCGAGGAATCGTAGAGGACCAGGGAGGAGCCCTGCTTGGACCATCGGCCGTCCCCTTCCGCTGAGGGCGCGGCCGTGACGGGCGGCCGAGCCTCGTCGGCGACGGCCTCGGCGGCATTGGCCGGCCGGGAGGCGCAGAGCAGGCAAACTGCGAGGATGAGCCCGCCGGGCAGCGGCGGGACCGTGGTCACGGCGTCCCCGCCTCCACGAGCTCCACGGCCAGGCCGGTCTTCGGGAGCAGGCGCACCGCGTAAGGCTCGGTGAAGGCCTGGGTGACGAAGCCTTTGGGGACCAGGGTCTCGTAGCGGACCTTGAGCTTGCCGCCCTCGGTGACCGGCTCGTGGAACCGGACGCCGAAGCCTCCGGTGGGCCGGCTGCCGAGGAATACCGCCGCGGCGGCATGCTCTCCGAGCTCCGCCGGCGGGGGCTTGCCGATGTCCGCCCAGAGGGCCGCCCACTCCCCGGCCGTCTTCACCACGCGGGCCGAGGCCTGGGTCTGGCCGCAGTGGGGTCCTTTCCATTCCATATTATCCTCCCGGGCGGACGCGGAGCGTCCGGCCGGGAGAGGCCGTTTTTCCGTGTCCGGGGTTGTCGTCGAATTGCGGCATCCGTGCAGGAAGGCGAAAAGATTCGTCAAAAGGATGATTTCAAGAAACCGAAGGAATCTGTCGGCGTTCATCTTTTCTCATCCTCCCGCAGGGATTAGACACCGCCCCCGCCCCCTTCGTGCCGTCCTCCGATGAGGAGCTTGGGGATGCGCATGGTCGGCTGGCCGTCGGTCACGGGCACGGTCTGGCCGTCCTTGCCGCAGCTGCCGATGCCCCAGCCCAGGTCCGAGCCGAGCCGGTCGATGGAGCGGAGCACCTCGGGACCGACGCCGAGCAGGTTGGCGTCGCGCACGAGTCCCTTGACCTGGCCGTCCTCCACCCGGTAGCCCTCGTCCACCTCGAAGACGAACTCGCCCGTGGTGGTGTTGACCTGGCCCGAGCCCATGTGGGTGACGAGGATGCCGGACTTGAGGCTGGCGAGGATGGCCGCCGGGTCATCCGGCCCCGGGGCGATGTAAAGGTTCGACATGCGCGGGATGGGGCGGCACTGGAAGGATTCCCGCCGGCCGTGGCCGTTGGAGGGCCGGACCTCCTTCATGGCGGTCGAGCGGTCGTAGAGGTATTCGGAGAGGACGCCGTTCTCGACGAGGACGGTGGGCACGGATGGGATCCCCTCGTCGTCAAAGGCGAAGCTCCCCCGCAGGGAGGGCATGGTGGGGTCGTCGATGATCGACACCGTCTCGGGCGCCACGACCTTGCCGAGCCGGCCCTTGTAGGCAGGGGAGGTGCCCTCCTGGATGGCGTCGGCCTCGAGGGAGTGGCCGATGGCCTCGTGGATGAGGGTCCCGCCGGCCGAGCTCGAGATGACGACCATCATCTCCCCGGCCTTGGCCTTGGGCGCGTCGAGCTTGGCCACCGCCCGCTTGGCCGCGGCGCGGCACAGCCCGGTGGGGACCTGTCCCTCGAGGAGCTCGAAGCCCTTGATCGCGCCGACGGACGCGGTCCCGCTCTGCAGGACGCCCGACCTCTCCGCTACGACCGTGACCGCAAGGAGCAGGCCCGTGCGGTCCTCCTTGTGGAAGGCGCCGTCCGAGTTGATGACCGCGAAGACCTTGCGCCGCTCCGCGTAGGAGACCGTGACCTGGCGGATGTGTGGGAACTCGGCGCGGACCAGGCTGTTCATGAGGCGCAGCATGCTGATCTTCTTGTCGAGGGGCACTCCCGCGGGATCGGTCTGCATGGGGTGTCGCCGCGCGTGCGGCCGCAGGGCGCGGCCCTGCCCGGCCTTCAGGGGCTTGCCGATGAGCTCGCGGCCGAGGCGCGCGGCGATCCGGGGGTCGAGGGAGTTGGCGCTGCCGTGCAGGGTCTCGACCGCGTCCCCCTGGCGGCGCAGGAACCGCACCGCCAAGCCCCGCTCGGAGACCGTGGCCACGTCTTCGATGCTGGAGTCCTCGAGCCTGATGCCCAGGCCCTGGGATTCCTCGAGGTATATCTCGCCGTAGTCCGCGGCTCCGGCGACTCGCGGGTAGTCGTCGGGCCTCAGATCCTCGAGGCGCGACTTCATGACGGCGGGCTGGATGGGGGGATGCCGGGCAAAGTGACGGTGACGGTGGTGCCAAGGCCCAAGGCGGACTCGAGGCGGACCTTCCCGGCGAGGCGCTCCACGACCTTCTTGACGTAGGCCAGGCCCAGGCCCGCGCCCTCCATCTGGCCCGTGAAGGACTCTTCGATCTGGTGGAACTGGCTGAAGACGTGCTCCTGGTCCTCGGGCGGGATCCCGGGGCCCGTGTCCTGGACCGCGATGTGGACCGCGCCGTTCTCGGCCCGGGCCGCGACCACCACCTCCTTGGTCTTCTTGGTGTCGAACTTGACCGCGTTCTCGACGAGGTTCTTGAGGACCTCGGTGAGGAGGTAGCGGTCCGCGACGACCTGAAGGCTGCCGGCCTCGACGCGGACCGAGGCTCCGTTCTCGTGGAGCCACTCCTGCAGGGCCGAGACCGCGTCCGCGGCCGCGTCCGCCACGGACAGGGGGCCGGCCTTGAACGCGAACCCCTCGTCCTCGAGGGTCGTGAAGTTGAGGAGCTTGTTGACCAGAGACGAGAGCTTGCGCCCCTGGCGGAGGATGGCGTCGAGCGCCTTGAGGTCCATGGGGGAGAGCCCCTGGGGCGGGTCCGAGGTCAGGAGCTCGGCGTAGCCCGTGATGGAGGCCAGCGGGGTCTTGAGCTTGTGGGACATGAGGGAGAGGAAGGTGCGCTTGAGGGATTCCTTGCGCCGGTCCTCGGTCACGTTGCGGAAGACCCAGAACTGGCCGGTCAGCGCCGCGCCGTAGCCTCCGGGAGCGCTCAGGGCGATGGGGGTCGACAGGCCGGCCAGGATGAGCTGCGTGGGCTTCTGGCGCTCGGCCTCGATGGTCCCGGTGGCGCCGGCGAGGACTTCGGCGAGGGAGGGCTTGAGAGCCATGCCGGAGAGCGCACCCGCCAGGGTGTCGCGTCCTTCGTCGAGGGAGAGGAGCTTGCGCGCGGCCTCATTCGAGATGAGGATGGAGCCCTTGGCGTCGGAGAGGATGGCGCCGTCCGTCATCTGGGAGAACATGGCGTCGAGCATGGCGCGCTCTTCCCGCACGGCCGCGAAGAGCCGGGCGTTCTGCAGGGCCACGGCGGCCTGGGCGGCCAGGGAATCGAGGACGGTCACGTCGAGGTCGTCGAAGGCCCCCTCCAGCTTGTTGATGGCCTCGAGGACTCCGAGGAGCTTGCCTTGGTGGATCATGGGCACGGCCAGGATCGAGCGGGTCACGAACCCGGTCGCGGCATCGGCCTTGGAGGACCACCGCGTGTCGGACTTGACGTCATTGATGATGGCCGGCTTGCGGTCCTGGGCCACGGTGCCGGCGATGCCCTGGCCCACCGGGAAGCGCAGGCTCGAGACCTCGGGCCCGAGGCCCAGGGCCACGTCGAAGTACAGGCACTGGGTCTTCTCGTCCAGGAGGAACAGGGAGGTCCGCTCCGAGCCCACGACCTTGCTCGCGAGCTCGAGGATGGTCTTGAAGAGCTCGCCCAGGTCGAGCTTGGAAGCGATGAGGCTCGAGGTTTCGAGCAGGAGCTGGGCGCGGCACTCGCCGCCTTTGGAGATGCAGCCGGCCATGGATGAGAAAATACCATATCTTGCTCGTGGAAGGAACGGGGGTCTTTGTCGCTGGAAACGGGCCTTTGCTATGATGGGGCATCGGATACTCATCAGCGAAGGAGTTCGTCAGGCACCTGGGCTGGCTGGCGGGCACGGCCAGGCTCGCGCTTGGCTCGCCGGCCTCGCCGGCCGCGCCAGGCGGAAACAGCCCCAAGCGGTGGCTCGTGCTCGGCTACGCCGCGGTCGGCGACGCCATCTTCTTCCTTCCGGTCCTGGCCGGCCTGCGCAGGCTCTATCCGGAGAGCCGGGTGACCTTCCTGGCCAACCCCAGCCCGGTCAGCCTCGAGCTCATCCCGGCTTCGGGACTCGCGGACGACGTCGAACTCGCCCGTTGGGAGGGCGTCGACGAGGCGGAGCGCAGGCGCGTCAATGCCCGGCTGCTGGACAGGGGCTTCGACGGGGTCCTGCTCAGCCTTTCGTCCCCCGCCCATTTCTTCAGGGAGACCCTGGCCGCGGCCCGGGTGCGCGTCGGCCATTGCGTCCGGCTTTGCCCTCCGGACCGGCTGGGAGCCGTGGCCCGCTCCCTATGGCTCGCCAAGCGGGCCCTGGTGACCGGGGAGGTCAGCCGGAGGCTCCTTCTCAACC
Organism: Elusimicrobiota bacterium; assembly: GCA_016234805.1. Lineage (GTDB taxonomy): Bacteria > Elusimicrobiota > Elusimicrobia > UBA1565 > UBA9628 > JACQWX01. The sequence goes on from JACRNU010000006.1 coordinate 14,511, forward strand.
GCAAGGTCCGGGTCGGCCCTGGTCCGGAGAACGCGGTCCGCAGGAACCTCAGGCTTCTGGAGGCGCTCGGAGCCGGCCCCACGGAGGGCTTCGCGGGCCCCGAGCTCCCCATCCCCGCGGGCGCGCGGGCCTTCGCTGCCCAGGCGCTCAAGGACAGGCCCAGGCATGCGCTGGTGGGCGTGCACCTCGGCGCTCCTGACAACCCCTACCACAAGATCTGGCCCGCGGAGCGGTTCGGCGCGGTCTGCCGCCGCTTGCGCGACGAGGCCGGGGCCGAGCCCTTCTTCGTGGGCGGTCCCGAGGAGGCGAAAGCGGTCGCTGCCGCGCGGGCGGCCGCGGGGTTCGAGATCCCCTCCTGGGCCGGGCGCTGCAGGCTGGTCGAGACTTTCGCGCTCCTTGAGCGCTGCGGCCTGTTCCTCTCCAACGACACAGGCCTGGCCAAGGCCGCCATGGCCTTGCGGGTGCCCACCCTCACGCTCTGGGGCCCGACGGACCCGGTGGAGCTCGGGGCCTGGGAGCCGGTCGGCCACCGCGACCTGCGAAGCAGCATCCCGTGCAGCCCCTGCGTGCGCTTGGGCATGCCGCGCGGCCGGAAGGGCATCGACTACACGGACTGCGTCCACCACCGCTGTCTGGGGGAGCTCGGCGAGGGCGAGGTCTTCCAGGCCGCGGTCAGGGCGTACCGGGGCCGATGAGCCGGACTCAAATGCTATATTTGACCCCACATGTGCGGCATCTGCGGCATCATCCGTAAGGACGGCGTTTCGCCGGACCGGGGCAGGCTGGAGGAAGCCAACCGGCTCCTCACCCACCGGGGGCCGGACGACGAGGGCTATTTCGTGGAAGGGCCGGTGGGCCTGGCCATGAGGCGGCTGGCCATCATCGACCTGTCCACGGGCCACCAGCCCATCTCGTACGACGGCGGGAACCTCACGATCGTCTTCAACGGCGAGATTTACAATTTCCTCGAGCTGCGCTCCGAGCTTTCGGGGCGCGGTCATGCCTTCAGGACCCGGACGGACACCGAGGTCATCCTCGCGCTCTACAAGGAGTCCGGAGACGACTGCGTCAAGCGCCTTCGGGGCATGTTCGCGTTCGCGATATGGGACAAGCGCCGAGGACGCCTGCTCCTGGCGCGCGACCGCATCGGCAAGAAGCCGCTCGTGTACGCGGACGAGCCCGGGTTCCTGGCCTTCGCCTCGGAGCTGCGGAGCCTGTTCGTGTGGCCCGGCCTGTCGAAAGAGATCGACCCCGCGGCCATCGACGAGTTCCTGAGCCTGCAGTACATCCCCGCGCCCAAGACGGTCTACGACAGGGTCAAGAAGCTGCCTCCCGGGCACATCCTCGTCCACGAGGGGGGGCGGACAACGGTGCGTCGGTACTGGGACCTTCCCCTGGCAGCGCCGCCCGTGACGAACGATGTGGAGGAGGCCAAGGCCCTCATCCGCGACAAGTTCCGGGAGGCGGTGCGGTTGAGGATGATCTCGGACGTGCCCTTGGGCGCGTTCCTCTCCGGCGGCATCGACTCCTCCATCGTGGTCGCGGTCATGAGCGGGCTCTCGGACAAGCCGGTGCGCACCTTCTCCATCGGGTTCGAGGAGGCGGAGTTCTCGGAACTGCCCTTCGCGGCCGAGGTGGCCCGGCGCTACGGGTGCGACCACACCGAGTTCATCGTCAAGCCCCAGATGGCCGAGGTCCTGCCCAAGCTCGCTTGGCACTACGGCGAGCCCTACGCGGACTCATCCGCTTTCCCTTCCTACTACGTGGCGCGCGAAACGCGCAAGTCCGTGACCGTGGCCTTGAACGGCGACGGCGGAGACGAGAACTTCGCGGGCTACATCCGTTACTTCGCCATGAAGGCCGCGCGCATGTACGACTCCGCTCCGGGGCCGCTCAAGGCCCTCCTGCAGGCGGGCCGGGAATGGCTGCCCGAGTCCGGGGCGCCCTACGGCACGACCTGGCGGATCAAGAGGTTCCTGAGGTCCGTGGCTTTCGAGGACATGTCCCGCAGGTACCTGCGCATGGTGGGCTACTTCACCGAGGACCAGAAGGCCGAGCTCTACTCCGACGCGTTCAAGGCCAGGCTGGGCGGCCTTGACCACGCCGTGCGCTACATCCAGGATGCCTTCGACGCTGTCTCGGGCGAGGACTTCACGAACGGGATGCTGGCCGTGGATTTCAAGACCTACCTTCCGGAGTGTCTCATGGTCAAGATGGACATCGCGACCATGGCCAACTCCCTGGAAGGGCGTTCCCCCTTCCTGGACCACGAGTTCGTGGAGCTGGTGTACAGGATGCCCGGGGACTGGAAGCTCAAGGGCCTCAAGGGGCACAAGTGGATCCTTAAGGAGGCTTTCAAGAACGAGCTTCCTCCATCGATTTTTAACCGCGGGAAAATGGGCTTCGGAATCCCCCAGGACCGCTGGTTCCGGGGCCCGCTCAAGTCCTTCTGGGAGGACCATGTGCTCTCCGCCAAGGCTCTGGGCCGGGGCTGCTTCCGCGAGGATTACCTGCGCCGCATCTGGGGGGAGCACCAGACGGGCGGCCGGGACCACAGCTACCGGCTCTGGGGCCTCTTGATGCTCGAGCTCTGGCACGAGGCATGTCTCGATGTCTGAGAAGCGGAAAAGCGCCCCCCGGGTCTCAGTGGTCATCGACAACCACAACTACGGCAGGTTCCTCCCGGAGGCCATCGACAGCGTCCTGGCCCAGGACTTCCCGGCTCGTGAGGTCGAGGTCGTGGTGGCTGACGACGGCTCGACCGATGATTCCCGGGAGATCATCAAGGGCTACGGCGACAGGGTCAAGCCGGTTCTTCTCGAGCACCAGGGACAGGCGGAGGCCTTCAACCGCGGCATCGCTGCCGCGTCCGGGGAAATCGTGTGCCTGCTCGATTCCGACGACGTCTGGCTGCCCGGCAAGCTCTCGGCGGTCGCGCCGCTCTTCGACGATCCGGGCGTGGGCGTGGTCCAGCACTGGCTCGACGACGTGTCCCGGGATTTGAAGCCCCTGGGCGCGAGCCATCCGGATTGGCCCGCCTCCTACTCCCTTGACGATTTCCTGGAAGCCCGCACCCACTTCACGGCCACGAGCGGCCTGGCCTTCAGGCGTCCGGCCCTGCTGGCCGCCCTGCCCATCCCCAGGGAGCTGTTCTACTACCTCGACGATTTCCTGACCGTCAAGACCCTCTTCTCCTTCCGCGGCGCCAACATCCCGAAGGTCCTGGGCCTGCATCGCGTGCACGGCAACAACTGGTGCAGCCAGGGGCTCTCCGACCCGCGCAAGATCGCGGTCGATTTCAAGATGCGCGAGATCTTCTCCGCGAGCCTAAAGACCTGGCTCGCGGCCGCGGGACGGGAATTGAGCCCGGGCTACCTGGCGCGCGAGGACCTCGAGCTCCTGCGCAGGGGCGTGCTCTACGAGGCGCTCCAGGCCAGGCCGGTCTCGGCCTGGAGCCTCTGGCTCAAGGGCTTTGCCGCGGCCCGGGGTTCCTCCTTCGGCCGGTTCCGGCTGATGAGCCTGCTCCTGGCCGTGCTCTCGCCCACGCTCTATCTCACGGCCTATTCCCTGTACTCGGGGGCCGACAGCCTCAAGAGCCTGCGCCTGCGGCTCTTCCCGGAGACCAACGCATGACCGGAAAAACCCTCACCATCGTCCTGCCCGCGTACAACGAGGAGGACGCCATAGCCGCCGCCCTCGAGCAGTGCCTGGCGGCCGAGGACTCCATCCGCCGGGAGACCGGCCTGGCCGCGGTGGAGATCCTCGTGGTCGACGACGGTTCCCGTGACGCGACCCGCGAGATCGCGGCACGTTTCAACCGCGTCCGGGTCATCAGCCACCCGGTCAACCGCGGCTACGGTGCCGCGCTCATGACGGGCTTTGAGGCGGCCCGGGGGGAGCTCCTGGCGTTCATGGACGCGGACGGCACCATCGACCCTCTCTGCTTCATCTCCCTCCACAAGGAGCTCGTCCGCGCCGGGGCGGACCTGGCCATCGGAGGCCGCCTGCACGTGGGCTCGCAGATGCCTTCGGTCCGGGTGCTGGGCAACCGCTTCTACGCGGCCGTGATCTCTTGGCTTACCGGCGTAGCCGTGACGGACACGGCCAGCGGGGTGCGCCTCTTCTCCCGGAGCCTCCTGCCCAGGCTCCTGCCCATGCCCACGGGCCTGCACTTCACCCCGGCCATGACCGCGCGGGCCGCGTGCATGGGCGCCAGGATCGTGGAGACCGACATCCCCTACGCGGAGCGGGTGGGTCAGTCCAAGCTCAACGTGTTCGCGGACGGCATGCGCTTTTTGCGCGTCATCCTGGGCATCATCTTCTCCTATTATCCGTTGAGGATCTTCGGCCCCGCGGGCCTGGTCTTCGCGGCCGTGGCCCTGGGCTACGGCATCGGGCCGGTCGCCCAGTACATTTCCTTGAGGCGGCTCGAGGATCCCGAGGACATGCTCTACCGCCTGCTCGCCATCGTGACCTTGGCGGTGTGCTCGCTGATCTGCCTGACCTTCGGGGGTTTGGCCCAGAAGCTCTCGGACATCGCGGTGCGCCGGCCTTCCGGGTTCTGGGACCACCCCCGTGTCAGGGATTATTCCCTGGCGTTCGGGGCGGCGCTCGTGCTCGCGGGCGTGCTGCTCAACACCCGCACCATCATCGAGTATGTCACTAGCCGGCAGATCCACCAGCACTGGATCTATGTCCTGACCGGCAGCCTGGCCGTCATCTCCGGGACCGTGCTCTCCGCCTTCGGCGTGACCCTGGACCTCGTCCGGCATCTGCCCATCAGCCGGGATGATGGCGTGGGGGACCGGCGTTGAGCCGGGCCGGAGGTCCGGCGTGAGCCGCAGGGAACTCCTCCTCGGGCTCCTCGTGGCCCTGGCCCTGAGGGCGGGCTTCGCGGCCCGGATGTTCGACGGAACCAAGCTCTTCGGCAGCATGGATTTCGAGACCCTGGCCGTGAACCTCCTCGACCACGGCATCTATTCCGAGAGGCCCCCGCTGCCGACCGCACTTCATCTATTACAGCGCCTACTTCTTCCGGGAGACGCTGCTCTCCTTCCTCGTGGCCTCCGTCTTCCTGCTGCTCGTGCGATCCGGATCAGCGATGTCCTTGGGCGGAGCTGGGGGCGCGGTCGAGGCAGGAGGCCGAGCGCCTCCTGCGCCGTCAGGAGTGCTGTGGGCGGCAGGGGGCTTGGCCGGCTGGATGTGCCTGACCAACGGAGCCATGAGCCCGGCCATCGGGATCGCCGCGTTTTCCGCCGGGTCCGGCGTCCCGTTCTCGACCAAGACCTGGCGCTGGAAGAGGTTCCTCGCCTTCTGCCTGCCTGTTGCCGCCCTGGTCGGCGTATGGGTCGTCCGCAACCTCGTGGTCATGCGCTCCTTCATCCCTGCCTCGAGCCTGGTCGGCATCCAGATGTACTGGGCCCTGAGCGTGCCCTACGAGGCCCTGGGCACGGACGAGCAGAACCGCATCCTCGGCGACCCTGGCGAGGACACCGAGTTCCAGCGCCTGGCCGGCCTTCCCGAGGCCCAGAGCGACAAGGCGTTCCAAGCCGCGGCCATGCGCATCCTCAAGGAGCGGCCGCTGGCGTTCGTCAGGGACTGCGCCGGCAGGTTCTTCGGCGTGTGGAGGATCGTTCCCCGAGATCGTGCCTATACGCACAAGGCCTCTCTGGTGCGCCTCCTGGCGCTCCTGAGCGACGGGTGGATCCTGCCCCTGGCCGTGCTCGGGTTCTGGTTTTTCCGCTCGAACTCCTGGGTCCGCTGGATGGCTGTCTTCATCCTGACCGTGACCGTGACCTACTCCGTCAGCCACGCGCCCATCCGCTACCGCGTGCCGGTCATGCCGCTCGTCCTGGTCCTGGCAGCCGGCGGGGCCCGGCGCATCAAGGATTGGCTCGGACGTGCATAGCCCGGCGATCCTCAGGAGCAATGCGTTCCGATTCCTGCTCATCGGCGCGCTGTTCGTCTATCTTGGCCTCCAGAACCGCCCAGGAGGCTGGCTGCTGGCGTGGTGGGGGATCAGTTTCGCGTGCGTGTCTGTTGCCTACGCGCTTTCCAAGCCGTCTTTCTTCGGAAAGCGGCCCGACGGAAGCCAGGCCTGGTGGGCCTGGATCCCCTTCGGTCCGCACTTATTCTTCGCCTGGATCGCGTGGCAGGCCGGCCGTCTGCTCAGCCGCGAGGACATCTGCAACGAGATCGCGCCCGGGATATGGCTGGGCCGCAGGCCCTACGCCTCCGAACTTCCGGCCAACATCAGCCTCATCGTGGACCTCACCTCCGAGTTCCGCCTGGCGCCTAGCGTAGCGAAAGGGAAGGCCTATCTGTGCCTTCCCGTGTTCGACGGCTCGGTGACCGATCTTGAAAGCTTCACAGGGCTGGTTGAGAAGGCCGCTGCGTGGAAGGACCGCGGAATCTACATCCATTGCGCGCTCGGCCATGGCCGCTCAGCCATGGTCGCTGCCGCGGTTTTGATCCGAAGGGGACTGCAGGCAAGCGCGGTCGAGGCCGTCAACGCCATCCAGCAGGTCCGGCCAGGGGTCGGGCTCCACGCGTCGCAGATGGGACTTCTCGAGGATTTCGCCGCGTCCATCAAATGAGGGAACTTTTTCAGGCCTCGCTCGTATATAGGTTATGGGACTTCCTGTCGAGGCAAAGGGCATCGAGCGCCGCATCCTGCTGATCCGCGGCTTCCGGGTCATGCTGGATGCCGACCTGGCCGCGCTCTATGGAGTGACCACCTTCAACCTCAACAAAGCCGTCAAGCGAAACCTGGACCGCTTCCCCGCTGATTTCATGTTCCAGTTGGATCCCGCCGAAGCCGAAGGTTTGATATTCCAAACTGGAATATCAAAGCGCCCTGGACGGGGAGGGAGCCGATATCTCCCCCATGCCTTTACAGAGCAAGGCGTGGCCATGCTCTCCAGCGTTCTCAGGAGTCCTCGGGCCATCCATGTCAACATCGCGATCATGCGGACTTTCGTGATGGTCCGCCAGACCCTGGCAATCCACAAGGAATTGGCGGCCAAACTCCACGAATTGGAGCGCCGCATCATCGGTCACGATGCACAGATTGCCAACATCTTTGACGCTATCAAATGGCTCATGACCTCACCCAAGGAGCCGCCCCGAAAAATAGGCTTCCACCCATAGCGGGTTCTGATAGCGTTCTATTCTGGGTGCGGATAACTGGCCGAAATAGACACTTTGGAACGAAGCTGTAGAAAAACCTCTTTCTTGACGCGTCCCCGCCCCGCGGCGGCGGGTCTTTTCTCTGGCGGCTCAGCTTGCTGCCGCCGTCCTTCCTCCATTCTATCCGGGTTCTACCCGTTTTCAATCCCTTTGTCCTCCGTAGTCGCTGTAAACTCCCTTTCGGCCCTCGGCGCGTCCCGCCTCCTTGAGCGTGAGGCCTATCCGGCTCCCGCCCAGCCGTATCTGCTGATCTTGTGGATGTTGTGGACAAGCGCGTAGAGGCGCCATTGGACGTGCACCTTGGTGTTTCCCCGCAGCGTGAAGCGATCCAGGCCCAGCATGTAGCAGACGTTGGCGAAAACAGGCGCCACGATCTCCATCCGGAGACTGTAA
>JACRNU010000107.1 GCA_016234805.1 Elusimicrobiota bacterium
CACGCTGGACGCGATCCTCGTGCGGAAGCGAAACAGCCATCGACGGCGCCGCAACTTTGTTCGAGGCCGGCGACGGTGGAAGTCTCTCGCTCATATCAGCGGTGGCCAGAAGCTCACGAAATTAACCTAGGAGCGATGCCGGTGAATGCCAGGACCCATTTTGGTAGAATACCCGAGTTATGCGCGCCATTCTGCTGGATTTCGGCGGGACCCTGGACGCCGACGGCACGACCTGGATCGACCGGTTCTTCTCCCTATATAAGGATGAAGGCCTCGTCAGCCGCGGCAGGGAGGAGTTCGACAGGGCGTTCTACGCGTCGGACGACAACCTCGCCAAGCGCTTCAAGCTCTCGGGCCTGGATCTCGAGCAGACACTCGCCCTGCAGGCGCACTGCGTGCTCGAGACCCTGGCTCCTGACTTGGCCAGGAAAGCGCCCCTGCCCGCGCCCGCGGCGGCCCTCTCCGCGGAGCTCCGAGGACGCCGGCTGACCGCGCCCGGCGTCTCTGGCGCGGGCGTGCCGCCTCCGGAGACAATAGGAAGCGGCCCGGCCACAGGCCGGACGACCCCGGCAGAAAAGGGCCCCGGAGAGCGCGTCGTGGCGCGCTTCCTCGACGACTGCCGGAGGCACTTCCGCCGCAACCGGCCGGTCCTCGAGCGCCTGCGCCGCAGCTTCCGGCTCGGCATCGTCTCCAACTTCTACGGCAACCTCGACAGCGTCCTCGACGGCGAAGGCCTGCTCGAGCTCTTCGACACGATCTCCGATTCCGGCGTCGTGGGCGCCGAGAAGCCCGACCCCGCGATCTTCCTCCACGCCGCGCGGAACCTCGGCCTGAAGGCCGCCGACTGTCTGATGGTCGGCGACTCCGTGCGCCGCGACATGCGCGGCGCCGAGGGCCTCGGCATGCCGCACGCCCTCATCACGGCCGACCCGGCCGCGGCTTGCTGCCCCGAGTGCTGGGCCCTGCCCGACCTTACCCATCTGGAGGCCCGCCTTGACCGCGATTGAACGCCCCTTCGCCGGAGGCATCATCGCGGCCGGAGACGGCATCCGGCTCAAGGACGCCTTCCCGGGAACGGTCAAGCCCATGGTCCGCATCGCGGGCCGGCCGCTGTGCGGCTGGGTCGCGGGCGGCCTGATCCGCACGGGCGCGGCCTCCGTCACCATGATCTCCAACACCCGCTGCGGCGCGGCGAGAGATTTCCTCAAGGCCTCGTTCCCGGACCCGGCCTGGCGGTTCATCGTGGAGGACACCGCCTCCTCCTGGGAGAGCTTCCGCCTCGTGGCCCGGTCCCTGTCGGACGAGCCGGACTTCGTCATCTCCACGGCGGACGCCCTCGTGCCTCCTGAAAAGACGGCCCGCTTCATCCTCGAGATGCGGCGCTTGAAGGCCTCCTGCGGGCTCGGCCTGACCGATTTCATCGACGACGAGAAGCCCTTATGGGCCGACATGGCGCCCGACGGCTCCATCCGGTCCCTCGGCGAGGGATGCGCTGTCCGGCGCTGGGCCACCGCGGGGCTCTACTACATGACGGGCGCCCGCGCCCGCTCCCTTCCTTCCGCAACCGCCCACCGGAGCCTGCGCTGGTTCCTGGCCGCCGAGGCCGGCCTCGGCTCGGTCCGGGGCTGGTGCCTGGGCAAGACGGTGGACGTGGACAGGCCGGAGGACGTCAAGACTGCCGAACAGTTCGTCAAGGAGAACTTCATGAGACGGCACTCAGCCCCCACAGCTGCGCGCCTCCCCGGGGGGGAGGCTTGCTAATCACCTGCCTCGGGATCGCACGGGAGCTGACGAACTCGCCGGGACGCGAGAGCGACGACGCGCTCATCCTCAAGGCCGTGCTCGAGCAGGTTTCGGGCCTGCGCATCGGGACCAGGCTGATGACCCCGGAAGAGGCCGACCGCTCGGACCTCGCCGGCTACCAGATGGTCCTGCCCATGTGCGAGGCCTACCCGCGTCTCATGCGGCTCAAGTCCCTTGAGGGGTCCTCCGTGGTCATGGTCAACCCGCCCACCTCGGTCCTGGCCTGCTACCGCACCGAGATGATCAAGGCCTTCGAGCCTCTTCCCCAGCTCAACTTCCCCCCGACCGAACTGCGGCCCGTCCATTCCACGGGAACCTTCCGCGAGCCGTGCTTCGACTGGTCCCCCGGGCTGTGGGTCAAGCGCGGGGACGTCCACAACACGACCACCCGGGACGTGGTTTACGCCCGCGACCTCGCGGAAGCCGAGGCCTGGCGGCTGGACTTCGAGCGCCGCGGGATCCGGCACATGATCCTCCAGCGCCACATCGACGGCGACCTCATCAAGTTCTACGGAGTCGGCCCGGGGCAGTGGTTCACCTGGTTCTACCACGACCCGGCCAGCGCCCGGCGCTTCCCCTTCGCCATCGATGAGCTCGCGGCCGCGGTCAAGGACGCGGCCGGCTCGGTCGACCTCGAGGTCTTCGGCGGCGACGCCATCATCACCGCGGACAGCACCGTCCACGTCATCGACATTAATTCCTGGCCGAGCTTCGCCAAGGTGCGCGAGGAAGCGGCCCGCCAGATCGCCTGGCACCTCAGCAACCGCCTCAAGGCCCTGCGATTGCCTCCGGACCGCAAGTTGCCCCATCACAGAGCCGGCAAGCCCGCGAGAAAGACCGGCGAGTTGGCCAGGGAGCTCCCCCCATGAAAACCACGACCACCAAGAAACCGACTTCCAGCGGACCCATCTTCCAGGCCGGTCCCAAGTCGCGCGCGCTCTTCCTCGAAGAACAGAACCATCTGGCCCCCGGGCTGCAGTCCTTCGCGCTCTTCTCCCAGATCGCCATCAAGAGCGGCCGCGGCGCCACGCTCCGGGACGAGGACGACCGCGAGTACCTCGACTTCCTCGCCGGCATCGGGGTGGCGTCTTTGGGCTACTCCCACCCCGAGTACGTGCGCGTCCTCTCGGAACAGCTCTCGCGGATCACGGTCGGGAGCTTCACCTCGGCCCGCCGCTCCTCCTGGGTCAACCGCCTGGCCTCGGTCGCGCCCAAGGGCCTCGACCGCGTGATGCTCTACTCGTCGGGCGCGGAGGCCGTAGAAGCCGCCGTGCGCCTGGCCAAGAGCCGCACCAAAAAGTTCGAGCTCCTCGGCTTCTGGAACGGGTTCCACGGCAAGACCGGGGGCGTGCTCGGCGTGCTCGGCGACTCCTTCAAGCACGAGCTGGGCCCCCTGATGCCCGGGCTCTTCAGCGCCCCTTACCCGGATTCCTACCGCTGCCCCCTGAAGGCCCAGGGCGAGCACGACTGCGCGGCCCACTGCCTGGAATTCCTCCGGGACCTCATCAGGCGCACCACGACCGGCGCGCTCTGCGGCATCATCGTGGAGCCCGTCCAGGGGACCGCGGGCAACGTTATCCCGGCCCCCGGCTTCCTCAAGGGCCTGAGGGAGCTCTCCCGCGAGCTCGGCTGCATGCTCATCTGCGACGAGATGATCACGGGCTTCGGCCGCACCGGAAGGATGTGGGGCTGCGACCACGAGGGCGTGGTCCCGGACATCATGACCATCGGCAAGGGCATGGCAGGCGGATTCCCGGTCGCCGGCGTGGTCTCCACCACCGAGATCGCCTCCTCCAAGCCCTGGGCCAACCCGAGCGGCTCCTCGTCGAGCTACGGGGGCAACCCCTTCGCCTCAGCCGCCTGCGACGCCACCCTCTCCATCATCCTGGAGGAAAAGCTCGTCGAGAACTCAGCCCGCGTGGGCGCCGCGCTCCTCAAGCGCCTCTCGGCGATGCAGGACCGGTTCCCCTGGATCGGCCGGGTCCAGGGCCGCGGGCTCATGATCGGGGTCGACCTGGTCAGCGACCGCAAGACCAAGAAGCCCCTGGCCGGGAACATCACCCGGGAGCTCTTCGACGAGGCCTTGAAGCGCGGCCTGCTGAGCATGTGCTACAACTCCAACATCCGCATCAACCCTCCCCTAGTCATCACGATGGAAGAGGCCATGCGGGGCGCGGACATCTTCGAGGAATCCCTGGCCGCGACGGCCAAACGGCACAACCATGGAACATGAAGGCCTGACGGGCGCGATCATCGGCTACGGCCAGGTGGCCCACGCCGCGCACACCCCGGCGTTCATGCGCCGGGGCTGGCAGATCGCGGCCGTGGCCGACGAGTCCCAGGCCCGCCTCAAGGCGGCCGCGGACGCCTGGCCCGGGGTGCGCACCTACTCGAGCTACGAGACCCTGCTGGAGCGCGAGCGGGACCTTGACTTCGTGGACATCGCGACCCCGCCCTCCCTCCACGTCTCGCAGGCCCTGGCCGCCTTGGAGAAGGGCTTCCACGTGCTCTGCGAGAAGCCCCTGGCGCGCTACGTCGGCGACTTCGGCATGGTCATGGACCAGGCGGCGCGGGCGGGCCGCATCGCGTACACGGCCCACAACTGGCTCTACGCGCCCATCATCGCCAAGCTCATCGAGAACGTCTCCTCCGGGGTCCTGGGCAAGATCAGCCATGTGGAGTTCCACACCCTGCGCGACCGCCCGGCCGGGCAGGCCGTCCCCGGGTCCTGGCGCACCCAGGCCGACCTCGCGGGCGGCGGCATCCTCGTGGACCACGGCTGGCACTGCCTCTACATCCTGCGCAGGCTCCTGGGCGAGCGGCCCAAGGTCCTGGCCGTCAAGCTCGAGCCCGACGGCGGCGGGGTCGAGGAGGAGGCCACGGTCTTCCTCCGGACCTCCACGGCCACGGCCCTGATCTACCTGACCTGGCGCGCGTCCACCCGCTCCAACCGGGTCGTGGTCTACGGCAGCGGAGGCGCGGCCGAGCTCCTCGACGACGAGCTCGTCATCTCCCGAGGCTCCCACACGGCCAGCACCCCGTTCCCCGAGAAGCTCTCCAAGGGCTCGGCCCACCCGGAATGGTTCGAGGCCATGCTCGGGGACTTCCAGCGCGCCCTGCGGTCCCCAGAATCCGCGCGCCAGAACCTCGAGGAAGCGGCCTTCTGCGTCTCCGCCATCAGCCTGGCGTACAAGAACCGCTCCACCCCGGCCCTCGAAGGAGAGGGCGCGCCCCACATCCACCCGAAGGAGAGCCCTTCAGGGCACCCGACATGATCACGACCGCGGGACTCTGGACTTCCCACGCCAAGCTGCTGTTCGAGCGCATCGGCGGGATGACCGTGCTCGAGCGCCATCTCCATACCCTGGGGGCCGCGGGCATCAAGAAGATCGCGATCGCGGCGGCCAAGCCGTCCCCCGAAACGGTCGCCGCCCTGCGCATCCCCGCGGGGGTCGAGGTCTCCTGGCTCGGCAAGGAGGCCGGCGGCGAGCTCAAGGGCGTCACCCCGCCCTACCTGTCCATCTCCGCCTACCACTTCATCAGGCCCGAGACCCTGCGCTACGTGCTCACGGCCCCCTACAAGAGCCACGTCTCCTTCATGGACGCCCTGGACCTTTCGGTCATGCAGATCGTCCCGTTCCGCACCGAGGACATGATCACCCCGAGCAAGGTGCTCCTTCCCCCGGGCTCGACCGTGTTCCTGGACGCCGCGAACCTGCGCCAGGGCCCCATCATGGACTGGCTGCTGTCCATGGGGCTCAAGAGCCAGGACGGCTTCATGGCGCGCCACTTCGACCGCCACCTCTCGCTGGCCGTCACCCGGGCCATCATCGAGTCGCGGGTGACCCCCAACCTCATGACGGTCCTGAGCGGCATCATCGGCCTGATCGGCTCGGCCCTATTCCTCTTCACCCCCTCCTGCGACGTGGCCGGGGCGGCCATCGTCTGGCTCCACTCCGTGCTCGACGGCTGCGATGGCGAGATGGCGCGCGTCCGGTTCCAGGAGTCCGCGCTGGGCGCGGACATCGACTTCTGGGCCGACAACCTCGTCCATGTCGCCCTCTTCGGGTGCCTCGCGGCCGGGATGTCCCGCGCCGGGCACGACATCGCCCCGGCCCTCGGCCTGTCGGCCGCGGTCGGCATCGTGGGCTCGGCAAGCCTGGCCTTCTGGCGCCGCCTGGAAGCCCGCAAGCGGGGACCGTCTCCGGACGAGGCCGCGGGGAGCGCCTCTCTTCTCTCCCGCCTCGAGACCTTCCTGGCCCAGCGTGACTTCATCTACCTCCTGGCGGCGATGACGCTCCTCGATTTAACGTACTATTTCCTTTGGGCCGGAGCGGTCGGAGCTCCCCTGTTCCTCGCCATGATGCTGGGCGCCGGAAAAGCGTCCGCCGGCGCGCCGACCGCGGCCAAAGCCCCTGGAGAAGCCCTATGATGAGCAAGCACCATCCGAAATCGCAAAAACCATCCGCCCGGGTGGCCCCGGCCAAGGGACGCCTCGGGGTCCTCCTGCCAGGGATGGGAGCGGTCACGAGCACCTTCATCGCCGGGGTCGAGCTCTGCAAGAAGCGGCTCGGCCAGCCCATCGGGTCGCTCACCCAGATGCAGACCATCCGGCTCGGCAAGCGCTACGAGAACCGCGCGCCCCTCATCAAGGCCTTCGTCCCCCTCGCCCGGCTCGAAGACCTCGTGTTCGGCGGCTGGGACCTCTTCCCGGACTCCGTCTACGAGGCTGCGGTCAAGTGCGGGGTGCTCGCGCCCGACCAGTTCCGGCCCGTGTCCAAGGAGCTTTCGGCCATCCGCCCCATGAAGGCCGTCTTCGACCCCGCCTACCTGCGCAACCTCAAGCCCACGCACCTCAAGAAGTACCCGAACAAGTGGGAGGCCGCCCAGCAGGTCATCGCGGACATCGCGGAGTTCAAGAGGAAGAACCGGGTCGAACGGCTCGTCATGCTCTGGTGCGGCTCCACCGAGATCCTGCCCAAGCCGAGCCCCGTCCACGCCACGGTCAAGGCCTTCGAGGGTGGCCTCAAGGCCGACTCTCCGGAGATCACGCCCTCCATGGTCTACGCCTACGCCGCCATCAGCCAGGGCATCCCCTATGCCAACGGCGCCCCGAACTTGAGCGCCGACTTCCCGGCCATGGTGGAGCTCTCCGAGCGCACCGGCTCGCCCATCGCCGGCAAGGACTTCAAGACCGGCCAGACCCTCATGAAGACCACGATCGCGCCCATGCTCAAGGCCCGGATGCTGGCCCTGCGCGGCTGGTACTCGACGAACATCCTGGGCAACCGCGACGGCGAGGTCCTCGACGACCCGGGCTCCTTCAAGACCAAGGAGATCAGCAAGACCTCGGTCCTCGACACCATCCTCGAGCCCGAGCTCTATCCCGCCCTCTACGGCCGATACCACCACAAGGTGCGCATCGACTACTACCCTCCCCGGGGCGACGCCAAGGAAGGCTGGGACAACATCGACATCGCGGGCTGGCTCGACATGCCCATGCAGATCAAGATCAACTTCCTGTGCCGCGACTCCATCCTCGCCGCGCCCATCGTGCTCGACCTCGTCCTCTTCCTCGACCTGGCGGGCCGGGCGGGCCTGCGCGGCATCCAGGAGTGGCTGTCGTTCTACTTCAAGTCCCCGCAGTGCCGGCCGGACCTCAAGCCCGAGAACGACATCTTCATCCAGCACCTGAAGCTCAAGAACACCCTGCGCCTGCTCATGGGCGAAGAGGTCATCGACCACTCGGGCTTGGACTACTACGACCCGGTGCGCGGGACGCCCAAGCCCGTCCCCTCCCCCCGGCCCGCGCCCATGCGATCCGGCAAGACGAGGCTGGCCCGATAGTGCCCCTGGAACTCAACCGGCCTGTCCGGAGTCCAAGACGGCCCTCTCCGCAGAGCTCCGAGGACGCCGGCCGGCCGCAGGCCGGACGACCCCGGCAGATGCCTTGCGGCGTCCTCGTCCTGCTGCTCGCCGCGGCCGGGGCCGCTTTCGCGGCAGAGCCGGATGTCCCCGTCTCCTCCGCGACCGCCGTCTCCCCGTCCCAGCTCCCGGGCATGCCCGTCTCCACCGCGGCGGTCGCGGCCCAGGCCTCCGACGACATCCCCCCTCCCTGGGTCATCGACGAGATCGACGTCAAAGGCGCCAGGAACGTCAAGCCGGGCACGGTGCGCACCACGGTCAAGGTCCGCAAGGGCGACCTCTACGACCGGCCCGACATGGAGCGCGACCGCCAGAGCCTCTACGGGCTCGGCAGCTTCGACCGAGTCGCCCTGGACATCTCCCCCACGGGCAAGCCCGTGCCCTCCAACTTCGCGGCCGTGGCGGGCTCTTCGACCGCGGTCAAGCTCACCTTCATCGTGGAGGAGAAGCCCCTCATCAGCAAGATCCGGTTCCAAGGCAACAAGAAGGTCTCCCGAGGGACCCTCGAGGACGCCGTGCCCCTCAAGTCCCGCGACCCCTTAGACGAGATCAAGCTCCGGGAAGGCACGGACAAGATCCTCGAGAAATACCGCGAGAAGGGGTTCCTCGCGGCCAAGGCCTCCTACCGCCGGGTCGCGGACACCGCCACCTGGCACGAGGAGATCGTCTACGACGTGGAGGAGGGCCCTCGCTCCCGCATCACCCTGGTGACCCTCGACGGGGTCAAGGCCTTCAAGCCCAGGAAGCTGCTCAAGCTCATGCGCAACAAGCGCAAGAAGACCCTGGCCGAGAAAGAGCTCCCGGAGGACGTCAAGAAGATCGAGCAGTTCTACCTCAAGAAGGGCTACCTCGACGTCGCGATCACCACTCCCGCGGTCCACTTCTCCGACGACCGAGAGAAGATCTTCATCGACATCTCCATCTCCGAGGGCCGCTCCTACAAGTTCGGCGACTCGACCTTCTCCGGGAACATCATCTACACCTCCACCCAGCTCGCCCGCGGCCTGGACTACAAGAAGGGCAAGGTCTTCGACCACGAGCGCTACGAGGAGACCGTCCGCAACATCCAGGAAGCCTACGCCGAGCGCGGCCGGCTCAAGATGCGCGTGTCCCCGAAAAAGACCCTGAACCCCCAGACCGGGCTCATGGACGTCGAGTACCGCGTCAGCGAAGGGAACATCGTCTACATCGACTACATCGACATCGAGGGCTACAAGTCCACCAAGCGCTATGTCATCGCCCGTGAGGTCCTCCTCAAGCCGGGCGAGGCCTTCGCCCGGTCCAAAGTGCTCGCCAGCCGGGACCGCATCCTCAACCTCGGCTTCATCGACGACGTGGGCGTGGACTTCCAGGAGAGTCCCACGGACCCCGAGAAGGTCGGCGTCATCTTCGACATCGTCGAGGGCAAGCCCGGCCTGCTCACCGCGGGCATGGCCTACTCCTCGACCGACGGCATGCTGGGGACCCTCTCCCTCTCCCACATGAACCTCTTCGGCCGGGCCCAGCGCACCAGCGTCCAGTGGCAGTTCGGCGGACGGGTCAACGACTACTCCATCTCCTGGTGGACCCCCTGGGTGCTCAACAAGCCCATGAGCCTGGGGCTCGACGTCTTCAACACCCGGCGGGTCCAGCCCTTCGGCGCCATCTCCAACGCCTACGTCCGCAAGCAGACCGGCGGCGGCATCAACATCGGCCCGCGCCTGCGGGACGGCCGCTACCAGATCGGCGTCAACTACGGGTTCAAGACGGTCTCCTACACCAACGTCAATTCCGCCTTCCGCGGCATCATCTCGGAGAAGGAGGTCATCAACTCCGGGGCCGGCCTCTCCTTCGCCCGGGAGACCCGCGACAACTTCTGGGACGCGACCTCGGGAAGCCGCCACTCCATCGCCTTCAACATGACCGGCGGACCCTTCGGCGGGGACATCAACCTCTTCTCCCCCTCGCTGAACAACCAGGCGCACTACCGCCTCTTCACCGTGGGGGAGTGGCCCTTCGTCCTGAGCTTCTACAACCGCCTGCAGTACGTCTCGCAGTTCGCGACCACCAAGGTCGTCCCGGTGGACGAGCGCTACTTCATCGGCGGCCAGGACTCCCTGCGCGGCTACGCCCCGAGCGGCGAGGCCGGGGCCCCCTATGGCGGCCGCGTGCGCGACGTATTCAACGCCGAGTTCGGATTCCCCCTGGCCCGGGAACGGCGCAAATCCATCGTCAAGCTGGTGTTCTTCTTCGACGCGGGCAACGCGTGGTACAACGCCGAAGACATCCGCCTGCGCGTCGGCACCGGGATCAACGACATCAAGACGAACGTCGGCATCGGCGTGCGCTTCGTGACCCCGGCCTTCCCCATCCGGCTCGACTACGGCTACGGCTTCAACCACCGGCCCGGCGAGAAGCTCTACCAGATCAACTTCGGGATCGGCAACCTTTTCTAGTGCTCCGGCCGCATGCAGCGGGCTCGCCAATGATTAGAAGCCCCAGAGTCACGGGATTCCCCCTCGTCGCGGTTTCCACGGGCATATTCCTTATCAGCCTGCTCCTTTTTGGGATAGCCACCAATCGATTCGATTCCGTGCCGCACTCCGATGCCGTGCGGGAAATAAACCTGGGCAGCCGATGTTTCCAGGGGCAGGGCTGTCCATTGAGGGGGCCTCCCAACAGCATCCCGGGCATCAACAGCGGCGCATTCTGGCGACTGCACGTCGGACTACTCGCCAGGCTGGGCCTGGGACCCGAAGCCGCTGTCCTCTTTTTGGCGATGCTGGCCGGCACGTGCCTCGTTCTCGTGTTTTTGCTGGGAAACAAGATCGGCGATCCCACATCCGGATCGCTGATGGTTCTTTTTTCCATGCAACTCCTGCTCCCGCGCTCCGCGCTGCAGGTCCTATGGGCTCCAGCGCTCCAGCCGATGCTGGCCGTCCTCCTGATCCTCTCGGCGATCCGATCATGTCGGACCGGCCGCGACAGGCACTGGTTGGCGACGGCCTTTCTCCTGGCTCTCCTGCTGCAGA
Organism: Elusimicrobiota bacterium; assembly: GCA_016234805.1. Lineage (GTDB taxonomy): Bacteria > Elusimicrobiota > Elusimicrobia > UBA1565 > UBA9628 > JACQWX01. The sequence goes on from JACRNU010000107.1 coordinate 10,740, forward strand.
CGCATCCCATCGCGATACTTTTTGCTCCCGCCTTGCTCGTGCTTTTCATCATGCTCCCTCCCCGAAGGCCCCTGCCGACGAGCGTGGGCGCCATCCTCGTCATCGTCGTCTCCTGGTTTTCGCTCTCGCGCCAAGCCGTAGCGGATTCTCTGGCGTACCTAATAACAGCCCCGGCGGCCCAGGCGCGAGCGCTCGCCTTATTTTTCCTCATCGGCACTTTTTTATTGGGCTGGGCGGCCTCCTCCACGCGGGAGAGAAAGCCCCGATCGGACCTCTCCATCCTTGCGGTCCTGTCCTTTGTTCCGTGGCTCTTCCTCCTTCCGGCAGGCATCATCCTCCAGAGGAATACTTATTACTATTTCAGCCCGTTTCTTGCCGGGCCGGCGCTTTTCCTCGCCATGCTGGTTTCCTGGATTCTGAAAAAATCGGCTGATCGAATCCCTCGGTCCCTCTTGAACCTGGCGCGAGCGGGCCTTCTCTCTTTATTGGCCGCGAACATCCTGAGCCGGTGCATGGGCCAAGCCCAATACGCGCATACCGACATCACGTTCCGCGACGTGCGCGCGCTCCTTCCCGCGCTGAAGGCACAGGGCATCACGTCCAGCCGGATTTCCGCGGCCCGGATCACCTCTCCCCAGCAAAGTTCTCTCTTGAACGGATTGCTCTACTTCGATCGTCGCGGGGATTTCACAACGCCGGGACCGATTCCGACATCGGGGCCGGGGAACAAGCGGCTGTACATATTCAATTCATCCGTTCCTCCGAGCAGACTGCCTCCCGGGGCAACGGCGGTTCCCGGCAGCCGTAAGCGCTGGCTTTACGTGTTTCCTGTTGAATCGGCATTGAACTATAAGAACGCCCGCTGCCGATGGGGAGCCGGACCAGGAGAACCTCAGAATCCCGGATTGCCCCTCACGCCGGACCAGCGTTTCCTTGAACAGGAAGGCTTCCTGTCCTCCCCGATGGAAGCTCTCCTGCAAAAGATCCCATCCCGCCCGAGGCTCGAGCTGACGTTCCCGGTCTCCATGGACACCGATCGCCGACGGATACTCATCCCCTTTCCGGCGGATGTCCCGTCGGGCCGAGCCATCTCGGTCACGGGACTCAAGGGGAGACCCTTATCGAACGGGATGTGGGAAATAGCAGGCGGTCAAGCCGGCAAGCATGGCGAGGTCACGGCAAGCTGGGAATACCCGGACCTTTTCAGGAAATTCTTCCCCATGCTGGTCGAGGCGGACGACTCGGATGATTTCCTGCTGGAGGCGCTCAATGGCATCGTTTCGAATGACGCTTGACTGCGTGGCCGGACTGACCGGGCCGGTCGGCTCCGTCCAAGCCCTCTCCGTATATTTGGTCCATTTGTTCCTGCTGTTGTTCATCATCGTGGAGCTGGCCGCGTACTACGGGACGGACGGCGCGAAGGTCTCGAGCAGCCTCTCGAAATACGGCTGGTTGGATGCGTGGGCGTCGTCCGGCGAGGAATAGCTCAAGACGAAGAAGCCCTTGCCGGCGCGGACCACGACAAGAGACTCCCTGATCCTGCTCGCGCCCATGGCCTCCGGGAAGCCCATGGGCGGCAGGGTCATGGACCATCGCCTGGCTGGGCCGGCCTTCAGGAGCACCTCCTTGACCGGCTCCGCCTCCGCGCCGGGCAGCGCTTGGGCGTTCCTCCGCACGAAGTCATCCGCCGAGGAGAACTGTCCGCCGCCCGGAGCGTAGTGATAGACCGACAGGGAGAAGACCGAGGACCGCTTGGGATCCTCGGTCCGCGGCAGACGGAGCATGAAGCTCACGTTCCTGGTCTCGGTGCCTTCATCCACCGACCGGGCCCACGCCGAGGGGACGTCGCACGAGAACAGCCCCTGAGGGTCGCGATAGGTCTTATAGGTCTTCATGGTCGGCAGAGAAGCCTCCGGCGCGGCCTCTCCGGGCCGCACCCCGAGCGCAGCGCCCTGGCCCCCGGCCTGGGCAGCGGGTCGGCTCCCGAGCAGGCCGGCCAGGCGCTCCAGGGCGGAATCCGAGCATCCCGCCAGCAACAGCGCGCATCCCAGCGCGGAAAGCCATGGGGCGGTCCCCAGACGCGGGCTGGGCCTGGCCATCAGCATGGATCCCGGCCGATGTAGCGGCAGGCATCCTCCAGGTTGGTCTTCCTCTGCACGCAGGCAGGCTCTCCCGGACGGGCCCCGCACTCCTTCTTCAGGGCGGACTTCTCCGCGTCGATGGCCTTGTCGAAAGTCGCCCGGAGCCGCGGGGAGTTTTCCTGGACCCATTTCGGTTCCGACGCGTTGAGGCCCTCGACCCCGATGTACAGCGCGACGAGCGCTTTGTCCGGCGAGCCCGTCACCAGGCTCTCGCCCATGGCCACCATGTACCGCGGCGAACCCTGGACGGCCTGCTTGGCCAGGCGAGGCAGCTCGGTCTTGTAGAAGGCCTCCGCCTCGCCGAGGACGCGGAGTCCATCCTCGAGCGCCTTCTTCTTGAGCGGCGAGAACGCGGTCTTGAGCCGGTCCTTCTGCAGCTTGATGGCGTCGCCGAAGCCCATGGCGGCGTCCCCCTCCCTGGAGGCGTACAGGTCGCGCACATCCTTGCGGAACCGGTCGCTGCCGTACGCGGAAAGGACCAAGGCTTCGCTGCGCTGGGCTGCCAAGTAGACGTTGTCTGACTCAAGGAGATGTTTCTTGCCCGTCTTCTTCTCCAGCGCCACGCGCTGCATGAAATAGGAAGCGCCGCGCAGCTTGGCTTCCTCCTCAAGAGGCAGGTAGTCCTTGGCGGGGACGTCGTAGGCGGCCTGAAGCGGCCGCTGCGCGAATTGAGCGGCATGCCAACCCTCGTGGAACAGCATGTCGGAGATGTCGTAGAGCATCTCTCCCCGCTCCGCCGGGTGGGAGACAAGGTAGGCCGCGAGCTGGAAATCGTCCTTGCCTTCGGCCCAGGGATAGCTCTTGGTCACGAGCGCCGCATTGACGGCGAGGAGCTTGGCGTTGGGGTCGTAGAAGCCGCCCTTGCCCTCGTCCTCGATCGTCCCCAGGACGATCGGCACGCCGGAAATCCCATGCTCCTTCCAGAGGCCCAGAAGCTCCCTGCCCTGCTCGGTCCTGCTCCAATCCGTCTTCACCTCGCTCAAGAGCATGCCGCTGAGCTTCTTGACGTCCGCAAGCTGCGGCAGGTCGAACGCCTCGCGAAGCTGCTCCGGCTGGGTCTTCTCCTTCACGCCTGCCCCGGACGCCCCGCCGACGCCCGGCCCTGGGCCCGTGAGGTTGGCCATGCTCCCGCCGCGCCGGCCGTCGAAGAGCCCCGCGAGGTCGCCGATATCCACCAGCCTGCCCGTCCCGGCCACGCGGTCACCGGCCCTCCCAGCCACTCCCCTCCCGTCAGGAGGGTCCAGGAGCGCGGCGACCTGCTCCGGAGGCAGAAGGTCCGCGACGATCTCGCGGGGCTCCTTCGCCTTGCCGCACTCGGCGGCCCAATGCCGCTCCAGAGGCGCCTTGCGCCCCAGCGCTGCCGTCAGCGCCGGGATGAGCGCTCCGAACTCCCTGTCAAGGGCCTCCACGCAGCGACACGCCTTCTTGGCATCATCGGACTCGGACTCGTTGAGGCAGGAGGGCGTCCCCGGTCCCGCCCGCGAGGGCTCTGGCAGGACCGCAAGGAAGGCGACGACCCAACCGACGGCGATGACGCGGCGCATAGGACCTATCCTGAAGGATAGCCCCGGTTCCTCTCTTTGTCAACGGGAAAAAACGAACCTTCTCGAAGGCGGGGCAGAGCTCGTCGCCCACGGCGACGACCTCTCTGAGCCCTTAAAGTAATATTTTCTATTATAGGGTCCCCCAGAAGAGCCCCCTCTTCCCCCCTTTTTTGGTAGAATATCTCCTTCCGATGACGCGCATCTTCCGCGTTGTCCTCATGTGTCTCGGCCTGTCGTGGCCGGCACCGGCTCCGCTGTCCGCCATGGAACTCTCCCTCGAGGAGAACCGGGCCCAGCGGGGCTCGGCCGGCTATGTGGACATGGTCCGAGTGTTCAAGCTTTACCCCGAGACCGCGCGGGCCAAAGAGTCCTTCGCGGACGCGGTCCGCCAGGCAGAGGAGGGTGTCAACATCCGCAAGGCGGAGATCCTCCGCCTGCGCGGCGAAGTCGCCACGCTCAAGGCGGAGCGCGGGGTCTTGGATGCGGCTGCGGCCGCGGAAGCAGCGGCCCCGAAACCCCCGCCGGCCGCTGTTCCCGTCAGCAGCGAGTCGGCCTCCATCCCGGCCGCCGTGATCGCGCCGGCCTCCACCGGCCCGATCCACCTGCCGGGCATCCCTGGGTCCACCGTGACCGCGCCCCCTCCCTCTCCGCCTCCATCCCAGGACGCCGCTTCCGCCACGACCGCTCCGGCTCCGCAAGCTCCCTCGCCCGCGGCGCAGGCCCTGGCGGACCTCGATGCCCGGCTCCAAAAGAAGACGGACGAACTGGCCCGGAAAGAAGAAGAGCTCCGCAACATCCAGTCCGCCGCGGAGAAGAACCTGCTGGACCTCGAAAGCCGCAAGACCGAGATCCTCCTGGGCAAGATCCACCGCGTCATCATGGACGTGGCCCGCAGGGAGGGCATCAGCGTGGTGGTGGACAAGAACAACATCCTCTACGGCCATGAAGCCGTGGACCTCACGGAGAAGGTGATCCAGGCCCTGCGGGGCGGGTGACCCCCTCGGCCCAAAAGCTTATGCGAAAGACCCTCGCTGAAATCGCGGATCTGACCAACGGCACGCTCGAAGGAGACGGCTCCCTCGTGGTCACGGGCGCCGCAGGCCTCCAGGAAGCGGGCCCGGAAGACATCTCGTTCCTGGGCAATCCCAAATACGCGGCCCTGGCCCAGGCTTCCAACGCGGGCTGCATCTTTCTGCCCGCGAGCTCCCCGATCAAGGCCAAGAACCGCATCTTCGTGGAAGACCCCCAGCACGCATTCTCCCAGGTCCTCTGGATCATCCACGACGAGCGCGTCAAGACCGCGCCGATCATCGACACCAAGGCCTGCGTCCACTACCAGGCCAAGCTCGGGCCCGGCGTGAGCGTAGGCCCCTTCGCCGTGATCGAGCGAGGCGTGCTCGTGGCCGAAGGCTCCTCCATCGGCGCCGGCTGCTTCGTGGGGGACAATGTCCGCATCGGGCGGTACTGCGTCCTCCATCCCCGCGTCGTCATCCGCGAGGACTGCGTCATCGGCGAGCGGGTGATCATCCAGCCCGGCGCGGTCATCGGAGGGGACGGGTACGGCTTCACCACGGACAAGAAGACCGGCCGGCACCGCAAGATCCCCCAGCTCGGCAACGTCGTCGTGGGCGACGACGTGGAGATCGGGTCCAACACGACCATCGACCGCGCCACCACGGGCTCCACGGTCATCGGCGCGGGCACGCGGATCGACAACCTGGTCCAGATCGGGCACAACGTCAAGACCGGGAAGGACTGCCTCCTCGTGGCCCAGACCGGGGTCTCCGGCTCCACGACCCTGGGAGACCGCGTGGTCCTGGCAGGCCAGGCGGGGCTCGTCGGGCACATCAAGGTCGGCGACGGCGCCATCGTCATGGCCAAGACCGGGATCATGCGCGACATCCCCAAGGGCGAGATGCACTTCGGCATCCCCTCGCGGCCCCACCGCGAGGCCATGAAGCTCCAGGTCCTCTACGGCAAGCTCCCGGAGATCTACGAGGCCGTCAAAGCCGTCAAGAAGAAGCTCGGGCTCGCGGACGAGCCCGTCAAGTCTCGGGAGGGCTGAACATGGACACGCAGACCACCATCAAGCGGGAAGCGTCGCTCAGCGGGATCGGGCTGCACACCGGCAACGCCTCCACCATCACCTTCAGGCCGGCTCCGGCCAACGTGGGCATCCGCTTCTTCCGCACGGACCTCGCGGGCACGCCCATGATCCCGGCCAGGCTCAACTTCGTGGTCACCACGGTCCGGGGCACCAACCTCGGCCTGCACGAGGCCAAGGTGCACACGGTCGAGCACGTGCTCTCGGCCCTGACGGGCCTGGGCATCGACAACCTCGACATCCTCGTCACGGCCAACGAGCCGCCCATCATGGACGGGTCGGCCATGCCCTACGTCAAGGTCCTCCTCGAGGC
>JACRNU010000110.1 GCA_016234805.1 Elusimicrobiota bacterium
GCGGCTCGACGACCAGTACCTCGGCGCGGCCTCGGCGCCCTTTTCCTGGCCGCCGGAGAAAGGCAGCCATTGCCTGGAACTGGCGGACGCCTCAGGCAGGGTCCTCGACCGTTCCGAGTTCACCGTGAGAGGGGAGAGCCCGGCCAGCCAGGACGCCCGTGAGTCCGGCGAGGCGCCCCCGGAACCCCAAGAGTCGAACTGATGTCCATCCGGGACCATGCCAAGCCCCACGAGATCGCGGTCCTGTTCGCTTTCCTTTCAGCCGTGGGGCTGACCGCCGCTCTGGAGTTCCGCTGGCTGCTGCATCGCTGGCTCCACCGCCGTGAAACCCCGTGTCCGCGGTTCTGGCCATTCCTCGGCCCGAGCGCGGACCGCGCCTTGACGGCGGCGCTCCATGCCGCGGCCGCAGGCGGCCTGCTGTGCATCCTCTATGGCCGGTTCATAGAACCACGCTGGCTGGCCGTGCGATTCATCGAGATCCATTCAGAAAAGGTCCTTGCCCAGACCGGGCGTCTGCGCATCGCCCACCTTTCCGATTTCCACTCCGAGCAGACTCCTATCGTCGAGATCAAGGCCGCGGAGGCCGCTGCCAAGCTCAAGCCAGACCTCATCGTGGTCACAGGCGACTTCATCAACACGGAGGCGGGGCTGCCCACTGCGCGGCGCGCCCTTGAGATACTCTCGCGAGCAGGTCCGCTCTTCCTCGTAACCGGGAACTTCGACATCGGGCTCCTTCCGGACAACGCCTTCAAAGGCATCCCCGCCACCGTACTGGATAGGCAGACCATAGAGCTGACGATCCGCGGGACCCCGGTGAGGATCACCGGGCTACCCGTCGAAAACGAAGGCTATTTCCCGCTCATCCTCAGGAAGTTGCCCCGCAAGCCGGCGCTCGACATCTTCCTCGACCACTACTCCGACCTCATCGACGCCGCATCCCAAGCCGGGTTCGACCTCTACCTCGCGGGGCACACGCACGGCGGGCAGGTGCGTCTGCCTTGGTATGGAGCCCTGGTGACTCTGGCCAAGACCGGGAAGGAGTACGAATCAGGTCTTTATCTGGTCAGGAGCACGACGCTCCATGTAAGCCGGGGGTTGGGCATGATGGGGGAGCAGGCCCCGAGGGTCCGCTTCCTCTGCCGCCCGGAATTGACTATCATTGACCTCGTTCCATGAACGGCATGCAGCGAATCGTTCTTTTCTTGGCCATCGTCCTGTTTTGCGGCCGGACCGCGCACTCGGCCCGCGTTCCGGCAGGACCAGCCATCCAGGATTCCCTGACAAGCATGCTGGCGGGCTTCAAGGCTGAAACATGGACCGAGACGCCGGCCGTGTCGCCGGCAGTGCTGCCGACCGTCATCCAGCCGACTCCGACGCTGTCTGGCACGAACGCGATTGGAGCCTCGGGCCAGGAGGCTCAAGCCCTCGACCTCAGAGGATTCCTGTCTTTCTGGACCCAGGACTGCGGGAACGGCTGCGGACTGCCCCAGCCAGCCGCCCCGGCCATGCCAGCGGAACTGAGCCTGCCCTTGCCTGGCCGTCCAGGGGAAGCGACTTCAGCGCGATTCGAACGACAGGCGGCCCTGGGGATGACCAGCGTCCTTCAGGCGAAGGTCACGGCTTTCGCGGTCTGTCCCAGGGAGACCGGGTCCGCAACATCGGGAGGACCCGCGGCCCGGAAGGTCTCATGTCCGGACCGCTACTTCCAAATCCAGGTCGAGGTCCGGGGAGAGGCGGAAGTCTTCTGCGGCATGTCCATGGACGAGCACGATCTCGTTCCTTTCCCGGTGCTGATGTGCGCTGGGACGAGCAAGTCCGAGCCCTCGCGAAGGGTCGGAGTCACCTTGCATCGCAAGCCGCTCTAGAGGCCGGTCTTGTATTCGATGAGCTCGGTGTTGGGGTTCTCGAAGCCCGGGCCGCCTACCGTGGTCTTGACCCTGCCGACGAAGGGAGCGTAGTAGTCGTACTTCCAGGAGCCGCCGAACATGGGGTTGAACTCCTTGACCTTGAGGCACCCCGTGAACTCGCCGGCAGCGGTCTCGACCCGCGCGTCGTCGGACTCGATGCGGTATTCGACCGTGTCCTCTCCGGAGCGGGCGCTCCAAGCGTGCCCCGCGGTGAAGGGGAACTTCAGGATGGGGACGCGCCTGTCCTGCCCGATCTCCCAGACCGCCCAGTCCTTCTTGGCGTACACCAGGACCTCGGAGCGGATGTTCTTGGCGCCCGCGAAGAGGGCGGTGCCCATCTCGGCGGACACGGACCCGCTCGAAGTCTTGATGTCGAGCTCGAGCCGCATGTTCTTGCCGAGGCTGGCCGTGTCGCCGTAGGTCCAACGCCGGCCCGCGCTGATGGGGAAGTAATCGGGGCAGGCCATGAGCCCGGCCTTGGCCCGGGCGGCCCAGGGCTCGGCATCGGGGAAACGCCTCAGGGCGGCTTCATAGTGGCGCCGGGCCTCGAGGCACCGGTTGAGGTTCCCGGCGTAGATGTCCGCGGCGCGGACCAGGGCCTCGGCTGTCCGGGGATCGTCCGGCTGTCGGGCAGCGAAGCGCTCGTAGTGCTTGATGGCCGGCAGGTACTTCTGCGCCCGAGCGTCGCGCGCGGCACGGGCGAGGTCCAGGGAATCGCAGCCGCCCAGGAGCGCGGCCAGGCACAGCAGCAGGAAGGGTCTCATCGTACCGACTCCGCGATGCGTTGGAGGATATCCAGACCCAGGGGAGCGACCAGGACGAGCTTCGTCTCTCCGGAGGACCAGCCCAGGACCCCTGCGTCCTCGGTCCAGGAGACGAAGCCCGGGCCGGAAGCCAGGCGGACCTCCTTGCGATCCTTGGCGCCGAGGTCGAGCTTCGCCCTCGGAGGGGATTGGAAAAGGGACAGGACCACGGCCCCGTCGGAATACCTGCAATGGATGATCTTCTTGTCCTTGTAGGGGATCAGGTCCACACCGTCGAGCACGAACCCGGAGGGCAGCCAAGAGGGGAACCTCGGCCCGAACCCGGACTCGGCCTGGACCTTGGAACGGACCGTAGGCGAGGGCTCGAGCCGCCCTTCTCGGGAAGCGCCCGGGACCGCCTCGGGGCGGAACAGGGCAGGGTCATGCCTGACCCCGAAGGACACGCGGGAGAACCGGCCCCTGAGCGCGATCCTGCCGTCCGGGAGCACGGTCTCGTCCTTGAGCACGAGTCTCCGCTCGCGGTCCACCCAAAGCCTGCGCCCAGGCGCCGCCCCGGACTTGGGGCTGAGTTCAAGCTTCCAGGTCAGCCTGCCTGCCACCTTTCCTCCTGTCGAGAGCGAGACACGGTAGAACGAGGAGGCCTGGGCGCCAGGGGCCGAAGAATTCCCGGGAGACGGCCCCTCCCAAACCTTGTTGGTTTTCCTGTCGAAGATCCACTCCTTGGCCCCATCCGTGGCTGAGACGAACAGAACGCCCCCTTTGGAGTCCATGAACTCCCTGCGGCAGGCCAGTCCCTTTTCCGGGGCCGGGGAACACCGGACCAAGGACTTTCTGGACTTGCCCCGGCCGATCCTCACGAAGAAGGTCCCTTCGTACGACGCGGCCGGACCCCGGAGAGCGTCTTCGAGGACCGCTAAAGCCTCGGGAAGGGCCTGCTTCCCGGCTGCCCAGGCAGAAACCCAGGGCACGCTCAGCAAGAATGCGGCTGCCAATCCAGCCCGATAGGTCCTACTCGTCGGTTTCATCGTCTTCCAGATCATTCCCCGCGTCCTCGCTGACAGGGCCTGACGCCCCGGGTCGGGTAGCGGAGCCTCCAAGAGGACGCTCAAGGGTGTATTGCCGGTGGGCGGAGAGCATGACATCCAAGGGCACGGCTTCCTCGGGGCGGCGCTCGAACCAGAGACCGACCAGAAGGAAGGCTGCCAAGCCGAAAGCGAACCCATAGCGGGGGGAGAGCGCGGACCGCCAGGCCGACAACCGCTGGCCAAACGATGGTCCCGAAGATTCCGGGGAGGCCGCCTCGGCACGGGCCGCGGCCCGGCGCAGGGTTTCCTTGAGGTCCCGGGGAGCGGCCGGGGCAGCCATGGAAGCCAGGGCCTGCTTGGACTTGGCCAGGACCGCCAGCCGCAGGCCGCAAGCCCGGCAATCCGCCACATGGGCTTCGACCTGGGCCGACTCCGCCGGAGTCGTCTCCCTGTCCGCGTACGCTGAGAGAAGTTCTTCCAATCCTTTACACTCCATAGGCCACCATCCCCGCGGTCCTTTTCAAGAGTCCCTCCCTGAGGGCTGTCCGGGCCCGGCTGACTCGCGAGCGCACCGTGCCCATGGGCATGCCCAGGACCCGGGATATCTCATCGTAGCCCAAGCCCTGCATGTCGCATAGAGCCAGGATGGCCCGGTGCTCCTTGGTCAAACCCGCCAGGGCGGCTTTCAGGTGCCCCTCGGACTCCCTGCGCTCCAGCATGTCGAGGACCGCCTCGTCGCGCTCGTCCGCGATGGTCTCCGCGATGGAGACGCCCTCTCCATCCTCATGGCGGACCGGCATGTCCAGGGGGACCATGTTCCTGCGGTCGAATTTCTTGACGCTGTCCACATAGACGTTCTTAAGGATGGTCAGGAACCACTTCTCCAGGGGCTGGGACTGGTCGAAATGGTCCCAGGACTTGAAAAGCCTGAAAAAAGCCTCCTGCACGAGTTCCTTGGCCTCCTCCACGTTCTCGCAGAGCCGGTAGGCGAACGTGAACGCGCTATCGGAGTATTCTTCGACGAATCGTTGGAGCACGCTTGGGAGCCTCCACCTATATACGAGCGAGACCTCAAAAAGTTCCCTAGGATTGTAACAAATCGGCCCGCCCGGGAGGATTGTCCTGGGTCAATCTCCGACGGAGACCAGGGGGAAAGGCGGGGGGCTGTAACAATTATTTAACAAGCCTGTAATGGCCTCGTAATGCCCTGGACCTAGACTGTGAGTGAGGAAGCCACCATGAACCAGACCACCCAGACCCAGGCCACGGGGAAGCTCGCGAAGAGCCCCGAGACCATCATGGCTTCCTATCTCACCCATGAGCTGCGCGCCCCGGTCACCGCGATCAAGCTCGGCCTCGAGATCTTCGAGGAGCAGATCGGCGACCGGCTCCAGGCGGACGAGCGGCAGATGCTCAACCTGGCCATCAAGAACACGGGCCGCCTCCAGGGCCTGGTCAACGACATCATGGATTACACCAAGGTCCTGGCCGGGAAGATGCAGCTCGCCTTCCAGGCCTGCGACGCCCGCGAGATCCTCTCCGACGTGGCGAGCTCCTTCCAGCCCTGGGCCATCTCCAGGGGCATCCGGCTCGTCAAGGAAGACTCCAACGAGCCCCTGCCCCGGATCAAGGCCGAGCAGCGGCGGGTCATCCAGGTCCTGACCAACCTCATCTCCAACGCCCTCAAGTTCACCCCGGCCCGCGGCACGGTCACGGTGGGCGTGAAGATGGGCAAGTACGAGCACGCCGGCACCCTGGTCTTCCGGGTCAAGGACACGGGCCCCGGCATCCCGGCGGATCACCTCGAAAGCATCTTCGAAACTTTCAGCCAGTCGGTCTCCAACGGCAAGCAGTCCGACGGCACGGGCCTGGGCCTGACCCTGGCGCGCTCCATGGTCCAGCTGCACGGCGGCCGGATCTGGGCGGAAAGCTGGAAGGGGCTCGGCGCGACCTTCTGCTTCACCATCCCGATCGCCGCCGAGGACCTCCGGGAGCCCATCGAAGTCTACGCCAAGCCGGTCGAATACCACGGCCTGTTCGTGGACGTCTTCCGCAAGCTCAACTCCTTCGTGGCCGCCTTCTTCTGAGCCGACCCCAGCGCAGACCCGTTGCTCAGCGCTCCGACCGGCGGCCGCCGTTGACCAGGCAGTCTTCGACGAGCATGAAGAGGATGTTCACCTGCTTCTGGGTGAGCTTCGCAGGCTGGCGCAGGGTGCCGGTCCATTCCACCTTCATGGTCTTGAGCTTGCCGGTGCAGCCTCGATCCTCGATCATGTAGGGGACGGGAAGCCCCATGGTCAGGGCCTCGTCGACCTTATCGTTCGTGCCGAAGATCGTATCACATCTGGAGGGGCCAGCGGCCTCATCCGTGACATGGACTTCGACATTGTCCCTGGTGCGGACGCGGCATTTGTCCTTTGTGCCCCTTGGGCCGCAGAACGTCGGGGTCCCCTCGGCGCGAACCAGGTTGTAGACATGCACGGCCGCAAGCACCGGTTCGGGGGGCTTGGAAGGGGGAGCCGCCAAGGCCGCGGCGGTCAACAAGGAAGCCAGCAAGGTCATTTCTTCGTCACGACGAAGGACCCGGCGTACCCGAGGCCCTTGAGCTTGCCGAAGACCTCATCCGCGGCAGGATGACCCTCGAAAGGGCCCACCCGGACCTGATAGAAGACCTTGCCTGACACATCGACCTTCACGACTTCCACGGGGGAGACCGCCCCCTCGATGGACTTCTTGAGAGCCTCGGCGCGAGCCTCCTCGCCGAAAGAGCCTACCTGGACCAGGAACCGGCCCGAGGCCTTCGGAGAGACCTTGGGTTCCGGCTGCGGCTTGGCAGCAGCGGGTTCAGGCTTTGCGGCGGCCGCGGGCTTGACTGCTGGCGCGGGCTGGGGCGCAGTCGAGGCCGGAGGCCGAGCGTCCCCGAGGCCTTTAGGAAGGGCGTTGGCCGGAGGGGGCGCAGGGGATTTGTCCTGGCCGGGCTGAGCTTTCACGAGTTCGGCCTGGGTCTTAGGTTTGACTGGAGGCGTCGCGGCAGCCTGGTCCGGAGCCTTGGCCGCGGCGCCGGAACCTCCCAGGGAGGGAGGGGGAAGCTTGGAAGGCTGATCATGCTTGGGGACGATGTCGACCTTTTTGGCGGGCTGGGCCTGAGCCGTCCGGGCAGGGACCTTGGTTCGCGCGGGGATGGCGGGCCGGCCGGCGCGAGCGCCTTCTTCCTTCAAAGGCCGGGGCCTCATGGCCGCGTCTCCCATGGCCAGGTGCATCACGTTGCCGTCCCAGTCGATGCTGTAGATCGCGTACGCGGACATCTCCACCACCGCCCGGACGACCGGGGTCGGATCCGTGGAAAGCTGTCCCACCCGCACGCTCTTGAAGACGCGGCCCCTGCCCTCGAAATTCTGGGCCGCGGCCGTGAGGCTGGTGTTCTCCCAATCGATGAGCAGCCTCGGAGGGTCCTTTTCGAACCGGACGCGTTCTCTCGCCGGAGAGCTGAGATGGAACTCCACCCGATCGTCCTCCGGCACGACGGCCGCGAGTGAACCCGTCTCCCCTGCCCTGGCGCACGGGACTCCGGCGCACAAGGAAACAATCAGAACGAGCGCTGTTCTCTTCATGGACACGCCTCCATTCCAGGCTGCAGTATCAAAGCATTTTGTCCCGTGTTTTTACAGAGGCGGCCGGGGAGGTCGGTCTTGCGACGGAATACAGTATAATCTTGAATCTCACGGCCAGTGCATGAGCGACAAGAAGAAGGTCAAGCGGTTCGACTTCCTCGAAGGCAAGAAGAAATCCGACCTGTCCGACCAGACAGAGCTCCCCCAGGTGGGCCGTTTCGAGCACCTCGAGATCGGGCAGATCCGCAAGCCGCCGCAGCCCAAGCCCAAGCCCGACGCCCCGATGGGCCGCGTCATGTGCGGCCGGTGCGGCCAGACCAACGAGGCGGAAAGGGAGACCTGCTGGGCCTGCTACAAGCCTCTCGCTCCCCGGGCCGAGGAGCCCAAGCCCGCGGCCCAGGAGCCTGCCGCCCGGGGTCCCCAGCAGGAGATCACGCTCGTCATCGACGGGCTCACCTACTCGTCCAATGACCCGAGCCTTCCGGAGGACATCCGCGTCCTCATGGACCGCATCAGGTCGGAGGGCTTCAGCCAGAGACTGCTCGACGAGTGGCGCGGGAGCCGGTCGAGCCGCCCGGTTTCCGGGTCCTCTTCCGCGCGGGAGGAACGCAGGGTGGAGGCGTTCCAAGGGACCAGGGTCTCCGTCATCAAGGTCGACGGCACGGTCTACCTCTCGGACGCTCCGGACCTGCCGCCCAGGATCCGCGACCTTTTCTCCTACATCGACCGCAACGGCGTGACCCCGGAGCTCATGGAGAACCTCCGGGCCATGGGCCGGGACGCCCGGGTGCGGCCCGCCACCACGGCGACCCCCTCGGACGGCGATCTCGCCTTCTGGCGCGAGGTCGAGGACCAGCGGCGGCAGACCCAAGGACAGGCCAGGGAGGCCGGCGCAGCCATCGACTCCGTGGCTCACTCTTTCTACTACCTGGCGCCGTTCTGGTTCCTGGTGGAGACCTTATGGTGGCCCTTCTTCCGCGCAGGGCTGGTGACAGGAGGAGGGGGTATCTGGAACCTGCTGTTCTACGCCGCGGAGTCAGCCATCGGAGTCGGCTTCTGGCAGGGACTCGCATGGGCGCGGCACGTCGCGCTCCTGGAGAACGTCCTCTACCTGGCGGTCGCATTCGACAACGTCTTCTTCGGCACCATCGATGCCGCGGTCAAGCTCGACACGGGCGGCTCAGGCAGGATGCTCGCGGCCCAGAATTTCACGAAATCCCTCCCGGGGTTCCTGTTCTCCTGCTTCTTCATCATCTTCTCCCTCCGCCGGGCCGCTGCCGCGAGGCGTGGCCGCTGATCTCACTCTAGGCCCACTTTCCCAACCGGAGATGGGTCGAATGCCGTCCAGGGAGGGACCTTTGAGCCCACAGGAAAAAGAGTCGGCTGGTGCTATGATACCTGCGTGCAGCTGCTCACCCTGCTCGTTCCTCAGGCCATCGCGCTCGCGCCCGCGCTCCTCTGGGCGCAGACGATCTCGCCCGTGGGCCGCGTCTCCGCCCCGGTCCTTCCATCAGGAGCTCCCTACGGCCTGACCAGCCCGCGGCTAAGCCCGCGGATCACCGGGATCATCCCGGCCGCTCCGTTCGCCGGAGGGTCCGCGTTACCATCCCTGCCTTCCCTGTCCCTGGCGCCTTCGGCGATCGAAAGCGCCTCTCCCGAGACCGGGCTGCCGGCCGCATCCCTGGATGTCCCTGCCGTGCCGGCACAAGGGCAAGGGCGGGCCGGGGCGGCGGAATCGGTCGACCGCATGACCCGGGAAGTCGCCGCGACCCTCGAAGCCGCAGGGCCCGCGGAGGAGCGGTCTTCGGAGGAAGACCGCGGCGCCGCGGACTCGGTCTTCCGGACCCTGACCGACGAGACCTCGGGGCCGGACGGCTATCGGGCCTCGGACCCCGCCAACCTGACCCAGCGCAAGATGGTCGCCACTCTCTACAAGGTCGCCTCGATCTTCTCCGAGCACTACGCGCCCGTGGACTGGAAGAAGGGGCGGTTCCGCCTCGACCTCAAGGCCGAGTTCGACAAGGCCGTGACCGTCATCCTCTCCGAGCCGAACATCGGGACGCGGCGGTTCCAGTCCCTGCTCGTGGACTTCACCGCGGCCACGAGGGACTACCACGTGACGATCACCTTCCACTCCACGGAGAAGGCGCGCCTGCCCCTGCTCATCATGGGCGCGGAGGGCAAGTACTTCATCGCCTACATCGACCGCGAGAAGCTGCCCAAGGAGACCTTCCCGTTCGTCGAAGGCGACGAGGTCCTTGAGTTCGACGGCAAGCCCACGGCGAAAGTCGTCTTGGCCCTGGCGCGCGTTAGGACCGGCAACACGGCCGAGTCGGACATGAGGCTCGCCGAGATCACCCTGACCCACCGCAGCCGCAGGATGGGGGAAGAGGTCCCCCAGGGCCCGGTCGCCATGAAGGTCCAGGACCGCCATGGCAAGGCCTTCGACGTCAAGATGGAGTGGGACTACACCCCGGAGAAGATCCCTCTCGACGTGCCGGTGCGTGACGCGGGCTTGGACACGCCCGACGGCGCTGTCGGGGAAGCCGCGCCCGCCATGCCCGAGTCCTGGGACGGGACAGGCGCCCCCTCCGGCGCCGCCCCCAAGCTTAAAGACCTCATGAGCCGGCTCTACACCCGGGTCGCCCATCCCCTCTCGGGAGTGTTCGCCGAGATGCGGGCCGCCGCGCCCAAGAACCCCTTCCTGTTCGGCGCCGAGAAGGGGTTCCTGCCTCCGCTGGGCCCCGTGGTCTGGAAAGCCAAGGGAGACAACCCCTTCGACGCGTACATCTACACGGACCGGCAGGGCCGCAAGTTCGCGCATGTCCGCATCTCTCACTACGACGGCGGGGAGGATGAGGCCCACGCCTTCGGCCTGCTCATGGGACGCTTCCAGAAGGACCCTGAGGTCCAGGGGCTCGTCATCGACCAGACCAACAACCCGGGCGGCAACCTCTTCTACGTCTACGCCCTGGCCTCCCGGCTGACCGACAAGCCTCTCGTCGCGCCGAAGCACCGGCTCATCGTGGATGAGAGCGACGCGGCCTGGGCCCTCGACACCATCGAGAAGCTCTCGGACCCGGAGAAGCTCGAAGCCGAACTCGAGGACATGGCCGAGTCGGACGAGTGGGCCGGCTATCCGGTCACGGACGCGTTCATCGAGCTCATCGTGAAGTTCGCGCGCTTCATCCTCAGCGAGCTCGGCGCGGGCCGCCGCCTGACCGGGCCCACCCACATGTGGGGCGTCGACGACATCATGCCGGCGCCGGCCAAGGAGCGCTTCACCAAGCCGGTCCTCCTGCTCGTCAACGAGAACGACTACTCGGGCGGGGACTTCTTCCCGGCCATCATGCAGGACAACGGCCGGGCCGCCATCATGGGCGTGGGCACCGCGGGGGCGGGAGGGGCGGTCAAGTCCTTCGAGCTCGCCAACCAGTTCGGCATCGCGGACCTGGCCGCGACCTGGACCCTGGCCCTGCGCAAGAACGGCAAGCCCATCGAGAACCTCCGGGTCATGCCGGACATCCCCTATACCCTGACCGAGAAAGACTTCAAGGCGGGCTTCGCGCCCTACCGCCGGGCCATCAACGCGGCCATGGACAAGCTCGTCCGCAAGGGAGGGCCTTGAATATGGTATTTTTATGAGCATGGACCCGGCCTCCGAGAACCTCCGCCTGAAGGAGACGATTTCCGCTTTGCGCGAGCAGCTTGAACTCTCCCGCTCCGACCGGCATGCCGCGGTCCGGGCAGCGGAAGCGGCCGGCTCGGCGCTGAGCAACCAGCTCAAGGAGAGCATCACCGCCTTGAGGGCGGAGCTGGAACGCAGCCGCCAGGACCAGGCCGCGAGCGTCCAGGAGGCCCGTACCCACAAGGAAGCCGAGGTCCGGCATCTCAAGGCCACGGTCTCGGAGCTGCGCGCCGAGCTCGAGCGCCAGGGCTTCGCCTTCGAGGACCGGCTCGACAAGGAGCGCTCCGACCGCCGCGACGAGAGGAAGCATCTGCAAGCCGCCACCTGCGAGCTGCGCCAGGCCCTGGAGGACAAGACCCCGGCCGGTCGCGGCCGCTGACAGCAAGGACCATGACACACCGTTCACGAGCCGTCCAAGTCGTGCCGTCCCCGCACCACGAGCGCAAGCTCCAGCGGGCCGAGATGCTGCTCGCCATCCCCCGCAAGCTGGCCGCCATCGACTCCCTCGACGAGATCCTGGAAGCCCTGGTCAAGATGACGACCTGGGAGCTCGGGGCGGAGCGCGGCTCGCTCTTCCTCAACGACGGCCAGACGGGCGAGCTCTTCTCGCTGGTGGCGCAGGGGACCTCCCGCCGCCGCATCCGCATCTCCAACACCACGGGCATCGCGGGCGACGTGTTCCAGACCGGCCGAGGCACCATCGTCCACGACGTCTACAAGGACCCCCGGTTCAACCGCGATATCGACCAGCAGACGGGCTTCAAGACCACGAGCATGGTCTGCGCCCCCATCGTCTCCGTCAAGGGCGACACCGCGGGAGTCGCCCAGGTCCTCAACAAGAAGAAGGGCCGGTTCACCCTCGAGGACCTCAAGCTCCTCGAAGCCATGACCACCCAGGCCTCCGTGGCCCTGCACGGCGCGCAGTACGTCGAGAAGATGCGCGTCTCCAGGGCCCAGGAGATGGAGTTCCTCGACGTGGTCGCGGACGTCACCTCCGAGATCGACCTAGGCACCCTCCTGCGCAAGGTCATGAGCGAGGCCACCCGGATGCTCGCGGCCGAGCGCTCGACCCTCTTCCTCAACGACGAGAAGACCGGCGAGCTCTGGTCCCTGGTGGGAGAGGGCATCGGCGCCACCCAGATCCGCTTCCCCAACCACATCGGCATCGCGGGCACGGTCTTCACCACGGGCAAATCGGTCAACATCCCCCACGCCTACGCCGACATGCGCTTCAACCCCTCCTTCGACAAGAAGACGGGGTTCTTCACCCGCTCCATCCTCTGCACGCCCGTCGTGAACAAGCAGGGCAAGGTCATCGGCGTCACGCAGGTGCTCAACAAGCACGGCGGCCCGTTCACGAACGAGGACGAATCGCGCCTGAGGGCCTTCACCGCCCAGATCTCGATCTCGCTCGAGAACGCCAAGCTCTTCGCAGACGTGCAGAACATGAAGAACTACAATGAGAGCATGCTCCAGAGCATGAGCAACGGCGTGGTCACCCTCGACGAGGAGGGGAGGATCGTCACCTGCAACGCCGCGGGCCTGCGGATCATCAAGACCGAGCCCGGCCATGTCATCGGCAAGCCCGTGGGGGGGTTCTTCGACGGGGGCAACGCCTGGGTGACCGAGAAGGTGCGCCGGGTCGAGGACACCCAGCAAGCCGACGTCACCATGGACGCGGAACTCACCTTCGGGGGGGAGGCCGTGTCGGCCAACGTCACGGTCCTGCCCCTGGTCAGCGGCGCGGGCAAGAAGCTCGGCACCATGATCATGCTCGACGACATCTCGGGCGAGAAGCGGATGAAGTCCACGATGTCGCGCTACATGGACCCGGCCCTCGCGGACCAGCTTCTGGCCGGCGGGGAGGACATCCTAGGGGGCAAGAGCACGACCGCCACGGTCCTCTTCTCCGACATCCGGAGCTTCACCACCATCTCCGAGGAGCTCGGCCCCCAGCTCACGGTGGGCCTGCTCAACAAGTACTTCACCCTCATGGTCGAATGCATCCAGTCCGAGGGCGGCATGCTCGACAAGTTCATCGGGGACGCCATCATGGCCGGCTTCGGCATCCCCATCGCCCACGGAGACGACGAGGACCGGGCCGTGCGGTGCGCGGTCTCGATGCACCACGCCCTGCGGACCTGGAACGCCTCGCGCGCGGGCCAGGGAAGGAAGCCCGTGGAGATCGGCATCGGCCTCAACACCGATACCGTGGTCTCGGGCAACATCGGCTCACCCAAGAGGATGGACTACACGATGATCGGCGACGGGGTCAACCTGGCCTCGCGCCTGGAGTCCGCGTGCAAGCAGTACGGAGCGCGCATCCTCATCAGCGAAGGGACCTTCCGCAAGCTCAAGGGCACCTACCGGATCAGGGACATCGACGACGTGGTGGTCAAGGGCAAGACCAAGCCGGTCAAGATCTACGAGGTCCTCGACCACCACACGGACGAGAGCTTCCCCAACATGATGGAAGTGACGGGCTGCTTCAAGGAAGGCCGCAAGGCCTACGCGGCCGGCAGGTGGGACAACGCCATCAAGGCGTTCAACCAGGCCCTGCGCCTGCACCCGCACGACCGCCTGTCGCATTTCTACGTCGAGAGGTGCGAGGCCCTGAAGAGCCGCCCTCCGGAGGGTCCATGGGACGGAGTCTGGGTCATGGCCGAGAAATGAAGCGAAAGACCGGAGCCGAGCGGCGCAAGTTCCCCCGCAAGCCAGTCAAGGTTTCGGCCCAGTTCCAGGTCGCGGCCGCCCTCCCTCCGCGGAGGGCCCCCCGCGTCCAGGGCCAGCTCGAGCAGGACGGGACCTGGCACGACTGCCTCATCGTGAACATCTCCCCGGGGGGAGCGAAGGTCTCCACCGACAAGCGCTTCGGCCAGGCCAAGAACGTGCGCCTGAGGATCGGCAAGTTCGGCAGTTTCGGGGGCGAGATCGTCTGGCGCAGCGACTCCGAACTGGGACTGCGGTTCACCCATGACCCCCAAGAGATGAACGAGGTCATCGTGGGCCTGGCCCTCTATGGCTGAGCCCTGGACGCGCCGGCTCGCCCTCATTCTCGGCCTGCCCGCGGCCGCCTTCGCCGTCCTGCTCCTCATCCAGTTCGGGCGCGGCTTCGTCTCGGGCCTGAGAAAAGCCCCGGACGCCCCCGCAGGAGCAACCACCTCGCAGCTTCCGGCCGCCTCCGGTTCCGCGCGCACCGTCCGACTGCTCGCCGATCTGGAGCTGACGCTTCCTGCGGGCTATGATTTCATGCCAATGCCGGACAATCCGTCGACCTGGGTTTTCTTCCAGACCGGATCGCCCCCGACAGACCCCGATGCGCTCACGCTCCAGACCACGGACTTGCCCGCCGCCGAGCCGGCCACGGAGGCGGTCCTGCAAGACTATCAGCAGACGCTGGAGGCGGGCTTCAAGCAGGACGGCCGCGAGCCCGACGCTGTTCGGATATCCGGTCGTTTCCTCAACGGCTTCGCGGTCAACCTGCACAACCCCGCGCAGTCTCAGATCTACCTGATCTCCAGCCGACGCATCTACAAGTTCAGCAGCGGCAACGACTTCTCGCGGCAGATGCAAGCCGTCTCCGCATCCCTCCACGAAACCCAGGCCGGCCAGGCGACGAAGTAACGGCCGGCGGCCGCGCGAGGGCCATGAGTCCCGCGGACCGGGGGGCCCTCTGCCCCACCCGGAAACGGCCCAAGAGCCCATGCGTTCCAAGCCGTTGCGCCGCATACTTGTCCTGTGCCGACAGCTTGGCTGCTGGCTTCGTTGGCTTTTTGGGGAACGCTTTGGGCCCTCCCTGGAGCCCGGGAGCCCCGTCCGCTCTCTTTCGCCATCGTCACCGACCTGCACATCGGCGACGGCGTCGAGGACTTCGGCTCGGTCGGGTACGACGACCGCCCGGGCTCCAGCCTGCCGGCCCATCCGGCCATCCTCAACGGCCGGGCCGCGGTGGAGAAGATCAACGCCCTTGCGGCTTCGCGGGGCGTCGCTTTCGTCATCGTGCTGGGAGACCTCACGGACAGCGCGGAACGCTCCGAGTTCGCGGCGGCCAAGCTCATCCTGGACAAGCTCACGATCCCCTATGTCCCGATGCTGGGCAACCACGACATCTGGCCCGCCACCAAGGCCGGCATCTCGCCCGTGCCCGATGGTCCGCGCTACTTCGAGGAGGTCTTTGGACCGCGGCTCCATGGGCTCACGGCCGCCTTCCCGGACCTCGCCCGCGCCGGGTCGGAGCGGGGCCTGCAGAACTGGGCGTTCTCCCTTCGCGGAGTCGGATTCGTCCTCGCGGACTGGAATTCGCGCGGCAGGGTCCACGGAGGTCCCGACCCGGCCGCGGATCTGCACGACGGCGAAGGAGGCACCTTCCGCTGGTTGGAGGACCTGGTCCGGGACGGCTGGATGACGTCGAAAACGCGCGTGTTCCTGACCCAGCATCATCCGCTCAGGATGAAGGTCCCCGGCACCTCGCCCCCCTTCGCCTTCTCCTCACGGGAGAGGGCCAGGATCAAGGCGATCCTCAGGAGTCCGGCCGCGGGGTCGCGATTCGCCGCCGTGCTCTCCGGACACGAGCACAGGGATTTCATCGGTCCGGCGTTCCCGGATTGGCCCGGACTCGCCCAGATCGAAGCGTCCGCGGCCAAAGACGGCCCCGCGGTCACGGTCATCACCATGGAGTCGCCCACCGACTACTCCCTTTCACGCCACTGATCCCAAGATGCCCAGGGTCTAGCCGCCTCCCTATGGTAGAATCACGGCTGTGACAGGCACGCTGGAGCGCCGCAAGGCCGTTCAGTGGGCCGCGATCTCGCTGGTCCTGCTGGCTGTCATCGTCCTCCTGTCGTTCAAGCCTGGCGATAAGCCCGGACAGGGCCCAGGCGTTCCCTCGCCTCAAGCCGTGCCGGCCTGGGACGAGTCCGACCCATCCCGAGTCACGCTGGTCGGCGAGTATTCCCAGAACGGCTACGGCGCCACCATGAGGATGCGGATCCCCAGGGCAGGCGGTCCGATGATCGGATTCATCGAAGGCGCCTGCAACGGGACGCTGGCAGGCGCCTATTCGCCCGACGGGACCATCTCGGGCGATGCCTCCGGGGTCTGCAAGATCGCCGTGTTCGCCATCGACGCGACCGCGACGGTCCAAGGGACCATCGCCCCCTCCTTGAGGGCGGGCACGGCGCACTTCACGGCCAAAGCGCTCGGCAGGACCTTCTCCGGGACCGTGGCCCTGCACCGGCCCTGACCGGCCTACTCGACGCCTTCGGCCGCGCCGGTCACGTCGTAACCCACCGATACGGTCCCCAGCCCGCCGAAGAGAGCGTCGCTGAGGACCGCGCGGTTGTCGGTCGCGGCATCGGCCCAGGGCTCGAGCTTGTAGAGGGTGAGCCTGCCCCCGGCCGCGGAGTCCTCGGAGAAGGAGACACCGCGGCGCCTGAGCCAGCGGGAGTCCTCCCGGAGGTCCTTCTTTCCCGGGTCCTCGATGCGCACAAGCTTGACGTCCGCGGAGTCGAGCCTGTAGCCCGCCATGTCGTAGCGGAACTCGAAGTGGCTGCCTTCCTTGCGCAGGGACTCGGGATAGACCGCGACCACGAGCACGCAGTCGTAGGCCACGTCGTAGACCGCGGCCTTGACCAGGGCCCGGGACTCTCCGTGGCGCCGGGTCCGGACGAAGGAGCTCACCGGCACGGGCCGGGCATCGCCGCGCACCGAGACCGGCGACCAGTCCGCGGCCTCGGGCAGGACGCGGGCCTGCTTGCCCTGGGCCGAGCCCGCCGCGCACAGGGTCTGGAAGGCGAAGGAACGCTGGAGCTCCAGGAACTGCCCGGCATCTTCCTCGAACTTCTCGGTCGGGGCCTTGTACCCGAGCCGGATGAAGCCGCGGCGGATGGGCACGTAGACCGCGGCCTCGTTCTGGCGGGATGCGTAGAAGGCCCGCAAGCCGTTGAAGACAGCCTCCCGCCGGACCTTCTCGCCCGAGGACCGGATGGCGTTGAGATGGGTCTCGTAGCCGAACCGCCCGCGCCGCATGTCCGCGTCCACGGACAGGACAGGCTGGGACCCGCACGTTCCGCCCTCGGGACAGGGAGGCCGGCAGGTCGTCTTGTGCAGGTCCTCTTTCGGGCTGTCCTGGCGCACCGTCCACCCGTCAGGACAGGAGAAGGCGCAGCAGTCCGGTATCTCCACAGGCTCCGCCGCCGAGGCGCGGGACAGGAGCCCCAGAAAGACCATCCAGCCAAGGCTCATCATGGGTCGGCCAAGGGCTCCTCGAGATCCTTCCTTCCGACCTTCGGCCCGGACTTGAACGGAGAGATGGTCCCTCCTTTGAGGGGCGCTGATGAGGGAAGAGCCTTGGGCATGACGCCCTTGGGCATCGCGAGGGTCGGCGGCGCGGACGCGGTGGGAGGCGGAGCCTCGGTCGCGGAATCTTCCGGCGCGGCGGCCTCGCGGGCCGCCTTTGCCGCGGCCTCGCGGGCAGCGGCCTCGCGCACCGCAGCCTTGGCCGCGGAGTAGTCCGCCATCTTCTCGCGCTTGCTCGCGCGCGCGAGTTCCGCGCGCTCCGCGTTCCTCTTGGCGAGCTCGAAGGCCAGTCCCACGGAAAGATCGATGAGGCGCAGGGGCTGCAGGGACGCCAGGTCAACGCCTCCCTTCGGCGCCGGAGGCTTGCCAGCCTCCTCCGGAGCTTTCTGCTCGGCAGAGCCCAATCTCACGAGGCTCGAGGAATCGACAGGCCCGGTGGAGGAGAGAGGGGGCCTGGCCGGAGGCGTTGCGGGAACAGGGAACGGCATGAACCCGGGCTGCTCCGTTGCAAGGATCCCCGGCCCGGGAAGCGCATGGGGAGCGACAGGGGCGGAGGGGACGCCGGGGGCCGGTGACGCGGAGGGCGTGCCGGACGCCGGCAGGGAAGGCGTGGGCGGCCGGTGCTGGGCCAGCATCATGTAGTCCTCCATGGCCAGGTCGGACTGGAGGAGCCTCTGCACGAACATGAGGATCTCCTTGTCCGAGTACCACCCCTGCTTCGGGGGGGCGGTAAAAAGGAGGTCTTCCCCGTCGAATACCTCTCCCTTGAAGAGACGGGTATGCGCCTCCGCCTTCACCGTCACCTCGGAACCCCCGAATCCTCCCTTCTCGCGCCAGAAGAAGACCCACTCCTTGACCCGGCCGGGCTTCTCGAAAGAAGCCTGAGGCGGGGACGCCGAGGACGCTCCGAGCACCACGACCTTGCGCAGCAGGTGCCGGCTCTCGGGAGGGGCGAGCTTCTCCACGCCCCGGGCCGCGGCCAGGGCGAGGTCCGCGACCTCGCCCTGGACCACGAGGTCCACGGTCCCGTGGGCTTCGACCACGCTCATGACCTGGGAAGCCAGGGCGGACACGATCTCGTCGCGCCGGGCCGCCCAGCCGCGAGTCTCGACCGTCCACTCAGGGACGAGACCCGCGCCCTCGAACAAGCCCGCGAATGTCTCCTTCTTAGCCAGTCCTGTCCGCCGCAGGACCCATTGCCACCAGCCCCGCGCGCGCTTTCCTCCGGGCAGATCCAGGACGCGGCCTGTCTCGACGCTGTCCGCGACGAGGATCGTGACCCTGCGCCCAGCCAGGCTCGTCCCATCCGCGGTCCAACCCTTGACGAAGGCCTGGATGTCCCGGTCATTGAGCGCGATCTGGTCCGTGTCCACGCCGCGCTGGAGCAGGCATAAAAGAAGGCCGAAGCCGGCCGCGAACAGCAGGAGGTCCAGGACCAGGAAGAACGGCCAACGCCGGCGCGCGAAGCCCCGGAGGGCGCCTGCGTCTCCGGAAGAGGCGGGCATCAGGGCTCCTCGAACGCCTCGTCGTCGAAGACCTCGACCTCGGTCTTTGGGTCCTTCCAGCAGTCGCGGGGAAGGCCGGCCTTCTGCTCGCAGACCTCGCCGAGGAACTGCTCCTTGTCCGGGAGCTGCGCCCAGACCTGCGGAAGGAAGAGCCCGCGCCGTGTGCCCTGAGAGACCACGACTCCCTGGCCGGGCTTGACCTCGGCTCCGCTCTTGACCTTGCGGAAAGGGGAGAGCCGGGATATCTCGATCCGGAGGCCCGGGAGCTCGGAGGCCTCCACAGGCGGAAAGCGCGGGTCGTGGAGCGCGGCCTCCACAGCGAAGTACTGGACCGCGTCGGCCAGGGCCATGTTCGGCGCGAGACTGCCGATGCAGCCGCGGAGCTTGCCAGCGGCTGAGGGCATCCTCCTTGTGAGGGTCACGAACACGGCTTCCGGGAGGTTCCACTCCGAATCCCGCCAGAAGGCGCTCCCAGGGTCCTTGCCCTCGGCCACCTTCATGGTCAGGGACCGCCGCGCCAGGCCGAGGAGCTTCCGGCGGGACTCCGGAGACAGGGGCCGCGTCTTCGGCGTCGGGGAGCCCCTTGTCCAGGCTGCGGCAGCGTAGCCCACGGTCCGGGACGGGTCGCCGCCTTCCCCCTCGCCTGAATTGGCGTACCGGATCAGACGGCCCACGCCCCCGACATCCTTCATGGCGTAGAGCGCGGCAAGGACCCCGGCTTCGCCGCAGAACGTGGTGTCGAGCCCGGGCACGCCCTTCTGCATCAGGGCCCTGTTGGCGAGCCAGAAGTACCGGGGATCGTCGGGCCTGCTCGTCAAGGCCGAGAGGGTGGCGAGGTCCACGACGCGGGCCGCGCCGCGCTCCGGGTAGTGCGAAAGGTCGGAGGAGACGACCAGCAGGGTCTTGCCCGGCTTGAAGACCTTGGCCACGGCAAGGCCCACGGCCCGGCTCTGCTCCAGGTCATCGGTGTTCATGAGAAGGGGAACGACCTTCCAGCCCTCCTGGAGGGCGCGCTGGAGGAAAGGGAGCTGGACCTCGAGGCTATGCTCTCCCTGGAACGCACGAGGAAGGACCTCGATGGCCGGCGAGAGCTGCCGGAGCTTCTTGACGACCGCGGCATCGATCGGCACCCTGCCCAGCGGCGTTTCGAAAGCCCCTTCAGCGAGAGTGGCCGCGCCCGGAACGCCGACGCGGTGGCATGCGGAGAGGATGATCACGGTCTCGTAGCGCCGGCCCTTCACCTGGCCGTAGGCCTGGCCCGCGGTCGCGCCGGAGTAGGCGTACCCGGCATGGGGGGAGAGAAGGCCGAGGATCTCGCCCTTCACGGCTCCGCTCGAGGCCGCGGCCAGGTATCCGTCCACCGCGGTCCGGAGCTCCCCGGCGTCGCCGGGGTAGAAGCCCCCCGCGACCTGCGGGGGGATGACTTCCGCGAGGGCGTTGGCGGACAGGGCCCAGACCGAAAGGAAGACGGGAAGCCAGCAGGTCCTGGTCATCACAGGCATATTATAATGAAATTAGGCGGGTGGTTGTTCCGTTGCATAATAGTGAAAATAGATATAATGAAAATATGATCAGACTCGACAAAGTGCTGGTGGTCCTCCTGGCGGGAGGCAAGGGCGAGAGGCTCGAGCCGCTCACCCGGGACCGCGCCAAGCCCGCGGTGCCCTTCGGCGGCATGTACCGCATCGTGGACATGACCCTGAGCAACTGCATCAACTCCGGCCTGCGCAAGATCCTCGTCCTCACCCAGTACATGTCGCGCTCCCTCGACGCGCACCTGCGCGAGGCCTGGCGGTTCATCAGCCGGCCCTACCTCGGCGAGTTCATCGACCCCCTGCCGCCCCAGCAGCGCACGGGCGAGGAATGGTACACCGGCACCGCGGCCGCCATCCACCAGAACAAGACCTCCATCCAGCATGTCAACCCCGACGTCCTGCTCGTACTCTCGGGCGACCACATCTACAAGATGGACTACCGGCACATGATCGACACCATGTTCTCCACCAAAGCCGACATGGTCATCAGCGCCATCGAGGTGCCCATCGACCAGTGCCGCCACTTCGGCATCTTCGAGGTCGACACGGAGAACCGGATCGTGAGCTTCAAGGAGAAGCCCCTGCCGGAGAACGCCCCGGTCATCCCGGGACGGCCGGACATGTGCATGGCGAGCATGGGCATCTACGCCTGCCGCCCCAAGATCCTCTTCGAGGTGCTCGAGGAGGACGCCCACGACCCGGAGAGCTCGCACGACATCGGCCGCAACATCGTCAACAAGATGATGAAGGGCGGCAAGGTCATGGCCTGCCCCTTCATCGACGAGAACAAGAAGGCGTTTAAATACTGGCGGGACGTGGGGACCCTGGAGGCGTACTGGGAGGCCAACATGGACCTCGTCGCGGTCGACCCGCTTTTCAACCTCTACGACACGGACTGGCCGATCTACATGAAGCCCATGCAGGCCCCGCCCCCGAAGTTCGTCTTCTCCCAGGAGGGTCCCGGAGGCCGGATGGGCGTGGCCCTGGACTCGCTCATCTGCAACGGCTCCATCATCAGCGGCGGCCGGGTGCGCAACTCCGTGGTCGGCCCCAATGTGCGGGTGAACTCCTACGCCGAGGTGCGGGAATCCATCATCTTCGACAATGTGGAGATCGGCCGCCACGCCCGCGTCCAGCGCGCCATCATCGACAAGAACGTCATCGTGCCCGAGGGGATGTCCATCGGGTACGACATCGAAGAAGACAGGAAGAAGTTCTTCGTGAGCCCCGGCGGCATCGTCGTCATCCCAAAAAGGACGGTATTGACATGAACTCGACCGACCACGGCAGCCCTTTCCGCAGAGCTCCAAGGACGCCGGCCGGCCAGAGGCCGGACAGCCCCGGCAGCGCCTTGAAACTCCGGCCCCGCAGGGGCGTCCACCTTCTGGCCAAGAAGGACAAGCTCGTTGACCTGGCCTTATGGGAGGACCTCGACTGCGTCTACCGGACCCTGGTCGCGACCCTGTTCAACTTCGTCCCGACCTCGGGCCACCCCGGCGGGAGCATCTCGTCGGGACGGATCGTCCAGACCCTCGTCTTCGACGTCATGGACTACGACTACGCCGACCCGGCCAACCCGGCCAACGACCTGCTCTGCTACGCCGCGGGCCACAAGGCCATGGGACTCTACTCCCTCTGGGGCCTGCGCAACGAGTGCGTGCGCATCGGCAAGCCCGGCCTCCTGCCCGACCTCTCCCGGCAGATTCGCTTCGAGGACCTCCTGGGGTTCCGGCGCAACCCGACCCAGCCCACCTCGCTCTTCAAGCAGTTCAAGTCCAAGGCCTTGGACGGGCACCCGACGCCGGCCACCCCCTTCATCCCCATCGCCACCGGAGCCAGCGGCGTGGGCGTCCCGGCCGCCATGGGCGTGGCCCTGGCCGCCCTCGATACCTTCGGCGGCCAGGCCCCGCGGGTGCACGCCATCGAAGGCGAGGGCGGCATGACCCCGGGCCGCGTGCACGAGGCCCTGGCCTCGGCCGCGACCATGGGGCTCTCGAACTTCACGCTCCACGTGGACTGGAACCAGTCCTCCATCGACTCGGACCACGTGTGCGCCGAGGGCGACAAGCCGGGCGACTACGTCCAGTGGGACCCGGCCGAGCTGCTGCTCCTGCACGATTGGAACGTCATCGAGGTCTCCGACGGCAAGGACTTCGCCCTGATCCACGCGGCCCAGAAGCTCGCCACGGCAATCGACAACACCCAGCCCACGGCCATCGTGTACCGGACCGTGAAGGGCTGGCAGTACGGCATCGAGGGACGCAAGTCGCACGGCGCGGGCCACAAGTGCTGCTCCCCCGAGTTCTACAAGGCCATCGGACATTTCGAGGAGCGCTTCAAGGTCGAGTTCCCGCGCTTCGAGGGCGACCCCACCCAGGAGCGGCTCGAGGCCTCCTACTGGGAGTGCCTCACCGTGATCCGCAAGGCCCTGAAATCCGACGCCAAGACCGCCAAGGCCGCGGGAGAAAGGATCGAGAAAGCGGCCAAGAGGCTCAAGGCCGCGACACGCAAGCCCAGGCCGGAGGCCCCGAACCTCCAGGCCCTCTACGAAGCGCCCTTGAGCGTGTCCCAGCCCCCTGCCGAAGTCACTTACAAGCCGGGCCAATCCGTGACCATCCGGCAAGCCCTTGGCGCATCCTTGAGCCACCTCAACAAGCTCACCAAGGGCGCCTTCATCGGCTGCGCCGCGGACCTGCTTGAGTCCACGAGCGTCTCGGTGCTCAACGAGGCCTTCCCCAAGGGCTTCTTCCACTCCAAGACCAACCCCGGCTCGCGCATCTGTTCGGTCGGAGGCATCTGCGAGGACGCCATGGGCGCCATGATGAGCGGCCTGGCCGCCTACGGCCGGCACATCGGGGCCACGAGCTCGTATGCCTCCTTCATCGCGGCCCTCGAGCACGTGCCCGCGCGGCTGCACGTCATCGGCCAGCAGGCCCGCCGCTCCGTGGACGGCCAGCCCTACCGCACCTTCATCATCATCAACGCCCACGCGGGCCCCAAGACAGGGGAAGACGGTCCCACGCACGCCGACCCCCAGTCGCTCCAGCTCCTGCAGAACAACTTCCCGGAAGGCACGGCCATCACGCTCGTGCCGTGGGAACCCACCGAGGTGTGGCCTCTGCTCATCGCGGGCCTGCAGGCCCGGCCGGCCCTGCTTTCCCCGTTCGTGACCCGGCCGCCGGAAATCATCGTGGACCGCGCGGCCCTGCGCCTGCCTCCGGCCGAGGCCGCGGCCAAGGGCGTCTACGCCATGCGGCGGGGAAAAAGTGACCGGACCGTGGTCCTGGCCGGCTCGGGCGTGGCCATCGCCTTCGTGCGGGACGCCCTGCCCCAGCTCGACAAGGAGGGCCTGGACCTCAACGTCTTCTACGTCGCGAGCGCCGAGCTCTTCGACCTCCTGCCCCAGCATGAGCGGGAGGCGATCTTCCCGGAGCGGTTCTCCTACCAGGCCATGGGCATCACGGACTTCACCATGCCGACCATGTGGCGCTGGATCAGGTCCGAAGAGGGCCTGCGCCGCTCCCTGCATACCTTCAGGACCGGGCACTACCTCGGCTCGGGCCAGGGCGACCGCGTGCTCGCCGAAGCCGGCATCGACGGCCCGGCCCAGGACCTCAGCGCCGAAGGCCATCGGCCGCGCGGAGGCATCGTCCCCGCCCGAGCATTCGGTCAGGCGGCCGAGGTCGGCGTTCTCACGCCGGCAAGGCGTGCGTGGAAGCGGAAAGTACGCTCCAATTTCCTACACAGGCATTCACAGGAGTACTCGTATGAGCGACCTGATCCCCAACTCTCCCGCACCGGGCAACGGCATCCTGCTCTACCAGACGGAAGACGGCCGCACGCGGCTTGAAGTGCGCGTACAGCAGGAGACTGTCTGGCTGTCGCTGAACCAGATGGCCGAGCTGTTCCAGCGGGACAAATCGGTCATCTCGCGGCACATCAGCAACGTATTCGACGAAGGGGAACTGCGCCGGGAAGCGACTGTTGCAAAATCTGCAACAGTTCAAACCGAGGGCGGCGAACAGGCGGCGCAGAAGGCGGAGTTGGAGTTCGAGAAGTTTCACCGAGCGCAACTCGCCGAGCCGTCGCAGGTGGAGAAGGATTTCGATGCGGTGGTGAAGCCCTTTATTCGCAAGACCTGTGGCGAGCGCGGCCGGCTGGGCGCTAAGGCGGGGTCGGCCTGGAGAAGAAGCCGACGGTGATCCGAAACTCGCGAGTCCCGATCATCCGTGTCGAGACTTCCTTGCCTCCGGCCTCCAAGCGATGAGCTTCGTGCCCGACCACGTCCATCTCCCGGCCGAGAGGCGGGTTGCCCTTGACCCATGACATGTCCGATAGGATCTGGTGCCAGCGCAAGGTCCGGTCCGAAACCTTGAGGTTGAACAGGTAGAAGGACTCCATCCTGCTCATGGCCTGCCCCGCATCGTTGAAATTCCCGGCCCAGTAGATGTCGAGAGCCATGAGAGCGGGGACCACGACGCTGCATCGAGTCCCCTTGCCTCGGTAGTCCTGGAACTCCTCGTCCGCGGAATCGCGGGACTCGACGCGATGGCAGACCGCGAACTGATATCCCGTGGCGGCAGCGCTGAGGTCAGAGCTCCCGTCGCCTTCCCCGACCACCTGTTCCAGGATCTCCTTGAACCTTCCACCTGAGATCGTTTCCCCGGCAGCCTCCAGGGCGAATCCCTCTTCCCGATGAACGGAGGCGCTCTTGGCCAGGACAGCGGCCCGGCCCCTGAGCCCGGCCTCCCGTTCGACGCCGGCCCTGTCCAGCCAGGCCTCGGCGCTCCAGGAAGCCATGGCCCCTGCCGACAGGATGAAGCACGTCGAACAAAGCATCAGGACAAGCCGGCCGTCTTTCTTCATCGATAAAGGATAGCCGATCAGGCCGCTCCGTTGCCTGGAGCATCAGGGCACCGGAGAGACGGCAATGGTCCCAGGGGAGCCTGGGCCCGGCCCCCCGATGGTTTGCTAACATTGGAGGGACATGCGCAAGACGCTCCTGGTTTTCCTGTCAGCCTTCCTGCTCGCTAACCGGACCGCGGCCCTGTCCAACGACCTCTACCCGGACTTCCAGTCCATGAAGGAAGATCGCAAGGAGGGGGAAGACTACGGCATCCGCTTCGAGGACCGCCATTCCTCCGTGACGGTCTTCGCCATCCACGGAGGCAACATCGAGCCCGGAACCTCCCAGGCGGCCCTCGCCGTGGCAGGGAGCGACTGGAACTACTACCTCTTCGAGTGCCTCGGGACCTTCAAGGAGTGCCGCAAGCTCCATGTGACCGCCGCGCGCTATGATGACCCGGTCGCGGTGGCACTCGCCACCTCGTCACTTCTCGCCGTGGCCCTGCACGGCGCCCGCGACACCGAGCCGTTCGTCTGCGTGGGCGGGCTCAACGCCCAAAAGCGCGCGTCCATGGCCGAGAGCCTGCTGAAGGCCGGCATCAGCGTCGAGGAGCCCTGCAAGCGCCTGCCCGGAGCCACGCCCAAGAACATCGTCAACCGCAGCCGCGACGCCGGAGTCCAGCTCGAGATCTCCGTGCCCCTGTGCCGCAAGCTCGAAAAAGACGAACCCTTCCGCAAGGCATTCAGCGCCGCGGTCCGCCGGGGCATGGAATAGCGGTCAGGCTTTCTTGCGCGGGAAGCGCTTGGCGAGCCACGCGAAGAAGGGCACGCCGAGGCTGACCGCGGTGATGGCCACGGCCAGCCAGCTCAGCAGGACCGGCATGGACCAGCCCATGAAGAGCCCTGCCTGCATGAAGGCGAACGGCGGCAGGGTGGCCAGGACCGGGACGATCGAGAGCCACTTGAACACATGCGGCTGGGCCTCGAGAGTGAGTCTCTGCTGGTAGAGCGAGCGCCACTGGATCTGCATGGCGGTCAGGCCCACACCGAGCAGGAAGGAGGCTCCCAGGGTCATGGGCACGCTCTGGAACAGCAGGGACGCGGCAAGGAACGCGACCATAGTGCCGATGCCGACAGCGGCCCAGCCGCGCTCCGTGAGGGCCTTGCCGAACCTGGGGATGTAAGCCGTGGCCAGGGCCACCACCAGGCTTCCGACCGTGTAGAAGGCCACGATGGTGCCGTTGAGGGCCTGGCTCTTGAAGACCTCGAGGGCCAGGAAAGGCGCCAGGAACATGTAGAGCGAGAGGTGCGAGAACACCGTGAAGATGTAGGGGAGGTAGAGCATCCTTGGGAGGCGTGACTCCGTGCCTCCCTTCTCGTCCTCGCCTCCGGCCGAGCCCTCCTTCTTGAGCTTCATGAGCGCCAGGGGGAGCGCGCTCAGGAGCATCATGCCGGACATGATGGCCGCAGCCGGGTTCAATCCCAGCAGGGGGATGAGAGCGGCGATGGTGAGGGCCGCGGTGAGCTCCGCTCCCTCGAAGGCCGCGTAGAAGAGGGCGCCCGCCTTGTTGAGCCGGTCGCGGTTCTCCTGGCCCACGATGCGCGGGGCTATCTCCTTCTCCGCCACCCCGCGCAGGGCGCCGTAGATGAAGCCAGCCACCACGTTCGAGACGAGGAAATGGATGGGGGAGAAGACCCCGGTCAGGACGTGCGCGATCGGCACGCTCAGGGCCACGAGCCCGTGCAGGATGTTGCCCGCCACATAGACCTTCTTGGCGTCGAATCGCTTGACCCACTTGCTGCCCAGCAGGCTTCCCGGCAGGATGGCCACGAGGAACGCGGCCTGCGTCGTGACCGCGAACGCCAGCCCCTGAGCCGCGTAGGCGTAGAGCGGAGCGATGAGCGAAGTCGCCTCCTGGCCCAGGGCGTAGAGGTACTGCCCCGCGAGGTAGAGGTAGTAGGAGAACGGCATCGACCCCTTGGCCTTCTCCGGGGCCGGGGCCTGCGCCTCCGGAGAAGCGGTGATCGGGCCCGACTTGACGAGTTCAAGGCGGTCCTTGGACCGCGACGGCGAGACGGACCCGGACAGGGACGGCTCGACGGTCTGGGACTTGCCGGTCGTGTTCCCGTCGAAGAGCGAGTCGAGTCCGCCCTCGCCGGAACCCCGCTCCGCCAGATCCGCGCCCATATCCCGCAGGGCGCGGACCGAAGAATCCGCCTTCTTTCCCTCACCGACGACCGCGGCCTTTCCTTCAACAGCGGCGGGCTTCGAAGCCGAGGGCTCCGCCGCCGGGACCCAGAGCGAGACCGGGACAACCGGGACAGGCAGGGAGACCGGCTGGATCCCGGCCGTTACCCCGGCCGGGCGGGGGAGAAACTCAGCGCCGGAAACCTGGACCTGCGGAGCAGCCAGGCCAGGAAGCCCGACCGTTGGAGAAAAAGCCGGAGAGCCCAAGTGCGCCAGGTTCCCGGCCGGGACACCCGCCACCCCGCGCAAGACATTCGCACCCGCGCCCTGCACTGTGGGAGCGGAGACCTTCCCGGTCCCGGCCGCGACCGTCTGGCCGAGAGCCGGAAGAGGGCCGCTCGTCCAAAGCAGGACGGCGACGATGACCGCGCTGGTGAAACGCTTCATGCTATATGAGGGATTGTATTCATCATCACGGCCCTAGGGTTGGGCCCTATGGCCCAACCTGGCGGCCTCATGGGACCCCTGGCCCGACAGGCCTGAATGCCCAGGCCCAGCCCAGGCCCCCCAGGGGCCCGGCGCCCGGGAATTTGCTATCCTTGGCTTGATGCGCGACCCGCGGGTCATCTCCCATTTCCTCTTCGCCGTGCTCCTGCTCGGGACCATCCCGCTCCACCTGGGACCCCTGCTGCTGGCGGGCATGTTCTCGTTCATGGTCCTTCACCTCGCTTTCACGGCCTTCAACCTGAAGCTGCGCAAGTTCTACGCCAAGTGGCTGGCGGTGGCGAGCTTCACGGCCGTCACCCTCGGCGTCTTCTGGCTGGTCGCCCATGTGGTGCGCCAGACCGTGGCCACCTTCCCGCAGATCGCGGTCACGGCCACGCCCAAGGTCATCGAGACGGCGCAGAAATTCGGGGTGCAGCTGCCCTTCGACAACGTCAACGAGCTGCGTGGGGTCGCGGTAGAGGCGGTCAAGGAGAACGCCCTGGCCATCACCAAGTTCAGCAAGCTCCTGACCCGTCAGTTCTTCCACGTCGTGGTGGGCATCTTCCTCGCCATCCTCTACTTCCTGACGGACCACACCCGCGAGTACAAGTCCAACCTGTTCGACTCGGTCCGCAAGGAGTTCAACAACAGGATCGACGGGTTCCTCTCGAGCTGCGAGAGGGTCATCGGCGCGCAGGTGATCATCTCGGGCATCAACACGGTCCTGACCGCGATCTTCCTGCTGTATTTCGAGATCCCCTACGTGGGGTTCCTCATCCCCGCGACCTTCATCCTGGGCACGTTCCCCATCATCGGGAACATCCTCTCGAACACCCTGATCGTGGCCACCGCCCTGACGATCTCGCTCAAGCTCGCGGTCGCGGCCCTGGCCTTCCTCGTGGTCATCCACAAGCTGGAGTACTTCCTCAACAGCCGCATCGTGGGCTCGGCCATCGACACGCCCATGTGGCAGACCCTGCTCAGCATCCTCATCGGCGAGGCCGTGATGGGCGTGCCGGGCATCATCCTGGCCCCGGCGGTCTGGCACTACATCAGGAAGGAGCTGCGCGCGGTGTCCGCGCTCCCGGAGCCTGCCGCCCCGGTCAACCCCGGCTGCGGCAAGTAAGGCTCACCAATCCCAGGGCTCGCTGTCGCCGGAGAGCTCGGCCAGCCGCTTCTTGACGATGTCGTCCTTCTGGGCCTTGCGCTTGGAGATGCGGCCCTCGAGGTCCGAGATGTCGTCCTTCATCTTCTGAAGGCGCTTGACCTGCAGGTCGAGCTTGGCGTCGAACTGCTCGGCGAGGGCCTTGGCGAGGTCCTTCTTGAGCGGTTCCTTGGCGTCGGCCTTGGCTGCGCGCATCTCCTTGGTCAGGCGCCGGACCTGGAACTCGAGCTTGAACTGGCGCTTGAGCACCTCCCGGGTCTCCGGGTTCTTGAGCATGGGGAACATGTGCCGCAGCTTCTTGCGGAAGGCGGCCGGCCTCTCCTTGCGGACCCGGAGGAACTCGTCCTGCATCTCCGGCGCGGTCTCGCGGATGAAGTCCAGGGCCTCGCGCTCCTCGACAGGGTCGGCCTCCATGCCCGGGCCGCCGCGATGGCGTCCCATGGGTCCGCCCGGCTCGTCCTCATCCTCCATGGAGGGGGGAGGAGGGAGTTCCCCGCCCGCCTTGGCCTTGCCCTCGCCGGCCCAGGCCGCGGCTCCCCAGGACATCACGGCCATGGCCGCGCACCAAGAAAAGATCATCTTCATCGCGCTACCTCCTTTCAACCCTGCTCCTCCATCTGTCCCGCCGCGCTCTCGAGCGCGTCGAGTTCATCGTCGATGTCCCCGGAATCCGCCGCCCCGCCCAAGCTCTTGGAGATGTCCTCGAGCTCCTCGCCCGCGGCCGCGACCTGGTCCTCCAGGCCGTTCGTCCACGCCAGGTCCTGGGGCTGATTACCCGGCCCGCCGAGGAACACCGCGAGCACGGCTGCCAGGACCAGGGAAGCGCTCAAGCCCACCACGGTCCGGGTCCGCAGGAGCCCCGGAGCCGCTTTGGCGGCCGGCGTCCCGGCCAGGACCCGGCTGTCGAGTTCCGGCCCGGGGATGAGCCGCGCTCCCTCGCAGAGACGGTGGCAGGCCTTGAGGCTCTCCAGGAAGGCTCGGCATTCCCCGCAGCCGGCCAGCGTGCTCTCGAAATCAGCCTTGCGGCCGAAGTCGAGCTCTCCGGCCTCGAAAAGCAGGCAGAGCTCCTCGTGCTCAGGGCTATGCATGGTGCTCCTCCACCGCCTCCCTCATCTTCAGGACCGCGTAGCGCATCCTTGCCAGGGCCGTGGAGAGGGGGCAATCCATGACCCGAGCGATCTCCGCGAATGAAAGCCCTCCGTGCTCGCGGAGCAGGAAGGTCTGCTGCTGCTCCTTGGGCAGGCGTTCCAGCACCGCCGCGGCCCTGGCCCATTGCTGACGGGCCAAAGCCTCGCGCTCAGGGCCGGGCTCGCCGGAATCCAGGCGCTCAGGAAGAGCCGCGCTCCCATCAGCCGGCTCCGCGTCCAGGGAAACGCACGCCCGGCCTGACTCACGCTCGAGCATGTCGAGGCTCAGGCGGTGCGCTATGGTGAAGAGCCAGGGCTGGAACCGTCCCCGGCTCTGGTAGGCGGGCAGGGCCTTCCACACCTTGAGCCACACCTCGGCATAAGCGTCCTCGGCCGCCTCGCGGGACCGCAAGCGGCCCGCGAGATAGGAGAACAGCCTCGGCCCGTGGATCTTTACCATTTCCTTGAATGCCTCGGGCGCTCCCTTGGCCGCGGCCGCGATGAGCTCCGAACCGCTGTCATCCAATGGCGCACCCTCTTCAATCATAACGTCCGTAGACCTGGATTATTGTGGACCTGACCGGCATAAGCAGATAATGCTATATTTTATCGCCTATTTTCATGATGAGAATCGGACCTTCCTCGCTCCAAGGCCTTCCCAAGGAATCCGGCCTGGCTAGCCGCCGGCTGCTCGGACACTACAAGGCCCTCGAACTCACCATGGTCGGCTTGGTGGTCCTGGGAGTCCTGGTCCTGTTCGCGGCCTCAGCCGGCCTCCTGCTCGGCCTGGGGGGGAAGCTCCCGTTCTCCTTCCGCGCCGCCATCCTGTCTGCCGGGGCGGTCACGGCCCTGTGCATGCTCTACGCCGGCCTCATCGAGAGCAGGACCCTCACGGTGAGGAGCGTCGGACTCACGAGCCCCAAGGTGACGGGAAAGGCCCTTCGATTGCTGCATGTCTCGGACCCGCACGTGGGCCGCTGGGGGAAACTTCATGAGTCCGTGGTCTCCGCGGCCAGGGAGCTCAAGCCTGACATCATCCTCATGACCGGGGACTACACGGATGTGCCCTGCAGGCCCGAAGACGTCCGGCGGCTCATCGCGGCGCTCGCCGCCGTGGCGCCGACCCTGTGTTGCAGGGGCAACGGCGACTACCGGCCGCCTCCGGTCTCGAAGCTCTTCGAGGGGACCGGGGCCACGCTGCTCATCAACGACTTCCGCGAGCTCACCGCGGCCGGGACCCGCGTGCGCGTGACCGGCATCGAACCCGGGCATGAGGAAGCGGCGCTCTCCGCGCCCAAGGCCGGACCCGGAACGCTCTCGGTGTGCCTCTACCACTACCCGGACCTCGTGCCGAGGCTCTCCGAGCTTCCCTTCGACCTCATGCTCTGCGGCCACACCCATGGCGGCCAGGTGCGCCTGCCGCTCATCGGCGCGGTGGCCAGCCTCTCGCGTGTGGGACCGCGCTGCTGCAGGGGACTCTTCAGCGCCGGAGGCAAGCACGCCTTCGTGACCCAGGGGGTCGGGACCGAGAGCTACGGCGTGGCCTCCCTGCGCTTCCTCTGCCCGCCGGAGGTGGTTTTGATAGAATACCGTCCATGACCATCATCCTCATCAACGTGCTCGTCATCGCGCTCCTGGCCGGAGCGTACATGGCCTGGCAGTCCCTCCAGCAGGAGCCCTCGAAAAGATGGCCGAAGCTGGCGGAGCGGCTCGGGCTCAAGTATGAAGGTCCCCCCCCGCGCATGACCGGACCGTGGAAGAGCCGCCAGGTCGCGGTCCAGGCGGATGGCGAGCGGGCCGTGGTCTCGTTCGCGGTGCGCAGGCCCGAGGGGTTCAGACTCGAGATCGGCCCCAGGGAGGCCGTTGAGAAAGCCGCCGGCCTCGTGGTCCCGGACCGCGTCGAATTCACCGACCCCTCGGATCTGGCGTTCAACCAGCGGTTCCTCGTGCGCTGCAAGCCGCAGGACATCGGCCGCGCGGTCCTCGACGGCGTCCTGCGCCACAACCTCCTGGGCCTCGGAGACTTCCACATCCTCGCGGAAGGGGGCCGGTTCACGGTGCGGGCGAGGCTCGACTCCGACTCGGACGAGCTCCGCGGCGTCTTCGACCTGGCCTCCTCCATCCTCGACGGCGTGGAGGGTTAAGAGCGCTCTAAGCCGGATCAGCGCCTCGACGGGTCCGGCGCTTGCTCGAGCCGGGCCTTAGGGAGGCGAGACGCTCCGCGGTCCCGGGCTGGGCGACCCGCCAGCCCACCACGAGGACGCGGGCCGAGCGCGGCGGAAGCTCGAGCCGCAGCTTCCCATGACGCTCGATGATCCGCTCGCCCGTTGACGCGTCCAGCCAGACCGCGGGCTTGCCGGCGCTGGGGAACTCCACGACGCGCTCCTGGGGAGCGCGGGAATTGTTGAGGATGCACAGCGCCCGGGTCTCGTGATCGTCCCGCAGGAACGCGAACGCCTCCCGGTCGGCCAGCAGCTCGACCTGCCGGCCGCGAGTGAAGGCGCTCACCGCCCTCCTGAGCTTGACCAGCCTGCGCGTGAACTCCTCGAGCTCCGGGTCGGCGCCGAACGGCATGGCCGCGCGGTTGGAGCCCTCGGTCCTGCCCGACATGCCGGCCTCGGTCCCGTAGGTCAGGATGGGGATGCCGCGCCAGCACATCAGGAGGGAGAGCGCCATCTTCAGGCGCTCGCGCGAGCCTCCGGCCTCGCTGACGAAGCGGGCGAGGTCGTGGTTGTCGACGAAGGTGGCCAGGAGCTCGGGGTGGGCGTAGGCGTCCTCGCATCCGAACAGGCGGGAGAACCAGCGCATGTCCGTGGGCCGGCGGGCGAAGACCTTGCGCAGGATCTCGTTGAAGAGCATGGTGCGGTATTCGGCCTTGAGCTCACCCAAGCGGGCCCAGAGTCCCGGGCCGGGCTCCTCCGCGTCCCGCGCCAGGGCGCTGCGGACCGTGTCCGCGAAGGGGACGTCGAGCACGGAGTGGATGCCGTCCTCCCGCTGATAGCGGCCGATGTAGCGCGGCACGCCGCGGAAGACCTCGCCCACGAGGAAGAAATCCGGATACCGGTCGTGGATCTCCTTGGAGAACTTCTTCCAGAACGCGGCCGGCACGTGCTTGACCGCGTCGAGCCTGAAGCCGTCCACCCCGGTCTTCTCGATCCACCAGAACGCCATGTCGATGAGGAACCGGGCCACCTCGGGCTTCTCCTGGGCGAAATCGGGCAGGCCGTGCAGGGAGCCGCGCTCGAGGCTCCGCTGATCCATCCAGCGGATGGACGGGCCGTGATGGAACCAGTCCTTGCGCGCCGGGTCCCTCGCCATCGGATGATCGTAGCCCGCGTGATTGAGCACCATGTCGAGCAGGACCTTGACCCCGCGGTCATGGCAGTCCCGCACCAGGCCCTGGAGGTCCTCCATGGCGCCGAAGCGCGGGTCCACGGAGAAGAAATCCACGGGCCAGTACCCGTGGAAGCCGTCTCCCTGGTTCTTGAACACCGGGCTCACCCACAAGGCCGTGACCCCGAGGCCGCACAGGTAGTCGAGCTTGGCTCTCAGGCCCGCGAGGTTGCCCCCGTGCCAAGGGGCCCTAGGTTCGGGACCGCCCTCGCGGTGGAACCGGTCGAGCAGGACCATGTAGACCACGTCGTCGGTCCAGGGACGCGGCAGGTGCAGGGGCTTGGGCTCGGGAATGGAATGGACAGCCATCTTATGCGGACATTGTAGCGAAATTCGGACACCAACGAGGTCCAATACCGCACCGAGACCGTGCAGGGAAAGAACAAGCTTCTCAGAATGGTCCCGCTCGAATTCATGCGGAGGGTTGCGGTCCTCATCCCTCCCCCGAACAAGAACCTCGTGCACTACTATGGAGCTCTGGCCCCCAATTCATCCTTGAGAGAACTCACTGTCAAGGAGGCCAGAAAGGCCGCTGAGAGGGAAAGGAGAAAGACGAAGACCCCGAATCAGGCAGCCAGGTCCTGGGCCGCGCTCTTGAGCAGGATCTTCGAACTAGAACCGCATATCTGCTCGCAGTGTGGTGCAACCCTCGTCCCCGTGGCAGCCATCATGGACGACCGCGAGCTCGTCCCATTCCCATCAATCATCGGAAGGGACAGTCCCGGCCAAGTCGCGTCCTCCGCCCTTGGAGGGGGACTCTTGCGACGAGGATTCGCAGGTAGACCCCCGAGCCGACTTATACGCGGGCATTGATGCCCTTCCCGCCGACTAACCCAGCCGGCGCAGCCGGGCTTTGCCCGGCCGCGTAGCCGGCCTCGAACACCCGACCTTTCCCGCCCCGATCCGCGACTCCCACGGACATTTTCCCATGCTATCATATCGGCAGCAGCGGGCTGATCAACAGGGTCGGCCCGCGGCCGCGCTGCCGCAGCAGGACCGTGGCGATGAAGTACACGAAGCTCTTGCCCCATCCCGTGCGCTGGATGAGGAGCACCCTCTGCGCGCCTTGCCTGAGGGGTTCAGCCATCCTGCCCTTGATCGATAGGTTCTATCGAACGCGCCGGCGAGGCCGCTCGATAGAATTGCTTCGGATATATCGTCATTATTTTATGGCTTATCGCACGACCTTTCGTTCCAGGGCATCGATATCAGCCGTTCGGCGCGATAGACTTCCCGGACGCGGCGTAGCGCCGCCATCGTTTCTCGCCGGAAGCCGCGACTTTGCCGGTCTGCACCAGACGGTCCAACGCACGCTTGACCGCTGAGCGCGGGACCTCGGGTCCCACGCGCTGATGGATTTCGCCGATCGCGGACCCAGGGTAGCGCTGCAAGTCCTCCAGGACCAAGGCATCCAACCGGTGGGGTTCGATGCGTTTCAGGCTGGTGCCTGCCGGAAACTCTAGTTTCTTGAGGACATCAGGAGCGACGAAGTAACGCGTCGCCTTGGTGCGGCCGCCGGTCCTGATCACGCCCAACTCCCTCAACCGGTTGACCCACTGTCCGAGTTCGTCAATGCGGCCGATTTCCAGCCGCTTCGCCAACTCGACAGCCGTCAGCCCCTCGGACTGGGCCAGCAGACCGAGAGCGATCAATTCCTTCTGAGTCAACTGGAATGCCTGATCGGCCTTGAACATGAAATCCAAGAGCGACGGCTGAAGGATCTGCTTCCATACGGTGACGACGACACGGTCATCGCCTTCGCGCACCTCGGGGACGCGCCTCCCGCTGCGAAGCAGCAACTCGTACATCCGGTCGAATCCGCTCCCCTCGCCCTCCATGAGCTTCAGGTCGTAGAAAACCTTGGCCAAGTGGGGATTCCGCTTGCTCGATGTATGCAGGATGTTCTGCGGTGTGACTCCGATGGGAAGCAGGCCCGGATTGTGGACTTCCAAGCGGTCCGGGTAGAGATTTAGGAAGACGTCGCCCCGTTGAGTGTAGGGCCGGTGAACGAGGGCGTTCGCGAGAAGCTCGCGGACGATCGTCTCCTCATAATGCGGCACGGTCTTGCGGAATAAGCCGTCGGGAAACTCGTAGGACTCCTGCCAGTCCGGAACATCCCGCCAGACAGCCTCGATCAGCTCCAAGGGATTGAGCGAGAAGTCGTCCCAGACCAACTTGCGGACCTTCTGTCCCTTTTCGTCGAACTTGATGGCCTGGATAACCGGCGCATGGAGCAGGGCGGCGCGATCCTCTCGCCGTCCGATCCAAAGGACCCCGAGGTTGGTCAGCAGGCCGTCCCTGACGAACAAATAGTGCGCCAGCATCTCCGGGTCCGATTTTCTCTTGACGAAGGCGGAGACCCGGTCGGAGGCCCGTATGCGGCCGAGGAAGTCATCCAACTTTGCCTTATCTACTTCGCTTGCAGAGACGCGGGTAGTCTGCAGCTCCCAAACGAAAGAGTTCCTGTCCGACATGAGCCGTCCCAGATCGTCCGGAAGCAGCCGACGAGTCTGGTCGGAGACGCGCAGGAAATATCGCCCGTCTGAGGTGGAAGCGATGGTCTGCTCGTTCGGGAAAACCAGGATCTCGACGAACTCCCCGCCGTTGGCCGCGGCGGCCTTGCGGATTTCGACGCCAACGTTGACCGTGATCTGAGGGATGCGCTTGCGCAGCCGCTCGGGAAGGTCCTGGGGGACCCTTTGCGCGGCCGGCGGTAGCTCTTGCTCATTCTCCACGCCGAGTAGGACTAGCAGGCTGCTGAAAAGCCCCTTGCGGAGTGTTGACACAAGTGGCCCGCGTCTTGGAAAATCATAGAATCTCTCGACGGAACACCGACGAGAGGAGACCAACCAAGATGATGGGGACAGCCGAAGGACAGAAGTCCATCTTTCACACCGTGCAGATCGAAGACCTCGTCCCCGCCGATCATCCC
>JACRNU010000111.1 GCA_016234805.1 Elusimicrobiota bacterium
CATCGAAGCCTACCCAAACGGCGTGGCAGAGCCCAAGTCGGTCCGGCCGGCCGCGAAGGTCCGCGCCGAGCTCGGCCTCTCTGACGACCAAGTCGCGTTCGCCATGATCGCGTAT
This sequence comes from Elusimicrobiota bacterium, assembly GCA_016234805.1. Classification (GTDB taxonomy): domain Bacteria; phylum Elusimicrobiota; class Elusimicrobia; order UBA1565; family UBA9628; genus JACQWX01. Next base: position 116 of record JACRNU010000111.1, read on the forward strand.
TTCGAGCCGCGCAAAGGGCACCTGGTCCTGGTGGAGGCAGCCCGGCGCCTGGCCTCATCCAGACCGGACCTCGCGGATGAGCTCAGATTCATCCTGGTCGCGGACGGCCCGGAACTCCCCGTGGTCCGCCGCGCCGTGCGCCGGCACGGGCTGGAGAAGCTGTTCACATTCCTGGGCTACAGGACCGACGCCCTGGACATCCTCAACGCCTGCGACGGCCTCGTGCTTCCCTCCATCGCCGCGGAAGACATGCCCATCTCCGTCCTTGAAGCCATGGCTCTCGCCAAGCCCGTGATCGCCTCCGAGCTCGCCGGCATCATCGAGGAGGTCGAGGACGACAAGACCGGCCTCCTGGTCCCGCCCGAGAACGCGGCCGGGCTCGCCGCTGCCATCGACCGGCTGGCATCGAACGCAGCCCTTCGGCGTTCCATGGGCCGCGCCGCCAAGGAGCGCTTCCTCTCCCACTTCGAGATCTCGAAGTCCGCGGAGCGCTATCTGGAACTCTACCGCGCATTGACCACCCCGGCCCGACCATCCGTCCCCACCTCAGGGCGCAAGGCCGCCGCCTTGGCCAGCCTGTGAAGATTGCTACTAATACGGACCACGGTCTCTTCCCGATAGCGGCACTCTTGGCATGGGGAACGATCCTCGGCCATTCAGGAGCGGCGGCTGCGGCGGCCAACAGCTCCTGGGGCACGGAACCATGGACCGGGCACCTCAATCTCGTCAATGCCGTCCTCTTCACTCCCGATGGGAGCACTGTCCTCTCGGGCGGCTGGGATGAGCATGTCTTCTTCTGGAACGCGGCCTCCGGCAAACCCCTGAGATTCCTTGAGACCGGGATGAGGCACTCCGTGAGCAGCCTCGCGCTGACCGCTGACGGTCGTTTACTGATAGCCGGAAGCTGGGACCCGGCCGTCAAGGTCTGGGAGACCGCCACGGGACGCGAACTCATGACCTTGTCGGGGCACGCGGGACCGATTGAGGCCGTGGCCTTCCTGCCCGACGGCAAGCAGGCCCTCTCAGCAAGCTGGGACAGGACCATCGCGGTCTGGGACCTGGCCCGGAAACGCGAATCCGCCTCCTGGAAAGGCCACACCGACAAGATCACCTCTCTCAGCGTGACACGGGACGGCCTCCGCGCCGTTTCAGGCAGCTGGGACGCCACGGTCAAGGTTTGGGAAGTCGCTTCAGGCCGCATCCTAGCCGATTGCAAGGGCCATGCCAAGGCTGTGAATTCCGTGGCATTCTCTCCCTCCGGAGACTCCGTTCTCTCCGGAGGAGATGACGGCCTCGTCAAACTCTGGGACGCCGCCACCGGCCGCCAGCGGGCCTCCTGGACAGGACGCCAAGGCATCGTGCACGCGGTGGCTTTCTCTCCTGACGGCAGGCTCGCCCTTTCAGCCGGGGAGGACCGCACCCTCCGCCTCTGGGACGCTGCCTCAGGCGTATGCCGGGCGGTCTGGACGGGCCACGCCGCTGCAGTCAAGACCGTCTCATTCTCCAGGGATGGCCGAAAGGCCGTGTCCAGCGGCTGGGACAGGACCATTCTGATATGGAATGTCGCCTCGGGGCGGACCCTGGCCGAGGGAAAACCACACCCCTATGTCCTCGATGGCCCCAAACAGGGCCTCCCGGCCGCCCCGGAAAGGAAAGCCCATCACGAGCGCCGGCTCCTGCTCGCGTCGGGACTGGCATTCTGCGCCTGTCTTCTCTGGGGCTTGCGGCATGCGTTGCGAGCCCTCGACCCCTGACTCGCCAAGCAGGCGCAACTGGTGCAATGACCTCGCTGGTATCGGCGGAATCCGTTCTCACCAGGAACTCAAGTCCTTTTCGCCGTCGCCTCCAGGCTCAGCACCAACGCCGCAATATCCCGTCCCACCTGCACGAGCTGGCGGAACTCCTCGGATGCAGCGCCCAGAGAGAGGTGGTCGGAGAAGCCGAAGAAAAGGTCTCCCGGCCGTCCTTGATAATGGCACGGCACAGGTCCGGGTAGTCCTTCACGGTGGGAGAGGCGAAATTCGTTTCATCGGGTCCTTCTGGTCATTTCCCTTTACCTCTGTCGGATACCGCACCCCTTTGCGGGTGCGGAGGAGACGCCGTTGCGCAAGATACGAGGGGAAAATTGTAGCGTATGAGGCATGGAATACGGACGGACGAGCCACGCCGTATACGAACTGAAG
>JACRNU010000067.1 GCA_016234805.1 Elusimicrobiota bacterium
AGCGACGATGCCAGCCCCATGGGTATCCCCTTCTCGGCGTTCGAGGGAACACTCTACCATTTCTCGTCGAGAGGCCGGCTTAAGTGAACGGCATTGAGCCTAAGCGAGGAAATGGTTGCGTCCATCGTCGTGGGAGGCAACCATGACCCCCGCACGACCGAGGTGAACTAATGGATTTACAGACGATGCTCCAGAAGGTGATGGACAGCAACGCCAGCGACCTGCACATCCGCGCGGGCGGGCCCGCGTACCTCCGGGTCGACGGCGACATGGCGGTGGTGGCGCCCGAGGTCCTGAGCCAGGCCGACGTCGAGGGCATGCTGAGCCAGATCGCGACCAACAGGGCCAAGAAGATCTACGAGGCCAAGGGAGAGGCCGATTTCTCCTTCCAGGCCGGGGAGGTGGCGCGCTTCCGCGTCAACGCCTTCCGCCAGCGCGGGCGCCTGAGCATGGCCATCCGCAAGATTCCGATGAAGATCCCCACCTTCGACGAGCTGCGCCTGCCCGCCGCGACCATGCGCAAGATCGCGGACAACAGCCGCGGCCTCATCCTCGTGACGGGCATCACCGGGTCCGGCAAGTCCTCGACGTTGTCCGCCATGGTGGACTACGTCAATCAGACCCGCGCGGAACACATCCTCACCATCGAGGACCCCATCGAGTTCGTCCACAAGGACAAGAAGGCCGTGGTCACCCAGCGCGAGATCGGCGAGGACACGACCTCCTACGCCGAGGGCATCAAGATGGCCATGCGCCAAGACCCCGACGTCATCCTCGTGGGCGAGATGCGCGACCTCGAGACCACCTCCGCGGCCCTGACCGCCGCGCTCACCGGCCACCTCGTGCTCGGGACCCTGCACACGACCGACGCCATCCAGACCATCTCGCGCGTCATCGACCTGTATCCTCCTCATCAACAGGCTCTGATACGCATCCAGCTCGCCGAGAGCTTGAAGGCCGTCATCAGCCAGCGCCTGCTCCCGGGCATCAAGGGCGGGCGCGTGCCGGCCCTCGAGATCCTCATCGTGACGGGCCACGTGAAGAAGTGCATCGAGGAGAACAAGGCGGTCGAGATGATGCAGGCGTGCACGAAGGGGCAGTTCTACGGGATGGTGACGTTCAACCAGTCGCTCGTGAAGCTCTTCAAGGACGGGCTCGTCAAGGAGTCCGACGTCCTCGACGCCGCTTCGAGCCCGGACGACGTCAAACTCGCGATGCGCGGCATCGAGCAGGAGGTCAAGTAACCATGTTCGCCGAGGGATATATCGGGATCGCGGGGACGATCGGGGTCGGTAAGTCCACTCTCACGGAGGATCTGGCGCGAGCCTTGAATTTCGAGCCCATCCTCGAGGAGGTGGACGGCAACCCCTACCTCGAGAGCTTCTACAGGGACATGAAGGGCTTCGGGACCATGATGCAGGTGTGGCTCCTCAACCACCGCTTCCGCCAGCACCGGGAGTTCGTCACCCGGATCTCGCTGGGCAAGATCCGCGGCGTGGTGCAGGACCGGACCATCTGGGAGGACACCATCTTCGCCCGGATGCTCAACAACCATCCCGACAAGATCATCACGGACCTCGACTACAACACCTACCTGGACCTCTTCGACAACATGGTCCTGCGCGAACTGGTGTTCCCGCAGCTCCTCATCTATCTCGACGTCAACCCCGAGACCGCGGTCCAGCGCATCCATCGGCGGGGCCGGGTCATGGAGCGGACCATCACGCTCGAGTACCTCACCATGCTCCGGGACAACTACGAGCAGTTCGTCAGCGAGATGGAGCAGGCCGGGGTGCGCATCCTCCGCCTGAACTGGGAGAAGTTCCCGCCGATCTCCGAGGTCGTGCGCCTCGTGCACGAGTACTCACTCAGGCCTTCCAGCTTCACGAAGTGGGTCCGGCCCCTGCGCAAGGCCCCGGTCATCAAGCCCAGGCTCGACGTCGACCCCGAGCCCGGCGCCGGCGGGAAGAAGGGTTCCGAGGAGGTCGCGACGCATGCCGGAGCTTAGGGTCCGCCGCGCGCGGAACCTGCCCATGACGGATGGGGCTCGGCCGTCGGAGAAGGCGGCGGTCTGGCGGCGGTCGGGGGACCTGTTCGTGGACTCCCGCCTGGAGAGCCTCGGCGTCCGGCATGGGACCACCACGCGAACCCTGGGCGACATGGCTGACCCCGCTAGGCGGCGGGACTTCTTCAGGAGCCTGGGATTCAAGGACGAGCCCGGGCTCTGGCTCAAGCAGGTCCACGGAGACCGCATCGTCATCCATCCGGAGGACGGCTGCGGCACGCCAGAGGCACCCCTTCAAGCGGACGGCTGGATCGCCGCTGCTCCGTCCCGGCCCCTGTGCGTCTACACGGCCGATTGCGCCCCCCTTTTCCTGTGGGGAGGCGGCCAGGGCGCCCGCCCTCGGTTCGGAGGGGTCTTCCACGTGGGCTGGCGCGGAGCGGCCGCGGGCCTGCCGAAGAAGGCGGTGAAGGCTCTGACCGCGGCTTTCGGGGGCAAGGCCTCCGGGTTGCGCGCCTCCGTGGGCCCCCACATCCGGCCGTGCTGCTTCCGCGTGGGCGCGGAGGTCTCCTCCCAGTTCCGCAAGGAGAGCGTCACGGAGGGCAAGGACGGCAATTTCGTGGACCTCGGCGCCGAGATCGCGGCCCAGCTCGCGGAAACGGGGGTGGATGCCGGGTCCGTGTCCGTCTGCACGGAGTGCACCTCCTGCCGCTCGGACCTGTTCTATTCCTATCGCAAGGACAAGGCACGGGAGTCCCTCCTCTCGTTCCTGGGGCTGACCCCATGAGTACGACCATCCAGCCTCGGCGGTTCCTGCGCGGACTGGTCCCCTACATCCCGGGCAAGGCCATCGCCGCGGTCAAGCGGGAGCTCGGCCTGCGGTCCATCGTGAAGCTCGCCTCCAACGAGAACCCGCTCGGAGCCTCCCCCAAGGCCCTGGCCGCCTTCAAGCGGGCCATGGCGGACTGCTCCCTCTACCCCGAGGGCGCCAGCCCCGAGCTCAGGCAGGCCCTGGCGCGCTTCCACCGGGTGGACCCGGACAGCGTCATCGTGGGCAACGGCTCCGACGAGATCATCCGCCTGCTCTGCGAGGCCTTCGTGGAGCCGGACGACGAGGTCATCGTCAGCCAGTACGCGTTCATCCGGTTCAAGCAGCAGGCGGCCATGATGGGGGGCAAGGTCATCGAGGTCCCCATGGTGGACTGGACCCACGACCTGCGGACCATGGGCCGGACCGCGAGCCTGCGCACCAAGATCGTGTTCGTGGCCAATCCCAACAACCCCACCGGGACCTACAACACCGAAGACGAGTTGGCGGAGCTCCTGGCCATCGTTCCCGCCTCCACCCTCGTGGTGCTCGACGAGGCCTACGCTCACTACGCCGACGGCCTCCCCGATTTCCCGCTCACGGTGCCGGGACTGCTGTCGCGCCATCCGAACCTGGTGGTGATCCGCACCTTCTCCAAGGCCTACGGCCTGGCGGGCCTGAGGGTGGGCTACGGCCTGGCCGACACGGAGCTTGTGGGGTGGCTCGACCGCATCCGCATGCCCTTCAACGTCAACCTCCCCGCGCAGCGGGCCTGCATCGAGGCCCTCAAGGACGCGGCTTTCGTCAAGCGCAGCGTGGCCCTGGCGGCCAAGGGCCGCGAGTCCCTCGGCCGCGAGATCCGCGCCATGGGCATGGAGGTCCTGGACTCCGCGGGCAACTTCCTCTTCGTCCACACCCCGGTGCCGGGCCGCACGCTCTTCCACGCCCTGCTCAAGCGCGGGGTCATCATCCGGCCCATGGACGAATACGGGCTCGCCAAGTCCGTGCGCATCACGGTGGGCACGCCCGGGCAGAACAAGCTTCTGCTCAGGGCCTTGAGAGAGGTGCTCGCGCAGGCGAGGAATGCTCCATGAAGAGGCGCCGGCGGGGGAAGATCATCGCCATCGACGGGCCCGCGGGGGTGGGCAAGTCCACCGTGGGCCGCCTGGTGGCCGCGAAGCTGGGCTACGATTTCATCAACACGGGCGAGATGTTCCGCGCCCTGACCTGGAAAGCGCTGTCCTCGGGCGTGGAGGTCTCGGATTTCCCAGCCGTGGCCGCGCTGGCTTGCCGTCTCCGATGGGAGTTCCGCCCGACGCCGGACCGGACCCTCAAGACCTTCATCGACGGCGAGAACGCGGCGCCCTACCTGCGGGAAGAGCGCGTGAGCTCGAATTCGAGCGCGGTGGCGGCCAACCCGGAGGTGAGGCGGTTCATGTGCCGGCTCCAGCGCCGTCTCGGGGGGGCGGGTGAGATCGTGATGGAGGGCCGCGACATCGGGACCCACGTGTTCCCCGACGCGGACCACAAGATATACCTGGACGCGGACATCGACGAGCGCGCGCGGCGCCGGTACCGCCAGCTCAAGGCCTCCGGGGCGCGGGCGCACCTCGGGGCTGTGCGCGAGGCCATGCTGACGCGCGACCTCAACGACCTCAAGCGCAAGATCAACCCCCTCTCTCAGGCCGCGGACGCGGTCGTGGTCGATTCGACCCACCTGACCCTGCACGAGGTCGCGGACAAGATCGTCAGGATGGTCCGGGCGCGCCGGCAGCGGAGGGACGGCTCGCGATGACCGGATACCGGCCGACCCTGGCGCGCCGCGTGTCCCAGGCCGTGGTCTCCCGGCTCGCCCGTCTTTTCTGGCGGCTCGAGGTCCGCGGGCTCGAGAACGTGCCCGGCGACGGCCCGCTCATCGTGGCTTCGAACCACGTCTCCCTTTGCGACGGCCCCATGCTCTCCGTGGCCCTGGGGGGGGACCGCTGCCTGCGGTTCATGGCCAAGACCGAGCTTTTCAAGGTGCCGGTGCTCGGCTGGTTCCTTTCCGAGGTCGGCAACATCCCGGTGGACCGGGCCCGCGGGGACGTCTCTGCCATGCGCGCGGCCGTGGACATGGTCCGCGCCGGCGGCTGCCTCGGGATGTTCCCGGAAGGGACGCGGGTCAAGGCCTGCAAGGCCGTGACGGTGAAGGCGGGCGTGGGTTTCCTCGCCCGGGAGACGGGCGCCAGGGTCGTCCCGGCCCGCCTGGTGAACACGGACAGATTTCCGGTGACGCGCCGAGTGGAGGTGAGGTTCGGCGAGCCCATGACCTTCAGGGGAGACCCTGGGGACAAGGCCGCGTGCCAGGACTTCGCCCATGCCTTGATGGAGCGCATCAGGAAGCTGTGATCAGGGGCCTGGCCGCAAAAGGCCAGGTCCCAAAGGGGTGCTACGATGGACACTGACAATGGACGGACGCCTGAGATCGACGATGCCGCGACCACGGTCGAGCCCGTGGAGGAAGCGCTGGAGGCCGCGCCGGAGGCCGAGGAGAGCATGGAATCCCTCCTCGCCCAGCAGAACCGGTTCTCGGAGATGCTTGTGGGCAGGAAGCCCGTGTGGGTCAAGGTGATCCAGGTGACCAAGGACAACGTCCTGGTGGATATCGGCGAGAAGCGTGAGGGCATGGTGCCTCTGTCCGAATTCAACGCCCCTGCTCCCGCTCCCGCCCCGGCGGAGCCCAAGGAGGGCCAGGCCCCGGAGGGCGCCGCCGTCGGGGGGCGGCCGACCGTGGGGCAGCGCATCCCCGTGATCCTGATGAGCGGCATCCGCTCGGATGGCGCGACGCTCCTGTCCTACCGCAAGGCCCGCGAATCCCTCGCCTGGGAGGCCGCGCTCAAGGCCTACACGGAGAAGAGCCGCGTGCGCGGGACCGTCACGATGCACGTCAAGGGCGGCTTCCTCGTCGATGTCGGCGGTGTGCGGGCCTTCCTGCCCTCCTCGCTGGCGGACCTGCGGCCGGTGCGCGTCCCGGAGCGCATGGTCAAGACCGGCGTGCGCTGCTACATCATTGAGGTCAACGAGTCCAAGAAGCAGGTGGTCCTCTCCCGGAAGGCCGTCCTCGACGAGGACACGGCCAAGCGCCGCGCCAAGACCCTCGCGGAGCTGAGGATCGGCGAGGTCAGGATCGGCCGCGTCATCCACGCGGGCGCCGCGGGCCTCCTGGCGGACATCGGGGGTCTCGAGGGCTTCGTGAAGACCGCGGACATCAGCTGGGGCTCTCCCAAGTCGGCCTCCGACTTCCCCCGTGGGATGAAGCTCAAGGTGAAGATCCTGGGCAAGCCCGTTGAGGGCAGCCCGGACAAGGTCTCCCTCGGGATCAAGCAGCTCACGCCGAACCCGGCCGACGGCATGCGCCGGAAGTTCCCTCCGAAGACCGTGGTGCGCGGCAAGGTCGTGGAATCCACGCCGGCCGGCGTGCGCCTGCGCCTCGAGGACGGGACTCCCGCCTTCTGTTCCCCGGCCGACTGCATCGAGGGGCAGACCTACAAGGAAGGAGAGCAGGTCACCGGAGTGGTCCACGGCGTCGACTCGACCACCCTCCAGGTGAGCGTCTCCCTGCGGAAGTTCGACGACATCAAGGAGAGGAAGCGCATGGCCTCGTACCTGAAGGCGCCGCCGCCGCTGACCCTCGGCGAACTGCTCGCTCCGGCTTCCTCCGGTGACGAACGGGACCGGGGCGACGACCCGCCGTCCGCCGGCAGCCCGAAGAAGCAGGCCGTCGCCTGATGTTGCGTTCGCCGTCCGAGGCCAGGGCCGTCAACGAGGCCCCGCGGATCAAGCACCGGGCGCTGCCTGAGGGCTTCTTCAGCCGGGCGCGGTCGTGGGTTCTGCTGGGCTTCGTCCTGCTTGGCCCGGCGGTGTTCGTCTTCGGCTGGTACTGGAATTACCGCCGGACCGACCTCCCCCGTCGCGGGCCCTCCGGGGCCGCGCAGGTCGTGCCTAACATGGAGGCCGAACTCCGGGCGGCCCAGGAGAAGCTCAAGGGAGACCCCCAGGACCTCGGGGCCCTGGTGAGGCTCGGGGTCCTGTACTTCGAGAAGGGCAAGGAGCACTTCCCCGACGCGATCAACGCCTTGGAGGAGGCGCGGGACCTCGGCGCCCTCGATGCTCGGGTCTTCTACTGCCTCGGCATGATGTACCAGGAGCTGGGCCTCTCGGCCTTCGCCGTGGACGAGTACCGGCGCTACCTGCGCAACAACCCCGAAGACCGTGAGATCCGCCTGCTCACGGCCAAGCTCCTCTACCAGCAGGGGCGCTACCCCGAGGCCGTGGGCGAATACGAGCGCCTTAAGTTCCAGCAGCCCAACGACAGGATCATCGAGGAGAACCTGGGCCTGAGCCTCTGGGCCGCGAAGCAGTACGGCCGCGCCGCGGAGTCCTTCGCCGCGCTCAAGACCTACGGTCCCGTCGAATCGCGGCGCGCCGCCTTCTACCAGGGGCAGCTCGCCTTCGACCAGATGCTCTACAACGCCGCGCTCAAGAGCCTGCTCGAAGCCGTCCCCGGCGCCGCTGATGCCGCGGTGCCGGAGGACAGGCTCCAGTCGGTCCTGGCCGCGACCTACCAGAAGATGGGACGCGGCGATGAGGCGCGGGCCTCGTGGGAGAAGGTGCTGGCCCTCTCGCCCAAGGACGTCAAGGCGCAGGTCGCGCTGCGCGACCTCAACCGCCGCAATCCTCCGAAGAAGCCCAAGCCCGCCAAGAAGGCGTGACCCCTCCCCTGCTGGCCTCCCTCCTCCTCGTCACGGGCCTGGCTCACGGGTTCGGCCAGAACCGCCTCATCACCAGGGACCTTGACTGGAGGGTTCGCTCGACCGACCATTTCGACGTCTACTATTACCGGGAATCGGCGCCCCTGGTGGAGGAGAGCGCCGCGATCCTCGAGGAGGCCTTCCGCGACCTGACCCGGGACATGGACATCCTGGTCTCGACCGCGCCCCGGGTCAAGGGGGAGCCGGCCGACTTCCACTGGGAGCGCAAGCCCTTCTTCCTCTACGCCAGCCCGAACGACTTCCTGGAGTCCACGATCGTCGAAGTCGGAGAGGGCACCGGCGGCGTCACCGAGCCGTTCAAGGACCGGTTCATGGTCTTCAACGACGGCAGCCGCAAGTGGCTCAAGGAGGTCATCAAGCACGAGTTCACCCACGTCATCCAGTATCATGTCCTCAACGCCGGATTCTGGAAGTCGGGCCGCATCCTCCGGGGCATCCTGTTCCCCCTGTGGATGATCGAGGGCGCCGCGGCCCACGGCTCGCGGGACGTGGAGGAGACCTGGGGGGAGCTCGTCATCCGGGACGCCGCGACCTCGGGCGGCCTCCTTCCCCTGACCCGGCTCGAGCACTTCGGCCACCTCAAGCCCCATCAGACCGTGCTCGCCTACAAGGAGGGCGCGGCGGCCATGGAGTTCATCTCCTCCCAGTACGGCCCGCGCCGGGCGAGCAACATGCTCCGGTCCCTGGATGCCCACTTCGAGACCGGCGTGGTCCTCAAGGAGAACGTCGGCCTCGACGCCGGAGACTTCGATAAGAAGTTCCGCGAGCACCTCGAGACCAAGTACGCCAGGCTCGTCCGGGTCGAGCGCCTCAAGGAGCCCCAAGCCTACGGCCGGAGCCTCACCGGAGCCAAGGACTCCATCCCCCAGAACAACTCGACGCCGGTCTTCTCCCCGGACGGCAAGCGCATGTACTTCCTCACCACCCGCCGGGGCTTCCCCCCCGAGGTCCACGAGCTCGACCTGGCCTCCGGCCGCTCGCGGCGGCTGCCCGGCATCCCTCGGACCAGGGTGGAGTACATCTCCATGGGCCACTTCACCAACCTCTCCCGGGAGCTCTCGATCTCTCCCGACGGCAAGAGTCTCGCCTTCATGGGAACGAAGGCGCATCGCGACAGCCTCTTCCTCTACGACCTCGAGAAAGGCAGGCTCCGGAAGATCGCCCTGCCGGGCCTCGCCGGGGCTTCCCAGCCGAGCTTCTCGCCCGAAGGCGGAAGGATCGTGTTCTCGGGCCTCAAGGACAGCGACAGCGACCTCTACCTCCACGACCTCGCCTCGGGCCGCACCGAGAGGCTCACGAACGACGCCTGGGATGACGGGATGCCCGTCTTCTCCCCGTCCGGGAACTGGATCGTCTACTCCTCCGAGGTCCCGGACCCCGGCCACCCGAGCGGCTGGCGGCGGCGGCTCATGAGGCTCAAGGTCGTAGACCGCTCGATCGAGAGGCTCGAGGGCCTGCCCGGGTCGGCCAAGGACCCGGTCGTCTCCCCTGACGGCACGCGGGTGCTCTTCGTGATCGAGGAGGGGGGCTTCAGCGAGGTCGCGGAGCTCGACGTGACCACGGGTCGCGCCGTGCGCCTGACCCGTTCCGTGGGAGGAAGCTTCACCCCGGCCTATGCCCCGGACGGCGAGATCGCCTTCGCCTCCCTGCGCCGCGGCAATGTCCACATCCACAAGGGTCCCAGGGAGCTCTTCCTATCCGAGGAGCTGACGCCCACCCCCTCCGCGGAAGGAGAACGGCCGCGCTCCGGGGACCTGGCCATGAGCCCTGAGCGGCCGTACCGGTTCCAGGCCGGCACGGACCTCTTCATCCCCGCGTTCTTCTACTCTTCGGAGGGCGGCTTCTTCTGGACGAGCTACTGGCAGGGCTCCGACCTCCTCGGCCGCCACCAGACCGGCCTCATGCTGGGCTACGGCTCGAGCGACGGCTACTTCGACTACACCGCGAGCTACGCCTACCAGCGGTTCAGGCCGACCTTCTCCGCGGCGCTCATCGGCCGCGGTCAGCGCGACCTCTACGACCCGGACCGCAACCTCGAGTTCAACGGCGCGCTCCACGGCGCGCTGGTCGGCGTCCAGTTCCCCTTCGACCGGTATCACCGGTTCGAGGTCGGAACCACGGTCGCCACGGAGCGGCACCGGTACCACGGCGACGCCGCCCGGGAGGACCGGGAGACCCGCGGGGCCTCCTTCGCCCTCGTGCGCGACACGGTGCGCGGCCGCTACCTCACCGTCACCGAGGGAGACCGGCTCAAGGTGTCTTTGACCGAGGCCTGGAACGTCCTGGGCGGCAACCGCCGCTACGACCTGCTCGCGGCCGAGGGCCACCGGTTCATCCCCACGGGCGGGACCAGCGCCCTGGCCGGGCGCATGTTGTTCGTGAGGAGCACCGGGGCACAGCATCCGGCCTTCAGCATCGGCGGCGTGGGAGGGGTGCGGGGCTACAGGCGCGGCTCGGGCGAGAACCTGGGCAGCCAGATGGCGGTGGGGAACCTCGAGTGGCGTTTCCCGGTGGTCAAGGACCTCAACTGGTACATGTGGTTCTTCGCCCCGGATTTCTACTTCAAGGCCATCTATGGTACGATTTTTTCCGATGCGGGCTACCTATGGGAATCATCGCATACGCTCGAGAAGGCGCGGTGGCGGGACGTGAAGCACTCCTATGGGCTCGGTCTGAACATCTATACTTTCATCATGCAGGAGTTCCCGTTCGTCCTGTCTCTGGATTACGCCCGGCAGACCACGAGGGACAAGGGGATCTTCTACGTGTATCTCGGACAAAGTTTCTGATGTTCTCCTACCGGCGGGGCAGGCTGTTCATGGACGGGGTCTCCGCGGCCGCGGCCGCGGACCGCTTCGGGACGCCGCTCTTCGTCTACTCGAAGCGGGCCGTGGCGGAGGCCTTCTCCAGGATCGCGGCCGCGTTCAAGAAAGCGGACCCGATCATCTGCTACGCCATGAAGGCCAACTCCAACAGGAGGATCTGCGGCCTTCTCGCCGGCCTGGGAGCAGGGGCTGAGGTCGTGTCCGGCGGGGAGCTCACGCGCGCCCTGGCCGCGGGCTTCCCTCCCGAAAAGACCGTGTTCTCGGGCGTGGGCAAGACCGAGAGCGAACTGAGCCTGGCGCTCAAGGCCGGCATCCTTTTCGTCATCGTCGAGTCCGAGGGGGAGCTGGACCTGCTCGAAGCCGTGGCCCGGGGGCTGGGCCGCAAGGCTGCCTTCGCGGTCCGCCTCAACCCGGGGGTGGATGCTCACACTCACGCCCATGTGACCACGGGCACGGCGAGCACCAAGTTCGGCGTGGAAAGGCCCCAGGCCTTCAGGATGTACCTCAGGGCGGCCAAGAGCAGGCACCTGCGGCCTCTGGGCATCCACTGCCACATCGGCTCCCAGGTGACCACGGTGGGCCCTTACAGAAGGGCTGCTCGGGCCGTCTCCGTCTTTGTCGCGGACCTGGAAAGAAAAGGCATCAGCCTCGGATTCCTGGACCTCGGCGGAGGCATGGGGGTCTCCTACGGCCGCGGCAAGGCCCTGGATCTCGCGGCCATGGCCCGAGTCCTCGACGAGGAGCTCGCGTCCTGGCGCGGCAAGCGCCTCGTCATCGAACCAGGAAGATGCCTGACCGCGCAAGCCGGCGCGCTCATCACGCACGTCCTTTACCGGAAAAAGACCACGAAGAGGGATTTTGTCGTCGTGGACGCGGGCATGAGCGACCTCATCAGGCCCGCGCTCTACGGCGCCGAACACCCCATCTGGCGCGAGAGCCGGAGGGGGGGAGGCGGAGGGCTCGTCGACGTGGTGGGGCCGGTCTGCGAGACCGCGGACCATCTCGGCCGCGGACTCCGGCTCGGGGCTTGCGCGCCAGGAGACATCCTGGCCGTGCTCGGTGCCGGAGCCTACGGCTTCTCGATGAGCTCCCAGTATAACTCCCGGCCCAGGGCAGCGGAAGTCCTCGTGGACGGAAAGACCGCCAGGCTCATCCGACGGCGGGAAACCGCCGCGGATCTCATCAGGGGAGAGTTGTGAGGAGAGACCATGGGAAAAAAGCATAAGAGAGCGTTCCCCCAGCCCGCTCCTCCGTCGACGGTCCCATCGGAGAGGCTTTCCAGCCGCGGAAAGACCGCTATGGCGGCAGGCATCGGGACTCTGGCCGCGGGCTTTATCGTGCTTTCCTTCGCGGACCCCATGGGACACAACTGGGCCTCGGTCCTGGCGCCTTTTTTGATCCTCGGAGGCTACGCTCTCGTCGGAGCAAGCATCTTTTTGCCGGACGGCCGTCGAGAACCTCTCGGCGAGCCAGAAAGCCCGTCGGGAAGCCCTCCTGCCGTGTCGGACCCAGGGAAAAACCACTAAAGATACTGTTCTCGGACCTCCCGTCCGCGCGATTTAACGCGTCTTTCCCCATTCCAGCGATCAGGGCGCTCCCACCGGTTTGCGCGGGTTTTCATGGCCTCTAAATAACCATGAAAGCCTGACCCGTCTCCTTACCCTGTCTTTTTCCTGGTGCCCTTTTGCTATCGGGATCTTGCCGGGGTGCTTGCCGTCTTTTTAAGGTCCATCCCGCTGCGGCCGGTCCCGGGGTCTCATCCCTTTTTTTCTTCGGAATAAACCATGAAAGCCTGCCATGGTGTTTTTCGCGGCAGGCCGTATCCGGGTCCTTTCCTGGTTCCGGGTCGTGAGTGCCTCCCATGGTCTTTTTCCCCTGCCACCTGGCCAGGGCTGGATCCCGGGAATGTTGACAGGTTTTCAGGTGTCCTGGGGCCTACTCCGGCCTGGGCCCTGGCATGGGGGCCAATTTTTGGTGCCTGCTGCCAAAGGGTCCTGACATGGTCTTTTTTGGCCACTAACTCATCCAGGTGTCTCCAGAAAGTTGGCAACTTTTTGGCTGTGTGCGCTGGGGCCGATCCATCTGGAGCCGGCTGGGCACAGGTTCTGGCTTCCCGAGGCGACTGCTAGTTTTGAAAATCTCCAAACAATCTCGTATTAGTAGTTAATTTGTTGTGTTATCGTCATAAACAGCAAAAATCAAATACTCTATATCGGCAATGTCTGATGGCGGCACGGCCTGCTGTATGTAACATAATATATATTATCGTAAGTGAATCCTCGGTTGGAGGGGCGTAACTTCGCTTTGCCGGCTCCCCCTGTTCTCCGACGGCAGCAGCTTGGGATTTCGGTCGGTTGGAGTTGCTGGGGGCTCGATTCCTCTATGGATCCTGGCCAGGTCCGCGGGTTTTCAATTTCCTCCCAACTTTCCCGGACCTACGCCAGCGATTTTCCTGCTTTAATTTGTTTGATTCTCTTGCTATGGAATGGGCGTTTTGTTTTATGGAAAGCCATCCGGTTCTATTGGATTGCGATTGCGCAGAAAATCGCTATAGAGTACGGCTCCGGGAGCCTATGGATTGCCGGCCCGATGCTATTGAATCCGAGCTTACCTGGGCCAGATGGGTGGTTTCTGTGCTCCGGGACCCGTTTGGGGGCTGAACCGGGGGCCTCCAGGGCCTGTTATGAGCCTTGTGAGCTGTTCCGCGAGCAGGAAGGCTTTGAGCCGGCCTGGGGCTGTGAGCTCGTATCTGCGGGCCCTTCTGGAGCCTGATGCCAGAATCTCGCCCTGGCTGATGGCTTCCTGGACTACCCGGTCCACGCGCTGGATGGGGTAGCCGGAGGCTCTCAGCCACTTTGCCAGCAGGGCTGCGGTGGGTTTGGCCAGGCTCAGAAGCTTCTCGGAGCATGCCAGAAGCGCCAGGCAGGCGTCCTTCTCCTGGCCCTTTCCGGTGATCTTGGATCTGAGCTGAAGGGTCCTTCCGTGGGTCTCGGCTATGGTCTCCCAGGAGATATGGGGCCCTGCGGGTGCTTGGGCATGGTTGGGGTCGTGTGCCGCGGTCCTGGCCGCGGCTTCGGATATCTGCGCCGCGGGCAGGGCCCGCCGCTCGAGGAAATCCGTGCGTTGTCTCTCGACGAAGTCCGGCGAGCCCTCTGCCTCGAGTTCGGAGCCGTCGGGCAGCCTGATTTTGATCCGGTGTACTGGGTCTACCACGGTGACTACATTATGGCATTAAAAAACGCATGCGTCAAACGGCTGTGGATAGAAGGTGCATAAGGCATGCGCCGAGCATAGATTCTTATCTGTCGATGGCATAAACAATGACTTAAAAAATATGTTTAAGACATTAATGACGCGGCAAAGTCGCTCGGCTGTGGAAAAGCCTGTGGATGGAGGCTTTCCCGACGGCAGGAAGGGTGTGTGCCACGGCGCGGGTCCAGACGTTTTTTGAATTGCTGGAGGGGGGGTACTCCCCCTCCCCCCCCTTATTCCCTATCTAGCCCTGAAAGGCCCGAATCCGGGCATTATTGAGCCTTTTAGAGGGGGTTCTGCTAGAACTTGCCGAAGACCTCGAAGGCGTATTTCCTTGAGGCCCCGAGGTCCTGGTTGGAGGCGGTCCCGACCCCGAACAGGGCCGCGGACACGGACATGGAGAAGATGTCCTTGAGGTTGTACCTGAGCTTGAAGTCCCACTCCCCTCCCAGGGTCCGCTTGCCCCGCCGGATGCGGTCCGCCTGGAAGAGCCAGTAGTCGATGTCCAGGGCGATGTTCCGGTAGGATGGGAAGGTATAGCCCGCGCCCACGGCGATGATGCCGCTGGCCCTGTAGTTGAGTCCGCTGGCCGTGGTGGTCGAGTGGTTGCCGCCGAAGGCGTCGTAGGGCGAGGCGCCGAAGAAGTCTCCGAACCCGCTCCTCTCCAGGCCGTCGAACCTGTGGCCCATGGATGGGAAGAAGGCTTCGTCCTCGTCCGGGGTGCCGAAGTCGTCTCCGCTGCCGCGGGCGATCGTCATCCGCGCGATTCCTTCCCCGGCCCGGTAGAGCTTCTGCTTCCACTTGGCGCGCACGACCTGGGCATTGCCCTGGAAGGTCGCCTGCTTGGGCGCGCCGCCCGTGTCCTGGGCGATCTTGGCCTTGCCCATCTGGAAGGCGGCCTCGCCGTCGAACACGATGGGGCCGTAGTGGAGGGTGTAGCGCGCGCTGGGGAAGTAGCGTCTGGAGCGGTAGGCCCGGCACCCGGTGGCGGGCATCTGGGTGTACGAGCACCCGTACTGGACCTGGTTCCTGCGATCGTCCTCGGCCAGGGCGCTGAACTGCCAGGTGCCTTCTCCGGGGATGATGATGCTGGCGCCGTAGAGGTTGAGGTTGTTCGGGTCCTGCTGGGAGTTCTTGGCGAAGAAGTAGAACCCTTCCATCTTCATGTCCCAGAAGGGCAGGGCCCCCACGCCGACCGCGCCGGTCAGGCCCGCGCCGTCGTCATCGAGCAGCAGGCCCGAGGCCAGGCGGTAGCTCTGCCTGCCCATGGTCAGGTCCAGGGGCAGGCCGAAGGCGTTGTGCAGGCCCAGGTACGCCTTCTCGAAGAAGGGCACGAAGGTGGTGTTGGGGTAGTGGTCCGCGATCCGGTCGAAAGGCGCCTGGAACGCGGTGGTCGACCCTGCCACGCCCAGGGCGCGCAGGCCTACGGCCACGTCGAGCGTCATCTCCTCTCCCCTCCAGGTGTCCAGGTATATCCTGCGCGCCGCGAAAGAGAGCCTGGCGTCGTTGGACAGGAAGGAGTGGTTGTTGGAGGTGGTCTTGTTGAGGTCGAGGTTCGCGTAGGAAAGGAGCCTGGCCCTGTAGGAGGCCGAGAGGTCCAGGGACGCTGCTGTTGAGGCTGAAGGCAGGCAGACGGGAATCGCCAGAACAACGGCGAACAAGGCCGCGCGCCTGCCGGGGTTCATCATCGGGCCGATATTATAGCCTTTCCCGACATAGGGGAATTGTAATGCGCGTTCCTCCGGATGTCAAGGCTCTTGACAATGCATTAATGATATGTCATACTATATGACATAATGAGTGAGATCGTGGTCACCGCCGAGTCCACGCTCGTCGCAAGACGCAAGACCCCCCTCGGTGAGACGGAGGAGTCCGCCTTGCTGACCGCGGCCCAGGTCCGCGAAAAGCTGCGATGCGGCCTGCGGCAGTTGTATCGCTACATCAAGGGCGGCCGCCTGCGTCCTGAAGGGAAGTTCATGGGGCGTTGGGTCTTTCTCGAGCGCGATGTCTCGGCGTTCCATCGGCCTCGAAGAGGAAACGGCGCGAGGCTCCCTTCCTTCCTGAAGCCGGTGTTCTGGAGCTACTCACTGGCGAGTCTGGATCCCGCCCGGCACGCCCGCTATGTCGTGGGCCAGATCCTGGAACACGGGGACCTCAAGGCCGTCCGCTGGGCCTGCGGGTATTACGGCCTTGACTTCATCCTGGCTGCGGCGCGGGGGTGTCGGGACTTGAGCCCGGCCGGCAGGAACTTCTGGAGGCTGCTGGGCCATGCCCATTCCTAGGGCGCAGAAGGATGCGCTGGACAGGCTCGTGAGCGAGCCGTGGGCCAGGCAGTTCCGCCTTGTCAACGGCACGGCATTGGCCATCCAGTACGGGCATAGGCTATCCCAGGACCTGGGCTTCTTCTCCGCCGAACCTTTCGATGTGGGCGAGCTGGTGGCCCGGCTCTCCGGTTCCGGGGCTTTCACGATCAAAAGGCGCTCCGAGTTCACGGTCGTGGGGACTTGGGAGGGCGCGGAGGTCACGTTCCTGTACTACCAGTACCCGTGGGTCAGGGACGCGGTCGCGGCAGGTTCCCCCCCGGCGCCTTTGGCGCATCCCCTGGACATCGGGCTCATGAAGATCGAGGCCATCGCTCAGCGGGGCGCCAGGAGGGATTTCGCGGACCTCTATTTCATCTGCCAGAGGGAGCTCCCTCTGGCGGGATTGCTCAAGCTCTACCCCGCCAAGTATGGCGAGAACGGAACGCCCACCTACCACCTGCTCAAGAGCCTGGCGTTCTTCGAGGACGCCGAACGCCAGCCCGAGGTCCCGACCCGCCCCAAGGTCCCCTGGAAGAGCGTCAGGGCCTTCTTCGAGGGTGAAGTCTCCAGCCTGGCCAAGTCCCTGCTCGGGCTAGGCTAGGAATCCGAGAACAATTCCTCTACGAAGAACTGCGTCTTGGCCGGGACCAGGGACTTCGGGCAGTACTTGGCCACGAGCTCGAATACCTGCTCGGGCTCGGTCAGCCCCAGGCGTTTGATGAGAAGCTCGACATCCTCCTTGTCGTGCGTGTCGAATCGCGCCGCGAGGCATTTCATGGCCAGCATGTAGTCGGCTTTGGGCGCCCAGACCCTCAGGTGTGGCAGGTCGAGGACGGCCTGCTTCGGGGGGTCCGAGTAGAAGAAGCCTTTCGCGGCGTCGTTGAGCCAGCCTTCGTCGACTCCCATCCGGCGTGCCACCCGGCGGCTGGCGTGGCGGATCTTGGCCGCGGGTTGGAACACGGCGTCGACATCCTTGGTGGATTTCCTGGCTTCGAAGACCAGGCACATGACCGCTCCCCCGCAGATGCCGACCTCGCCGACCACGCCCATGCGGGAGAGCTCTTCGTCGAGCGCTTCAAAAAGAGCCTGGATCGTTGCCGCGTCGAACACGGTCAGGCCCTTTGGAGGAAGTTTCCTAGCACGAAGATGCCGCGCTTCCTGAAGTGGGCGGGGCTTTCCGCAAGGGCGGAGGCTTTCAGGTTGTCGACGCCGGAAACGAACCACGGCTCGCTCAGGCTCTCCACCGCGGCGCACCAGGACGGCACGGCTAGCCCCTCCTCGCTGCATAGCGCTTCTGTGGTGGAGGCGAGGAGGGCCTTGGCCCTGGGAGGCGTCTCCTCGGCCGGCGGGGCCTCGATGAGGGCTCTGTCCTTGGCGCGGCGGAAGGCATCCACGAAATCGAAAAGGCAGGTCTTCCAGGAGTCCCCCCCCTCGGTGAGGATGCGTTCCGACGCGATCGCTACCGAGTCCGGCGAAAGGGAGAACAGCCCTGCTAGCCTGCGTTCGATCAGGCCTGCTGGAAGGCCCAGGGCATTCCCCAAGCGCTGGAGAGACGAAATCCGGGGGTCATGCGAGGGGGATTCGATGAGTTGGATGGACCGGAAAGACAGTCCCGCCAGCTTGGCGAGGTTCCGTTGTGAGAGAGCTTGCCTCTGGCGTGCCTTCTTGACAGAATCCATGCTGCTAGTATACATGACATACTATAGTATGTCAATACCCTGTTGGGTAGGGGCCCGTCTGGCCAGGGCCCGCTTTCAGGGGGCCTTGAGCAGCTCCGCCACTTTCGCGAAGCGCTGGCTCACGGCGAAGTCGTAGGCGGTCTTGCCAGCCGCGGTCTTGATGCTCCGGTCCGCCCCGGCGTCCAAGAGGACCCGGACCGTCTTCGCGCTGCCGCGCGAAGCGGCAAACACGAGCGCTGTCTCGCCCCCGGTCTGCCGGGCGTTCACATTGGCCCCGGCTTCGATGAGGAGCTTCACCACCTGTGAGGCGCCCCGTGCCGCGGCCCGGTGCAGGGCCGTGGTGTCGAATTCCGCCTTGTGCCGGACATCGGCCCCGCGCGTAAGAAGAAGATGGGCGTTCTCGCGGCGGCCCGCTCCAGCAGCCAGGTCGAGGGCCGTGGCTCCGGCCTCGCCCACGGCGTGAAGGTCCGCGCCGCGGTCGAGCAGAAGCTTGACCGTCTCGGGCTTGGCCATGCCGGCCGCGAAACCCAGGGGGCTGACCCCGCTCTGCATCTGGTTGATGGGCGTGCCCTGGTCAAGGATCTGAATGATCAGGGGCTCGTCATCCTGCTTGATGGCGCACAGGAGCGGGAACGGATCCGCGGAGCACTGGGGAGCGGCTTGAGGGCCTGACGCGCAGCCTGCCGCGATAGGCAGGGCCAGGAGGCACAGCCAGGACAGATTTCTTCGCATCCGGCTTCGGGGGCGGCCCATCAGGGCTTGCCGGCCCGGGATATGATCCGGTCGAGGAGGGCGCCAAGGGCGGGAAGAAAGGATGACTTGACCAGAAGATAGGTCTCATAGGCTTCCTCGGCCGAATAGATGTGCACGATTTCGTTGCGCTTCTTCACCATCAGCGGAAAAACCTGCTCGTTCTCCGGCGTGATGAGGTCGAGCTTGAACGCCTCCTTGAAGCAGCCTAGGGGCGAAAGGGATTCGATCCCCTCGGCCAACAGCAGTTCCTTGAGGGTCTTCCAGGCGCTCTCGAAGGTGTACTCGAAGCGCTTCGTCAGCACCTCGATGAGGATATCCCGCTCGAACTTTCGCTCGAATTCCGGGGAGGCGGCCTCCTTGAGTTTGGCTAGCCCCGCTTCAAATCGCTCAAGAGTCCTCGGCAGTTTTTCCCTTCGTGCCATAGAATGATCTCCTTCATTGCCTCGCGTCTGACCTTGTCCGAAACATCCGAGAAATCCACGAAGTCGATGCGCCGCAGGGTCGGCAGGTCGGAGTCAAGGCTTTCCTGGAGCTCCAGAAAATCCGACGGCGGGATGGGCCCGCGGGCGAGTATGCCGATATCGATGTCCGAGTCCCGGACCTGCGATCCGTTCGCGCAGGTCCCGAACAAGAAGACCACGCAGTCGTCCTGCGGGATCCGCCCGAAGATCGTGTCGAGCGCCAGGGCCTTGATCTGCCGCAACTTCTCGCCCTGACCGCTGGAAAGCATGGTCTGGATTATACAAAAAGAAACCCCCCGGCTTTCGCCGGGGGGCCCTTTCGTTCTAAGTCCAGCGCGAGGCTGTATTAGAACTTGATGTGCATGTCGCCGTAGGCTATGACGACCGGGTTGCTCGCAACGCGCATGCCCGGAGCGGTCGTTGCCGTGCGGTTCGTGCCGACCGCGGGCGTTCCAAGAAGCTCACGTTGTCGGAGTGCTTCCAGGTGAAATCGATGTCGATTTCATCGCCGATATGCTTCTGATTCTGGCCGTTGCTGAAGCCCTGGGTGTTGTTCTGGCCATCGTAGTAGTGGCCCATGTCCGGCGCACCCGTGCTGGCTCCCGAGTTGGGAAGCCTGGCGTAGCAGGTTGTTCCGTTGCAGTAGACCGCGCGCGGGGAGGTCGCAAAAGATGCGGTCCGCGTCGCGTCGAACACGGTCGGGCTCTGCCACACGATCTTGTCATCCGTGATCTTCTGGAACCGGAACTGGTACCAGGAGAGTCCCATGGTGAGCTTCGGGGCGAACGCAGGGGTGGTCTTGAGGCCGAGACCCCAGATGACCCTGTTGTTGAGGCCCACGCCGCCGACGTTGGCAGCGCCCATGTGGGTGCCTTGCGTGCGGGTTCCGAGGCCGTTGATGGTGCCGTCACCGTCGACGTCGGTTGCGGCGCCGGTAAGCGCTCCGCAGCCGACCGCGCCCACGATGCAGGGGATGCCCGCGCCGAGGAACTGGCCGAACCGGCCGTAGATGGTGCCGGGCCGGTAGTCCGAGTTGATGGACGTGAAGCCCTGGTTCTTGGCGTCAGCCAGGCTGTTGCGGCCCGTGCCCATGCCGAGGTGCATCCAGGGCGTGAAGGACGCGATGTCCTCGATCTCAGCCTTGTACTCAGCGTCGATGGTCCAGGCCCAGCCAGAGTAGGAAGCGCTGGGCGTGATGTACTGTTCGGTCGCGGACGTCGGGTTGCCCTTCGCGTCCAGGTTGGCGTTATAGGCGCCGTTCTGGTTCTTGTCCCAGTTGACGTTCGCTACGGCGCGGTTGGCGCCGTTGTTCTTGGCAAACAGGACCTTGCCCGTGAACCCGCCGAAGTTGACCTTGCCTCTGAGGCCATAGACCGTGAGGTAGTCGTTGCGTCCCCCGCCGTTGAGAGCGGGAGCGATGTCGTCGTTCACGTAGCCGAGGGCTCCGCGAGCATGGGTCAGCCGGTTGTAGAGGAAGAACTCCGCGCCGATGTTCTCCACGTCCTTCAACTGGACATTGAAGCCGCGGATGTCCTGGTCAGCGCCGGAACCGCCGTTGTTGGTGGCCGTGTACTGGAGCGTACCAACCGCCTTGCCGGCGAGGCCCGTGATGTTGACGTAGGGCAGGCCGAAGATGTCGACCCGCGCCGCGTCAAGGGCATTGACCGGTTGGCCGTACAGGTTGTACTGAGGGCCGTAGTAGATGATGAGGTCGCCCTGCTCGCCGAAGTACTGCCGACCGACCGTGGCATCAGCGAAGCCGAAGACCTTGTCGATCTTCAGATAGGCCTGTTCCACATCGAGCTGACCGAGGATGTTGGCGCCGCCGCCGACCCCAACCGTCTGCTTGGCGGTCAGGCCCGTGTAGAGAGGGCTCTCTGCGGTGGTACCAGCCGTTCCCCAAGCCCTGTCGTTCTTGCCGATGGTGACCTTGGCGTGAACGTCATCCAGGATGTCCCAGTCCATGCTCACAAGGATCCGGAACTGGGCGTCGTTGGCGCGGTCATTGAATGACGGCCGTTCAGCGGCAGTAAGGTTGCCGCCGGCGTCATTCATTTTTGGGTCCTGGCGCGTTACGAAGTCCAGGACGTTCCTGCTTGCCTGAGTCTGCAGGTCGACCCCGCCGCTCAGCTTGAAGTTCTTAAGGAGTTCTGCGCTGGCCACACCAGGCTGGACGAGCATGGCGATGGCGAGCACCGATCCCAGGAGCTTCTTCATCGTTTGCTACCTCCTTGCATCTTTCGCTTGTTTTCGCAAGCCCCGCCCGTTGCGGGGGTCTTGTTCGTAACCCCGCGACCGGCGGGGCTCACGACTTGCCTCTCAGAAGCTCGGCCTGTCGCCCCTACGGCTTCGCCAGGGCAGTCGGCCATTTCTCCTTTGAGGGCTGAATCCTACCATAAGCCCTTTTTTCTTGTCAACACCAATATTCATTTTGGTTAGGGGCTTTGGGCAATAGGCCAATATATAGCAGGAAGACCTGTTTCTGTCAAGGGGGAGGGTTATGCACTCTGTGCACATTGTCCACAGCAGACAGGGCTAGCGGCCCTGGAGCTTGGCCTGGGCCCAGGAAGCCCAGAAGGTGTCGGGGTACTGGAGGGTCATCTTCTGGAGCGCGGCCTTCTGGTCATCCGTTTGCTTGAGGCTGCCCAGGGACCGGGCCATGCTGGCGTAGACCGGGGGGGCCATGAAGTGGTCCGGGAAGGTGTCGAGGAACTTGCGGCTGGTGTCCCGGGCCTCGCTGAAGAGGCCGGCGGCTTCCTGGGCCATGCCCAAGTCAGCCAGGGCCAGGGGCTCGATTCCCTTGGCCCCCCCCTGCATGGCCTTGGTATAGGCCGCGGCCGCTTCCTTATAAGAACCCTTGCGGTAGAGGATGTCCCCTTCGAAGATGGTGGCGTAGGCGCTGGCATGGGAGGAGGAGTAATCTTTCTGGATCTCAGCCAACTGCTTCAGGGAATCGTCCACCCGGCCGGTGAAGGCATATGCTTGGGCGATGGAGAGGCGGTCCCAGGCATCATCCCTGAGCTTGCCCTTGCGGAAGTACGCGAAGCCGGCCAGGGCTATGACCAGGACCGCTGCCACGGCACCGAAAAGCACCTTCTCCCGGTTCTCCGCGGTCCACTCGATGCAGGTTTCCACGAAATCCTGGAGCTCGTTGGTCTTGATCTGCTGCTTCGCCCATTGTTTGCCCATAGGTTGATGCCGAAGAGTCTATAATATTGCCCCGCAAGTTGCTAATGCGGCTGCGGTCAGATCAGCATGCGGTGGTAGGAGGACTGGGGCCGCTGGCGGGGCTGGGGCCCGATGGCTCTCCAGAAAGAGCTGAGGAACTGGAGCACCTGGTCCACGGTCATGACTTTGCCGCTCATGAGCACGTTGCGGCGCATGGTCTCGAAGCCAGCGGACAGTTCTTTGGGGTCGCCGCTCCAGAACAGCTCGAATCGTTCCTTGTCGGTCATCATGGCAGAAACCTCTCCTGGAGCGCCTTGAGCGTCTCCCCCTCGCCGAACAGGTCGAAGGCGTCCTTGAGCCTGGCCCAGTCCAGCTCCTTGCCCAGGATCGAGAGCATGAGCTCGATGTCCGCGAGTTCCCTGTGCCTGCGGTGCGGGTTGTTGGCCAGGGACTGGACCTTGAAGGCTATGAGGTCCTCTGGCTGGACCACACGGAGCTGGCGGAGGCCGTTGAAGACCGGTTTTGACAGGCTACGATCGAGGATCTTCAGGGCCAGGGGCCTGAAGGCGTGGAGGAAGTCCACATGCCCCAGGACGATATTCTCGCCATCGTATTGGGTGACGTTTTCGTTGCGGAAAAGGGTCTTGTAGCGCAGGGACGCCATCAGGAGGTCCAGGGAGGCAAGGTCGTCCTTGCGGACGAGGAAGTCCAGGTCGCCGGTGGCCCTCTGAACGCCGAGCACGGCCATGCCGAACGCTCCCAGGGCCGCGTACCGGATCTTGAGCCGGTCGAAGCCCTCCAGCAGGTTCTTCAGTACGAGGTCGAAGTCCATAAAAAGGCTGCCCCGAGAAGGAATCGAACCTCCATTTGCGCCTTAGGAGAGCGCCGCTCTATCCATTGAGCTATCGGGGCGATGGTTCCTATACTACTAATTCCAGCCTCATTTTTCCGGATCGAGCGATTCCGCATCCCGCAGGTCTTTCGGCCGGCCGGTGGCGCGCTTGTTGGCAAGGAGGCACTCTTTCGAAGGGAACTTGACGGGCACTCCGCCCAATCGGCCGGCAACGGCCTCCCCCCAAAGCCTTTCCGGAGGCACGCCTTCAAAAAGGGTCGTCACGTCGATCCTGACCGGCGCGACGCCGAATTGGATGAAGTCGCCGGAAAGATAGTCGTCCTCGGCGTAGCCGAGGCCGCCGGCGCCGAAGGCGCTCACCGCGCGGACCAGCCGGCCGGCGTTCGCTTTCGTCGGTTTGATCATGATGTCGATGTCGCCCGTGTCGCGCGGCCGGCCGTGGAAGGCGACGGCATGGCCGCCGATCACCAGATACTCGACCTGGTGTTCATTGAGTATCTTGAGAAAGGCGATGAAATCGTCGTGGATGTCCTGCTCAGGCATCGGCCGCGCGAATCCTGCGGCCGGCGCTCTTGTCCAGCGGAGGCAAGGCGCGGCCTGTCTCCACGAAGTGCCGCCGGCGGGTCAGGAAGCCGACGGCGTCGAGGCGTTCTTCAGCGGGCCGGGAAAGCCAATAGGCGAGTTCGTCGGCGTCCTGCTGGGCCTGTGATTGCCCGGCCGGCACGCGCCGGCCTAGGTCTTTGCGCAACCGGAAGGTCATCAGTATGAGATGAGGGCCCGGCAGTCGTAGCCGGAGATCTTCTCCCTTCCTTTAAGGAAGTCGAGCTCGATGAGGAAGGAAACGCCCATGACCTTGCCGCCGATGCGCTCGAGGATGGTCAGGGCCGCCTTGGCCGTGCCGCCCGTGGCCAGAACGTCGTCGACGAGCAGGACCTTGGCGCCCTTGGGGAACGCATCCTGGTGGGCCTCGATGGCGGCGGTGCCGTACTCGAGGGAGTAGCTCTCGCCGAACACGGCCCTGGGGAGCTTGCCGGACTTGCGCACGGGCACCAGGCCCGCGCCGAGCTTCAAGGCCACGCCGGCCGCGAGCAGGAACCCGCGGGACTCGATGCCGGCCACGACCTGCACGCCTTTGCCCTTCCACGGCTCGGCCAGGCGGGTGATGGTCTCTTCGTAGGCCCGGGCGTCGGAGAGCAGCGGGGTGATGTCCTTGAAGATGATGCCCTTCTTGGGATAGTCGGGCACGTCCTTGATGAGGGTCTTGAGGTCCATGGCGGTGGCGCCGGTCATTTTTTCTTCCCCTTGGCCGCCGGCTGGGTGAAGAATATCTGCCGCGGCTTCCTGCGGATGAACTGAGGTCCTGCGGGCCGGGGCGCGGTGCGCCGGCCCTCGGGGATGACCTGGCCGAGGATGTCGGTCTTGAGCTTGGGCGTGTTCCACCCGGGCTGGAGGTTGGGGGTGCCCAGGGGACGGCCCTCGTTGACCTCGATCAAGCCCATGCGGTTGGCCACGCGGCGCAGGCGCAGGAGCGCGCGCTCCTCGATCTGGCGGATGCGCTCGCGGGAGAGCCGCAACCGCTTGCCGACCTCTTCCAGGGTCATGGGGGTCTGGCCGGTCAGGCCGTGGCGGTATTCGAGGATCATGCGCTCGCGGTCGCCGATCTCCTTCAAGGCCTGGTTCAACTCGTCGTGGAGCTTGAGCACGGAGATGAGGTTCTCCGGCGATTTCTGGTCGGACTCGGAGATCATGTCCTCGACCGTGATGTTCTCGTCCTCGCTCTCCACCGGGGTCTCGAGCGAGCCGATGCCTCGGGCCGCCTCGGCCGCGTCGAGCACGCCGCGCACCTGGCGCGCGGTCCAGTGCATCTTGCGGGCCATCTCGGCCAGCGTCGGGTCGCGGCCGAGCAGGACGTGCATCTTCTCCCACTGCTTGAGCCACTTGCGCAGGGCTTCCCAGGCGTGGGGCGGGATGCGGATGGTCTTGGACTGCTCCTCGACCGCGCGGCGGATGGACTGCTCGATCCAGTAGGAGGCGTAGGTGGAGAAGCGATAGCCCTTCTTGGGCTCGAACTTGTCGATGGAGTGCATCAGGCCGAGGTTGCCTTCCTCGATCAAGTCGAGGAAGTCGATGCCCTGGCGGTGGTATTTCTTGGCGATGGGGACCACGAGCCGGAGGTTGACCTCCATGATGCGCGTCTTGGCCGCGCGGTCGCCCTTCTTGGCCTTCTTCCAGAGCTCGTGGATCTCCTCGCGGCTGGCCGGGGGCAGCTTCTGGATGCTCTTGAAGTACTGGCTGATCGTGTCGGTGGTGGGCTCAACCATGTCGCAGTGGTTCCTTAGCAGTCAAGTGACGATGTCGAATGCTTCCTTCATTCCCCGGCACGCGACCCGGGACGACTCCACGCGGTCCACCCGCGCGTACGGGTGGCCGGAGCGCACGGCCGCGTGCAGGCGCTCCAGGGCGTCGGCCGGGCCTTCGGCCTCGAACTCCACCGAGCCATCCGGCCTGTTGCGCACCCAGCCGGACAGCCGCAGGCCGGCAGCGCTGTCGCGCACGAACCAGCGGAAGCCGACTCCCTGGACCAGGCCGTGCACGACGGTCCTGACGCGCGCGACCTTTGCATCTGCGTCCATGTTTGAAAGCTTCGGGGTACTCAGGGTTGAACTGAGAACCTCTTGGTCCCGAACCAAGCGCTCTGCCAATTGAGCTATACCCCGCCAAATCCTCTCGGGGACCCGGGAATCGAACCCGGAGTCTCTCCCACCCCAAAGGAGCGCTCTACCATTGAGCCAGTCCCCGCTCTCATAATTAAAGTATATTCCGAATCACCGGTCCAGTTCCGCGACCATGCTGCGGAGCTCGCGCTTGACCTCGAGCAGGGTCTTCATGACCTTCGCGGACGCGGCGTCGGCCTCGGCAGACCCCGCGGCGTCGGGAGAACGTCCCCGCTTGCGGTCGATGAGGGCGCGGCGCGCGCCGTCGAAGGTGAGCTTGCGGCGGTGCAGGAGGTCCTTGATGGCCGCGATGGTCTCGAGGTCAGACCGCGTGTAGCGGCGGTGTCCGCTGGCCAGGCGGCTGGGCTTGGGCGCGCCGAGGCGCGTCTCCCAGTAGCGCAGGGTGTGCGCCGTCACCCCCGCGAGGCGGGAAACCTCGCCCATGGTGAAGAAATCCTTGTCCGGCAGGTTCGACGGCACCTGGCGTCCGGGTTCAGGGATGGAGCAGGTTCTTGGAGGCCTTGAAGCGCACGCCCTTGCGGGGCGGGACCGCCACCTGCTGGCCGGTCTTCGGGTTGCGGCCCGTGCGCTGGGACCGGTGACGCACGCGGAAGGTCCCGAAGTTCGAGACCACGACCTTCTCATCCTTGTTGAGCGCGTCGCGGATGGTGTCGAAGGTCGTTTCCACGGCTTTGGCCGCCTCTCCTTTAGTGGAAAGGACTTTGGCCACGGCTTTGATGATGTCGAGTCTGTTCATTGGGTCGTTCCGACTAGGCGTCGGCCTCCTCTTCCCCCTCGTCCTTCTTCTGCTCCTTGTCCTTGCGGCTTGGGGGGCCTTCCTCTTTCTTTTTCTTCTTGAGCTCCCCGAAGATGTCCTCGGGCTTGAGGTTCTTCAGTTCCGACTTGAACTTCTTGACTTCGTCCTCGGTGATAGGCTTGGTGAGCGTCTGGCAGCGGTCGAAGACCTTCTCCTCGACGAAGATGGTGCAGCCGGCGCGGACCGCGACCGCGATGGCGTCGGAAGGCCGCGAGTCGATGGCGAGGCTCTGGCTCCCTTTCTTGATGTGGACCTTGGCGTAGAAGGTGTTCTCCCGGATGTCGTGGACCACCACCTTCTGCACCGAGAAGCCCACCGCGGTGACCGTGGAGAGCAGGAGGTCGTGGGTCAGGGGCCGGGGCAGGACGATGCCGGAGAACCTGATGGCGATGGCCTGGCCCTCGGCGATGCCGATCCAGATCGGGAGGAGCCGGTTGCCGCCGAGCTCCTCGAGGAAGATGATGCACTCGTTGGCCGTGGTGGCCAGGGAGTAGATGCGCACCTCCTTCTCGGGGGTGCTTTCCTCCTGGGGAGTCTTGTCAGCCGGGTTTTTTTCTTTGCTCATTCAAATCCGAAAGCCTCGAGCACGCTCTGAGGCGGCGCTCCCTGGTGCAGGATGCGGTAGATGGCGTTGAAGAGGGGATACTTTCCCCCGGCCCGGGCGCAGAGGTCGGAGACGCTTAGGGCCGTGTCGATGCCCTCCACGACCTCCGAGATCTCCGCCTGGGCTTGGGGCAGGGGCTTGCCGGCCCCAAGCTTTTCCCCCAGGCTGCGGTTGCGCGACTGCGGAGAGGTCCCGGTGGCGATGAGGTCCCCCATGCCCGCCAGCCAGAACGCGGTCTGCCTGCGGCCGCCCCACTTCGAGATGAGGCTGCCCATCTCCTTGATGCCCTGCAGGAAGAGCGCGGCCTTGGTGTTGATGCCGCAGGGGTGAGCCCTGCCCTTGGCCAGGCCGTCGAGGATGCCGCACCCGATGGCCAGCACGTTCTTGAGCGAGCCCCCGAGCTCCACGCCCTTGCGGTCCGTGCTCGTCTCCACCACGATGGGACGGTGGTTGAAGAGGGAGCGCAGGTAGCGAGCCCGCGGCCCCGCCGGGCCCGCGAGCACGAGCTTGGTCGGCGCGCCCATGGCGACTTCCTTGGCGAAGCTCGGGCCCGAGAGGGTGTAGATGCCCCGGCCGCAGCCCGGCATCTCCTCGCGGATCATGTCCCCCACGGTGAGCAGGGTCCTGGGCTCCACCCCCTTGGAGGCGCTCACGATCAGGGGCATGCGGCCGCGGAGGTCGCGGTTGGCTTCCCTGGCCGTTTGCCGGATGTGCGCGGACGGGAGCACGAAGACGAGGACGTCCGCATCCTCCACGGACTCCGGCAGGCTCGAGGTCACATGCACGGACTCCTGCAGGTGCAGGCCCGGGATGTGCGGGTGCCGCCTGCGCAATCGCAGGGACTGTTCTACGTCTTTCAGTATCTCCCAAAGCCATATCCTTCGGCGCAGCCGGCCCTCGGAAGGGATCCCTCGGGCCAGGTGCTGGGCCAGGACCGTTCCCCAGACCCCCGCGCCAAGCACCGCGATTTTATTACTTTTTTTCATGGAGAAAAAGCTCTTTTCCTGAAAAGAGCCTTTTGATGTTGGGGATGTGCTTGTAAAGGATGAGGGCAGCCGCGGCTAAGGCCATGGCCATGAACGGCAGGGGCGTGCCGAAGATCAGGTTGAAGACAGGCAGGAGCGCGGCGCCTGCCATGGACCCGACCGAGATGTGTCCCGAGGCTGCGTATCCGATGATGAACACCACGACCGTGCATGCCAGAGGGACCGGCATCATGGCCGCGAACACCCCGGCCGAGGTGGCCACGCCCTTGCCGCCCTTGAACCCGAGGAACACGGTCCAGTCGTGCCCGATGATGGCCGCGGCCCCGCACAGCATCATGGGCGTGGTCTGGCCCGGGAAGAGACGCTGGGCCAGGACCACGGGCACCCAGCCCTTGAGGCCGTCCACGATGAGGGTGATGATCCCGGGCACGGCGCCTGCCACGCGGTAGACATTGGCGGTCCCTGGATTGCCCGAGCCGTGCTCCCGGATGTCGATGCCCCGCATCCAGCGCACGGCCAGGTAGCCGGTGGGGATGCCGCCCAGCAGGTAGCTCAACAGCACGAGCCCGGCGACGCTCAGAGGATTCATGAAAAAGAGATTGTAGAGTCTAGCAAAATAACACACCGAGTCAAGTCTGCTGGTGTCAGGCTGGAAGGGGTAACATCACTTACCGTCCAGCCAGACACCATGATGGGTTCAGACTCGTGCGGCCAGCGCGCGGAGACGCTCCCAGTTCTCGGCCGTGACCCTCATTCGGTAGCGCACCTTGGTGCCGTAGTGCGTGGCGGCCAGGACCTGGCTGCAGGCGTAGACCGTGGACACGAGGGAGCCGGCGCCGTGGTGGGGCAGGTCGAGCTCGCGCAGGAGCCACTTGCGCCCGAGGACCTCGGCCACGCGGCCGAGGGCCTCGGAAAGGCCGGCTCCGGTCGCGGCCGAGACGAGCGGCCGGTCGGGGTGGGAGCGGGCGAGCTCCTTGCGTTCGCTCGGGCCGAGGAGGTCGGTCTTGTTGAAGACGCGGACCCGCGGGACTTCGGCCGCGCCGAGGTCCGCGAGCACGGCGTCCACTGCCGCGTCCTGGGCCGAGAAGTCCTGGGCCGTGGCGTCCGTCACGACCAGGAGGCAGTCGGCCAGGGACGCCTCTTCCAGCGTGGAGCGGAAGGCCGCCACCAAGGTCGTGGGCAGCCGCCTGATGAAGCCGACCGTGTCCGTGGCCACGGCATGGGTGCCGTCCGGCAGGCGCACGCGCCGGGTCGTGGGGTCGAGGGTGGCGAAGAGCTTGTCGTCGGCGTACACCAAACGGTCTTGGCAGGCTTGCGCCCCCTTCGGGAGCGGAGAACACCCTCCCTTCGGGGACGATGGGCCCTTGCCCATCGAAACGAGCGAGTTGAGCAGGGTGGACTTGCCCACGTTGGTGTAGCCGATGATCGCGATGAGGGGCACGGGCACGGAGAGCCGGCGGCTGCGCTGGACCCGGCGCCGCGCCGTGATCCGCTCGAGCTCGTCCTGCAGGCGCAGGATGCGGGACTGGATGTGCCGGCGCTCGTACTCGAGCTTGCGCTCTCCCGGGCCGCGGGTGCCGATGCCGCCGACCTGCTGGGAGAATGACCGCCAGGCTCCGGTCAGGCGGGGCAGCATGTAGGAGAGCTGGGCGAGCTCCACCTGAAGCCTCCCTTCCGAGGTCCTGGCGCGCTTGGCGAAGATGTCGAGGATGAGGCGCGTGCGGTCGATGATCTTGGCGTCCGTCTCGCCCTCCAGGGTCTTCTGCTGGGCCGGGCTGAGCTCCGCGTCGAAGATGATGGTGCGCGCTCGGCAGGCCTTGGCCGCGAGCGCGACTTCGCGGACCTTGCCGCTGCCGATGAGCGTTCCCGGGTGGTAGCGCGCCACGGACTGGCTCAGGCTTCCGGCCACCACCGCGTCCGCGGTCTCAGCCAGGCCCTGAAGCTCGGCGAGGCTGTGCTCCACCGCGCGGCCCTCGGACTTGAGGCCCACGCCCACGAGCAGGACGCGCTCCGCGACCTTGGTGAGCTCCATCAGCGCAGCACCGCTTCCCCGGCAGTATCCTGGACGACCTCGCGCCACGCGAGCGCGGTCCTGGCCAGGATGGACTCGACCGGCGCGAAATCGTCCGTGAGCACGGGCGCGGCAGCGAGCTCTACGGAGGAGGGCGTCAGCTCGTGGCT
The DNA here is from genome assembly GCA_016234805.1 of Elusimicrobiota bacterium. GTDB lineage: Bacteria > Elusimicrobiota > Elusimicrobia > UBA1565 > UBA9628 > JACQWX01. The sequence goes on from JACRNU010000067.1 coordinate 30,218, forward strand.
CAAGGCGAAGGCGCTGCCCCCGCGGACCGGTTCGCGGGAGGACTGCCGCGCCCGGGCGAGCGCGGCGGAGAGCGGAGCGTCCGAGCAGAAGAAGACGATGTTGGCCAGCCCCTTGTAGGGCGGGGAGGCCAGGTACGCGCGGGTCTCGGGGAAGACCGAGCGCATGGTCTTGAGCGCGGTCACCCACGCGTCGTCATTTTTCCCGGACACGAGGCTCACCAGGTTGGCGGCCACGATCCCTCCGGGAGCCAACGACTTCCTGGCTGCCTGGAAGGACTCGGCGGTGAAGAGATGGTACGGCGGGTTCTCCCCCACGAAGGCGTCGAGGATGATGATGTCGTAGGGCCTGGAGTTCCTTTGAAGGAAGGCGCGGCCGTCCTCCACGAAAACCTTTCCCCCTTCGGCCAACGTCTGCCGCCCTGGCGGTATGCCCCCTCCGGCGAGCGGAAAACGGCCCGCGCCTCCGGGGGCCTGCCGCCCTGGCGGCAGGGGGAACCCGAAGAGCTTGGCGGCCTCGAGCATGACCGGGTCGATCTCCACCACGTCCGAGGCGATCCTATGGAAGACCTCGAAGGAGACCGGAAGCTGGCCGGCCCCGGACCCGATGAAGAGGGCCCTGCCCCCTTGGGGGCAGGCGGCTGCCGCGAGCTCGAGCGTGTGCAGGTAGGGAGAATCGGTCTCGAAGGGCGGGAGGCGGTCGGCATCCGTCCGCGCCCGGCGCCGCGCCCGGCGCGCCACGGATTGGGTGACTCCATCCACGAGTAGGAAGCGTCTTCCGTCCGCGTCGAAGACCCGCACCTCGCCGAAGGGAGACTGCTTGGCGAAGAGCATCCCATCCGCGGGCGCGGGCCGCAGGCTGAGCAGGCCGGCGGCTCCGGCCGCGAGGATGGACGCGATCGCCCCCCGTCCCTTGCCGGCCCAGAGCCCGGCCGCGGCCACGATGAAGAGGAGCCCTGCGATCCCGTAGAGGATGGTCGGGACCCGCAGGTTCGGGATGAGGAAGAACCCGCTCGCCACTGCTCCGAGCACGCTTCCGGCCGTGGACACGGCCATGACCTCGCCGCTGCGCCGGCCCACGGACGCGACCTCGCGGGTCGACAGCCGGACCACGACCGGACCCAGGGACCCGAGCAGGGACAGGGCCGGGCCGAGCAGGATGGCCGAGCTCGCCAGGGCGCCGAGGCGCACGCCGAGGGAGGCCGTGCCGCTCAGGACCGGGACCCGCAGGAGCGGGATGAAGGCCACGGCCACGCCCGCGGCAGCGGCGAGCTTCGCGAAGAGAGCAGGGGAGGGGTCGCGGTCCGCGGCGCGGCCGCCGAGGGCGTAGCCCAGGGCGAGGGCGACCATGGTCACGGTGATGATCGCGGCCCAGCTGTAGAGCGAGGAGCCGTAGAACGGGCTGATGACGCGGCTGCCCACGAGCTCGAGCGCGAGCACCGCGGCCCCGGCGGTGAACACTCCGGCGAGCAGGTAGAACCTCGGGGCCGGCGGGACAGCTCCGGGGACTGGGATGCTCTTCATGCCGGGCGAGCGGAGAACGGCAGCGCTTGGAGCGCGGCGTCGAGCATGCTGCCCGTCGGGCCGCCCTCGATGCGCACGGCTCCCGGTGTCTGGCGGTTGAACCAGGTCTTCTGGCGCTTGGCATAGGCCAAAGTCGCGCGGACCGTGAGGGCCAGGCCCTGCTCCGAGGTCACGCGGCCCGCTAGGCAATCGAGGGCTTCGCGGTAGCCGAGGCTCTGGAACGCGGGTTCGCGTCCTGTCCAGCGCTCAAGGAGTTGCCGGACCTCCGCGAGGATCCCGGGCCACATCGCGGCCGCGCGCAGGCTGATGCGCTCGCGCAAGGCCTCGGCCGGCCAGACGATGGAGAGGTAGACGGGCCGCCGTCCTTCGGGGACGGCGGTCCCTTGCCGCCAGAAGCTGGAGATGGGGCGGCCGGTGAGACGGTGCACCTCCAGGGCGCGGATGATGCGCTGGCGGTTGTTGGCCGGGATGCGGGCCGCGGCTTCAGGGTCGACCTCGGAGAGTCTCTTGGCCAGGGATCCGAGGCCTTGGAGATCCGCTTCGGCCGAGAGCTCGGCGCGCACCCCTGAGTCGGCTTCGGGGAGTCCCGAGAGCCCCTCGAACAGGGCCCGGATGTAGAGGCCTGTTCCCCCGGCCACGATGGGGACGCGGCCGCGGCCGATAATCGCGTCCAGGACCGGGCCGGCCAGGCGGGCGTAGGCGCCGGCGCTGACCGTTTCGGATGGGTCCGCCGCGTCGATGAGGTGGTAGGGGACACCCCCTCCGGCCTCGACCGCGCCCCCTCCCGCGGCCTCAGGGTCCGCGGCGAGGCCGTCCGGTCCGAAGCAGGGCTTGGCCGTGCCCGCGTCGAATCCGCGGTAGAGCTGGCGGGAGTCGGCTGAGACGACCTCGCCTCCGAGGGATCGTGCCAGGGCGATGGCCAGCCCGGTCTTGCCCGAGGCGGTGGGCCCGACGACGACGAGGACCGTCAATGAGTCTTGCCTTTCCAGTATTGGGGGACCTTGTGCGGCTTGACGCAGAGGAAGTGGAAGGTGCAGTCAGGGGCGCACGTGTCCGGCAGGCTCAGGGAGATGCGGGTCTCGCAGTCCAGGTTGTCGTTGGCCATCTTGTTGATGACCGTCGTGTGCTTGGAGCTGATCGCGGTGAAGGCGATGCCGACGTTCCAGGTCTGTCCCTTCTGGTGTAGGCGCGCGACCCGGCCCGTGATGGGCACGGACTTGAGGCCCGGCAGGCTCAGGACCATGTCGAGCTTCTTGGTCTTCGGAGGCTCGGCGAAGCAGACCATGGACATGCCTCCGGCCGAGAGGTTCGTGAGGATGGCGGGCTGCTCCGCGCCGCGGCTGGGGCGAGCCCCGGGCTTGTCCGGCGCGCCGTCGAATCTCACCGTGATGGGCTCGATGAGCCCCTCCACGAGGGAGAAGCGATGGTGGCGTCTGCGATCCGCCTGTTTGCTGGTCTTGTTGGTCATGCGTGCCTCCGAAGGATGTCCGCCAGGATGAGATTGCCGACCCTGCCTGAGACGACGGCCCTGACGGTCGTGCCCGTGAGGGCCGGCCCGTCGAGCCTCGCCTTGAATCCGTCGAGTCCCCGGCCGCTGTCCGCGCCCGCCGTCTCGACGAGGACTGAGATCTCTTTTCCCCGCAGGGAGTCCAGGTAGGCCGCCGAGCGCTCCGCCGCCAGGGAGTGGAGTCGCGCGAGCCGCTCCTCCTTGACTTCGCGGGGCACGTCGTCTTGCAGGCTTGCCGAGGGCGTCCCGGCCCGGGGAGAGTACTTGAAGCAGAACGCGGAGACCGCGCCCATCTCCTCGAAGAGCGAGAGGGAAGCGCGGAAGTCCTCTTCCGTCTCGGATGGGAAGCCCAGGAGGAGGTCCGTGGTGACCGTCAGGCCCGGCACGAGGCGGCGGGCCATCGCGACCTTGCCGAGGAAGTCCGCGCGGGTGTAGCCGCGGCGCATGAGCCCGAGCACGCGGTCCGAGCCGGACTGCGCGGGCAGGTGGAGCGAGGGGCAGACCTTGGGGTTCTCCGCCATGGCCCGGCACGCGGTCTCGTCGAGGTGGAGAGGGTGCGGGCTCATGAACCGGACGCGCTCGATCCCCGGGACGGAGGCGACGAGGCCGAGGAGGTCCGCGAAGGACGCGGTCCCTTGCCGCCACCTATTGACGGCCTGGCCGAGCAGGGTCACTTCCCGCGTCCCGGCCGCGGCCTTGCGCCGGACCTCGGCGAGGATCTCTCCCGCGGCGCGGTGGGATTCCGGCCCGCGCACCGAGGGGACGATGCAGTAGGAGCAGGCGGAGTCGCAGCCCCGCATGATGGTCACGGAGCCGCACACGCCTCCGGTGGCCGAGCCGGGGCGCCCGCGGAGCGGGTCGGCGGCCGCGCCCGAGGAAAAATAGGATCCGATGAGGGCGGGGAAGTCCGCGACCGACTTGGAGCCCGCCACGAGGTCCACGTGAGGGAAGCGCTTCTTGAGCTCGGGTCCGAGGCGCTCGGCCGCGCACCCGGCCACGATGAGCGTGCCTGAGGGATGGTCCCGCTTCCACTCCCGCAGGCGCCCGATGTACGACAGGGCGCGGTGCTCCGCGTGGTCGCGCACCGTGCAGGTCCCCACGAGCACGGCGTCGGCGTCGGAAAGCTCCGAGGTGAGGGCGAAGCCCCGCTCGGCCAGGGAGTCCGACATCTCCGCGACGTCGGCCGCGGACATCTGGCAGCCGAAGGCGTGCGCGTAGAGTTTGCGCGGGGAATTACCCATCCTTATCATTATACTATACGCCGGGAGGAATCAGCGGGCGACGGACGGGCCTCGGGCGAGGATCTCGGCCAGGGGGAAGGCGTTCCGCGGCAGATCGTCGGTCTCCAGCGGAGCCCCCTTGGGAAGGCCGTCCTCCGGGAGCGGACAAGACCTCGGCTTGTCGGAGGACCAGGACTCCCCCTCCTCGCGGAAAGCGGCGAGCTCGGCCTCATCGAGCGCGAGGAGCGGAGGCAGCCGGCGGACGAGCTCGGGAGGCCGCGGCAGCGGGCGGAGGCTCGCGAGCAGGAGCCTGCGGCCGTCGAGCTCGATGAGGACCGCGTGAGGGAAGCTCTCGCCGAACACGGCCAGGGTCCGGGCCAGCCACGCAGGCCTGACCGGGGAGACCAGGGGCACGGCCAGGATGCCGTCCGGGGCGAGCCTCGAGGACAGAGCGGCCAGGCCCTCCGTGGTCAGCAGGAGCGCTGATTTGGCCGAATCCATGGGCACGGGCGGCTGGAGGAAGATGAGGTCATACCCGGGGCCTGGCTGCTCGAGATGCCGGCGCAGGCCGCTGCGCGCGATCGAGAGCTTCCCTTCCGCGGGCGGCCACGGCCCGTCGGCCAGGCTCTTGAGCAGGTCCGCGTACCCTGGGTGCGGGTCCACGGCCAGGACCTCGGCGCCGTGGTCCAGGGCGGCGGCGAGGGACAGAGGGTCGCGGACTCCAAGGAAAAGGGCGCGGAGCGCGGTCGAGGCCTCCGGCCTGGACCGCGCCAGCAGAGGGATGAGGGCGAAGCGCCTGGAGGTCTTCGGATCGTGGAAGACCGCGACTCCGTCGGCCAGGAGGAGCTTGACCCCGGAAGGGAACTGGTAGGAGCCGAGGCTCTCGTCGCCGTCGTCGGACAGCATGAGGAAGTTCCCGCCCGGGAACACGGCATCGAGCCTGTTGGTCCAGATGTCGCGCATGAGGACCCCGCCCGTCCAGGAGAGCCACAGCCCCAATCCCAGGCCGGCGGCCGCGATCTTGGAGAGGACCGGCGTCTTCCGGAGCGCGGACGGTCCCGCGACAGCCAGGCCCAGGATCATGAGGAAGGCGTTCGGCGCCAGGAAAGCCGCCTCGGGTCCGGCAGCCGATCCCAGGCCGACCCCCGCGAACGGCCCTGCCGCGGCCAGCCCGGCCAGGATGAGCCCTCCCGTCGGGGGGCCATCCGAGGCAAGGGCTGAGAGCGCCGCGGCCACGAGGAACGACCAGGAGGCCAGAGCCAGGCACGGCTGGCCCATGAGGAACAGCGCGTCCCCAGCGTGCCGCATGGGGGTCTGCAGGAATTCCCCGTCCCCGGCATTGAGCCCTACGAAGCCCATGAAATGCAGGACCAGGACGCCCCATAATCCCGCGCCAGCCAGGGCCAGCCCACCCCACCGGACAGGCGGCCCCTCCTGGTCTCCGAGGGATTCTTCGAGACCGGCAGCTGCGCCCCCTCCGGCCTCGACCGCTTTCCGGCCGGCCCACCAGCCTGGCCCGGCTCCAGCCAGCAGGGCCGCGAGCGTCAGGGCCTGGCCGTAGGACCAGTTCCCGGTCAACAGGGATTCCAGGCGGACCCAGCCGGACGAAGCTGCGGAGGCCAGCAGGAGGGCCGGGCCGAAGTAGATGATGGGAACCGTCCGACCGGTCGTCTCGGCCGGGGTCTGAAGCGGCGCGGACCTCCCCCTCGCCGCGAGCCAGAGGCGCAGGATCAGACTCGCTCCTGCGGCCGCGACCGCTGTCGTCAGGGTCGATTTCGCGCCGATGAGAGGGAGGCTGACAAGGCCCGCGATCAGGACTCCGGCCGCGCCGCCCAAGAGCCCGCGGGAGCCTGCCGCGGGCCCGCCCGGAAGGTGGGCCAGGGCCGCGAGAGCGGTCACGGCCGAGGCCGCGGTGGAAGGGCTCGTTCCCTGCCGGAGCAGGAGGTGGAACGCGGCAGGGCAGGATGCCCCGGCAGCCAGGCCCGCGAACACGGAAGCCATCGCCCTGGCAGGCATGGTCGGGATGATATCAAATCCCCCGCATTATGATATGATTCGCTCCATGAGCGGCAAGATCATTCTGTTCCTGGCCTTGGCCTCCTTCCTGCTGGTCCTTCCTCTGGCCGCTCAAGAGGGAGAAGAGCTCCAGCCTCCTGTGGAGGAGCAAGGCGAGGGTCCGGCTCCTTCCGAGGGACAGGAGGGCGCGGTTTCGGTGCCGCTGGACCAGGCGCCGAATCCCGGGACCTCCGAAGACGGCGGACAGGGACCGGCCGGCGTCCCATCCGATTTCGACGCTCCGCCGGATCAGGGCGGGCCGGCGGCGGTCGGCGACGCCCCGCCGCAGGACGCGACCGTCCAGGTCGAGGCCGCGCCGGAGCAGGCCCCCGCTCCCAAGGCTTCACCCCGCAAGAAAAAGAGGAAGGCAAAGATGCCCGCTCCGGTCCTGGCGCAGGATCCCGCGGCCGTGCCCGAGGCGGCCGCGGTGACGGCTGCCCCGGAAGAGCCGGCTGAGACCGCGGCAGCCAAGCCCGCCAAGTCCCGGAAGGCCAGAGGCAGGGGCAAGGCCGCGGTGAGCGTGGCCCAGGCTAAAGCGGGAGGAGATTCCAAGGCCGAAGAAGTTTTTCCCCTGCCCGCGACGCCCTTCTCCCCGTCGATGCCCTAAGGCTCGCCGACCCGCTCGACCGAATCTGCGAGGACCCAGCCTTTCGCGCCTTCTAAGTCCAGTCCGATCTCCAGCCAGCGCCCGTTCTCGGAGAGCACCGAGACCCTGCGGCCTTCGGGCGCGGTGAACGCCACGCTGAAGCCGTCTCCGGGTCCGCTGCGGATCTCGGCCGTGGCCTTGATCACCACCGCGCGCTCCGATGGCTCGAGCGCCGCGCGCGCCCCCCACCAGCCCCCGAAGAAGAGCCATGCTGCCAGAGCGCCCGCTCCCCACCAGCCGATCGCGCCCGCGGCGGAACGCCGCAGGAGGGCGGCGCTGGCGAGGATGAGCGTGGCCCAGCACGCGAGCCAATGCAGGCCCGCGAGCTCGCGGCCGCTGAGGAGATGGAAGAGGTAGTGGAGGAAAGGAGGCACGCCCGGCGGCACGAGGTCCTCGCCGGCGCGCTTGAGCGCGAAGCCCAGGTTGTGCCGGATGTCGCGGTCGCGCGGACGGAGGTCGAAGGCGCGCTGGTACTCGGCGATGGCCCTTCCGAGCTGACCGTCCTTGAAGAGGGAGTTGCCCAGGTTGTAGTGGAGGGATGCGCTGCGCGGCTGGTCCGCGACCAGCGCGGCGTAGCCTGCGACCGCTCCGCTGTAGTCCGCCGCGGCGTAGAGCTCGGCGGGCGTCCCCTGCGCGGAGCACACCGCGGCCCAGAACAGCAAAGAAAGGCCCGCGGCGGAGAGCGCCGGGGTACGGGTCATCGGCGGACCGCCTTCTCGAGGATCTTGAGCAGGGAGGCCAGCTTCTCCGCGGGGTCTGCGCCCTTGCCGCGCGGCGCCGAGGGCGCGAAGCGCAGCAGGTCGAGCTCCTCCCACATCTCCCTGACCTCGTCGTGCTCCCGGCTGCCGAGGCCCGGGGCCTTGGCGGCCAGGAGGTCGATCACCCGGCGCAGGGTCAGTCCCGAGGCAGGGGCGTCGAGCTTGTCGCCGAGGTAGTGGGTCAGGGCTTCCGAGAGCAGGGAGGACGCCCTCTTCGGGTCCTCGGCCTTGAGCGCCGCGGCCTGGGTGAGCCTCTTCCGGGCCGCCTTCAGGGCCCCTCGGAAGCGCTTCCCCTTGGGGTCCGAGGCTTCCCGTTCCTGGTACATGGTCATCGAGAGGACCGCGGCGAACAGGAGGAACGGGGCCGTGTGGGCGTTGCCGGCCGAGGCCACGGCCTCGAGCAGACGGGACAGGGCGGAGGACTCCGCGTTGAGCTTGAGGTACCGGATGTCCTCCGACACCGCTGAGAGCCTGCCGGCCGGAGCGGACGCGGCCACGGCCGCGGAAGCCGCGGCGTCCCCCTCGCCCACCTTGAGGCGGAGGGCCGGGGTCGAGGCCTGGACATACTGCCGCTTCGACGGGTCGAAATAGGAGAAGGTGATCGACGGGATCGTCAGCGGGCCCGACACCTTCGGGACGAGGACGGTCTTGAAGACCTTGGACCCGTTGACCACGTCCTTGGTCCGGTCGAGGCTCAGGGAGCTCACCGTGTCGTAGACCCTGAAGGAGGGCATGTCCGGGAGCTTGAGGTCGCCGAGGGCCTTGATGTTGCCGGTCCCCTGCACGGTCACGGTGAGGTTGACGGCTTCGCCCGCCTTGGGCTCCGTCCTGTCGATGGCGGCCGAGACGCTGAAGCGCCCCACCGCGCCGGTGAAATCCGGGGGCTTGCCCTCGCTCGGCAGGGGGTCTGCTCTGATCTCGACCGGCTCCGACGAGAGGACCTTGTCCTCGGCGCCGACGAGGCCCTGCGAGAAGAAGCGCTGGAAGAAGTCCGGGGCGTAGGGGTCGATGGTGACGTCGCGCTGGATCTGCGCGCGCACCGTGGCCGGCCCGACGACGTGCTTGCCCGCGCTCGCGGGGAAGAGCGCGGTCTTGATCTCGGAGTAGTAGTAGCTGCGGCCGTGGTGCTCGATGTTGCCGTGGCGCTCCGGGGGCAGGTCTTCGGCGAGGAACCCGGAGATCTTCGGCGTGTCGTACTGCGGGTTGCCGAGGAGCTGGACGGAGGTGAAGAACTTCACGGACAGCGTGACCTGCTCGTTGACGAAGGGCTTCTTCTTGTCCACGTCGGCCATGACGAAGATGTCCGGCGCCCCGGGGGAGGGGCGGGCCCCGGAGGGGCTGGGCCGCGGGCTCGCCGGCCCCTGTCCCGGGACGCGGGTCCCGGCGGGGGGCACGACCTCGATCTCGATGGGATCGGTCTGGACCGTCGTTCCCCCGGTCGTTACGGCCACCGGGCCGATGACCGCCTTTCCCACGAACCGGGGAACGAGGACATAGGTATAGACGATGGAGCTCGACACCTTGCCGTTGATGAAGGAGATGTTGTGGCTGTTGGCGGAGGAATAGACGCTGAAGTTCGGCAGGGAGGGGAGCTTGGGCTCCGGCATGGAGGTGCTGGGTCCCGCGACCGAGACCTCGAGCACGATCTGGTCGTTGAGGGCGACCGAGGTCTTGTCCACGCCGGCGCGGATCATGATGTCGGCCGCGGCCCGGAGCGGCGCCGGGAGCAGGGAGAGGGCGGCCGCGAGAAGGAGGCTCGTCGTCACCAGTCCTCCCGGACCTCCGGCCGTTCCTTCTGTCCGGCCTGCTGCCGCATCATCTGCTGCTGGGCCCCCTTCTCCTTCTCGGCCGCCGCGCTCATGATGCGCTCCGCGTCCTCCTTCTGCATCTGGTCCTGCGGGCGCGTGGCCGGGTCCGGGGTCTTTCCCTGCTCGGGCTTGGGCTGGGACTTGTCATCCTCGTCTTTCTTGTCGTCCTTCTTGTCCTGGTCTTTCTTGGGGTTCGGGCACTGTTTCGGAGGGTTCTTCTGGCTCCGCAGGGCCATGGCCAGATTGTGGCGGCCGTCCTTGTCCGAAGGGTCGAGGATGAGGGCCGAGCGGTAGGCCCGGGCCGCGGCTTTGTAGTCCCCCGCCTGGTAGCGCGTGTTGCCGAGGTTGTAGTGCGCGCCGGACTGGAGCGCGGGAGGCAGGCCCTCTTCGCGGAGGGAGGACGGCGGCGCTCCGGGGACCTGGCGCCCTGGCGCCAGGCCCTCCTCGGTCAGGGACGCGTAGGCCTGCGCCGCCCCGTCGAGCTCGGAGAGCCGGTAGAGCGCGTTGCCTCCGTTGAAGACGGGCCGCGGGTCCGAGGGCCGTTCCTTGGCGGCCCGGGAGTACTGCTCCAGGGATTCGACGTACTTCTCCTTGCCGTAGAGGCGGTTGCCCTTGCGCAGCTGGGACTCGGAGGCCGCGGCGCCCGAGGCGAGCAGGGCGGCGAGGGCCAGGGAGACCGGGACGCGATCCATCATGATAGTAGGGCCCCCTGGCGTTCCATCTTCCGGCCATCATTATAGGAGATTCCTTCGCGCCCCTGCGTCCGCGGTGAGGTCTCGGGGATCAACAGCTCCGCGAGGAGGAGCAGGAACGCCAGGGACAGGGGGATCATGAACTTGTTCTTGTAGCGCTGGCTCAGGCCCAGGGTCGCCTCGGCCCGGTCGAGGGAGGATATCTTGGAGACGATCTCCGCTGACTCGGTCTCGCCGACCGAGGAGCGGTAGTACGCGCCTCCCGTGGCCAGGGCCGCTTCGGTGAGGGCCTTCTCTCCGAGCCGGCTGACGACCGTGTTGCCGGAGCGGTCCTTCTTGTAGCCGGACACGGCGCCGTCCGGTCCCTTGAGAGGGATGGGCTCGCCCTCCGGAGTCCCGATGCCGATCGGGAAGAGCTGGATGCCCGCGGTCCCGGCGCGCTTGGCGGACTCCACGACCCGGGCCGGGCCGTCCACGGTGTCCTCGCCGTCCGTGAGGAGCACGATGGCCTTGCCGCCCGGATAGCGCTCGAGGGCGGAGGAGGCCATGTCGATGGCTCTGGCGATGGAGGTGCCGGGCCTGGGCAGGGCGTCGACCCTCATGGTCTGGAGGACCTGCTTGGCCGCGTCCACGTCCATCGTGATCGGGCAGAAGACCGCGGCCTCGCCCGCGAACGCCACGATGCCGACCCGGTTGCCCCGGAGCTGCTCGAGCAGGAGAGAGAGCTCCGCCTTGGCCTTCTCGAGCCTGCTGGGCTTGACGTCCTCCGTCAGCATGGACAGGGAGAGGTCCAGGGCGATGACGACGTGCCTCGCCGCCGTCTGGGTCCCCACGAGCTCGACGCCCCACTGGGGCCCGGCCAGGGCGATGATGACGAAGAAGAGCCCGGCGGCCTGCAGGGCCGCCTTGACGCGGCGGCGGCCCACGGCCTCCTCGGGCACGAGGCGAAGGATGGTCGCGGGGTCCCCCATGGCCTCCGTGAGGGCCCGGCGCCTCAGGGACGCCCACCAGAGTGCGCCGGCCGCGGCGCCGAGGGCGGGGAGGAGCCACAAGAGGTAGGATGGGTTGCGGAACATTAGTTTTCCTCCCGCACTAAGGCCACCTCAGGAAGAAGATGTTGGAGAGCGCGAGCTCGGCCAGCAGCAGGAGGATGGCCAGCGTCACGGGCAGGGCGTAGCGGTCCGCGCGGGAGACGATCTCGGGGAGCTTGACCTTGGTCTTCTCCAGGGCGTCGATGGACGCGTAGACCTCGCGGAGCTCGGCCAGGCTGGTGGCGCGCCAGTAGCGGCCGTCGGTCACGCGCGCGATCTCGTTGAGGCCGTCCTCGTCGAGGTCGTCCCGGACGCGCACCATGACTCGGCCGAACTTCGGGTCGTCGACCGGCATGAGGGCCTCCCCCCTCTTGGCGCAGCCGATCGTGTAGATCTTGACCCCGAAGGTCTTGGCGACCTTGGCCGCGGTGAGCGGGTCGATGATCCCGGTGTTGTGGCGGCCGTCCGTGAGCAGGATGAGGACCTTGCTCTTGCCGTCGGAGTTCCTGATGTGGTTGACCCCGGTCACGATGCCGTCGCCGATGGAGGTCCCGTCCGCGTGGGTCATGCCCGCCTCGAGCTCGGCCACGCGGCCGGCCAGGGCCTCGTAGTCCAGGGTCAGCGGGCAGGAGAGGATGGCCGCGCCCCCGAAGATGACGAGGCCCACGCGGTCCTGCGCCCGGCCGCGGATGAAGCGCACTGCGGTGTCCTTGGCCGCGAAGAGCCGGTTCTCGGGCTGGAAATCGAGCGCGTTCATGCTCGTGGAGGTGTCGATGAGGAGCATGATGTCGATGCCCTCCCCGATGCCCTGCGTCCGGCTCGAGACCTTCTGCGGCCGGGCCAGGCCCAGGGCGAGCAGGACGAGCGCGGCGGTCCTGAGCGCCGGCGGCAGGAGACGGGCGGCCGTGGTCCTCCACGAGGGTTTGACGCCCTGGACCCGCGGGAAAGCGAGAGCGCTGCGGCGGCCCTCGAGGCGGCTCAGCGCCCACCAGCCCGCGGCCAGCGCGGCCAGGGTCAGGAGGAGGAGGTAGGGATAGGCCAGCGTCATGCCCGCGCGCCCTCCTTCGGAGCCGCCGTGGAGTCCGGCGCCAGGTCCTTGGGGGCGGAGTCGGCCACGATCTCGCGGCCGGCAGCGATCTCCCTCTCACCCAGGCCCGCCTCGGGCTTCCATTTCGCGAACTTGGCGAGGTCGGCCCGGTCGAAGAGGTCCTTGATCTCGGAGATCACGCGCCGGTCCGCGGCCAGGGAGCGCAGCTCCCGGGCGAGCTCGGTCGTGGTGAGCTGCATGGCGGGCACGCCGTAGCGGCGCTCGACGTACTGGCGGAGGATGTCGGTCAGCCGGATGTAGAACTCCTTGTAGCGAGCCTCTTCCCATAGGCCCGAGCCCCTCAGCCAGTCGAGCTCCTCGCCGGCGATGACGTGGGGAGGACGGGTGTCCGGCGCAGGGGCCTCGGCCGCGGCGCCGGCCGTCTTGGGCTTGCGCCGCTTCCATAGCAGCCAGCCGGCGGCGAGGAGGGCCGCGGCCAGGAGCCACGGCCAGAGCGCGGGCCGGGCCGACAGGAGGGCCTTGATGTCCTTGAGCTGGGGCTCGGGCCCGAGGTCCGGCTCGGCCACCGTGACCGTGAAAGGCGGGCTCTCGGTCCGGACCGGGGAGCCTCCCGCGCGCGTGGTCCAGAACACGCGCACGTCGATCTTCCCCACGTCGAGGGGGAGAAGTTCGAGCGTGAAGCGGCGTTCCTTGAAGGCACCCGAAGGAGAGCCCTTTAGGGCTCCGGCCGCGGTCTCTCCGATGAGCTTCGCGTCCCTGATGGCGTACGCGTCCGTGGTGGAGGCCGCGAGGTCGGGCAGGACCTCCAGGTCCTGCGGGGCGCGCACCACGGCCGAGACCGTCATGGGCACGCCGAGCTCCGCGCTCGTGGTGGAGGTCCGGAGGTCGAACTCGATCTCCGCTCCTGCGGCCGGGAGGGCTGCGGCGAGAAGGGCGAGTCGTGGTGGAGGTCCGGAGGTCGAACTCGATCTCCGCTCCTGCGGCCGGGAGGGCTGCGGCGAGAAGGGCGAGAGCCAAGCCCGGGAGGCGCGCGGTCCGGCGCGGGGGTGCGGCCGCCATCAGCGCCTAAGCCGCTTCGCCCGCTTCTGGAAGAAGCGGACGATGGGGTCGATGAAATTTCCCGCAGTGTCCACGCGGATGTGCTCGAGCCCGCAGAGCCCGAAGAGCCGCTCGAGCGCGGCGAGCCGGGCCTCCTCCGCGCGCTTGAAGGAGGCGAGGCCCCCGGAGTCGGACGCGTCGAAGAGGACGCGCCGGCCGGACTCGGGGTCGTCGAGCTCGAGGAAGGCCCGGAAGCGCGGCAGGGACCGTTCCCGCGGGTCCGTGACGACCACGGGGACGACGTCGTGCTTGATGGAGGCGAGCTTCAGGGCGAGCTTGAGCTTCTCCGAGGGCGCGGTCGAGGCCGGAGGCCGAGCGTCCCGAGCCCCCTCGGGAGAGGCGTTGGCGGCTCGGGAGGCGTTCCCCGTCCCTTCGCGGAAATCCGAGATGAGGAAGAGGATGGAGCTGCGCTTGAGCACGCGGACCATGGTCTGGAGGCTTCCGGCCAGGTCCGTCCCGCGGCGACGGGGCTCGAAAGCGAGGACATCGCGGATGATGTGGAGGACGTGCTTGCGGCCCTTCTTGGGAGGCACGTACTCTTCGATGCCGTCGGTGAAGAGGAACAGGCCCGCCTTGTCGTTGTTCTGCAGGGCGGAGAAGGCCAGGACGGCGGCGATCTCGGCGGAGATCTCCTTCTTGAGCGCGCCGCGGCTGCCGAAGAACTGGGAGCCGGAGAGGTCGCAGGCGATGACCGCGGTGAGCTCGCGCTCCTCGGTGTACCTCTTGACGAAGGGCCTGCCCAGGCGGGCCGTCACGTTCCAGTCGATGCTCCGGACGTCGTCTCCGGGCGAGTACTCGCGGACCTCGGTGAACTCCATGCCCCGGCCCTTGAAGACGCTGAGGTACTCGCCGGCGAAGGTCTCGGTGACCAGCCGGTCCGTCATGATCTCGATGCGCCGGACCTTGGCGAGGAGATCGCTGGGGAGGCCGCGGTCCGTCCCGGGCCGCGGCCCGGGGAGGGTCAGGGGACCTCCACGGTCTCGAAGATGGTCTGGATGACCTTCTCGGGCGAGAGGTTCTCCGCCTCGGCCTCGTAGCTGAGGATGATGCGGTGCCGCAGCACGTCGGCTCCGATGGACTTGATGTCCTCGGGGGTGACGTAGCCGCGTCCGCTCAAGAAAGCGTAGGCTTTCGCCGCCTGGGCCAGGTAGATCGTGGCGCGGGGGCTGGCCCCGTACGAGATGAGGTTTTTGAGAGCCGGGAGCTTGTGCCCCTCTGGGTCGCGGGTCGCGAAGACCAGGTCCAGGATGTAGGTCTTGATCTTCTCGTCGAGGTAGATCTCAGAGACGGTCTTGCGCGCCTTGACGATCTGTTTGGGGTCGGCGACCTTGCCCGCCGTCGGGACCGCGGGAGCCGTCATGCGCTCGAGGATGGCGCGCTCCTCGGTCTTGGACGGATAGGTGATCCTGAGCTTCAGCATGAACCGGTCCACCTGGGCCTCGGGGAGCGGGTAGGTCCCCTCCTGCTCGATGGGGTTCTGGGTGGCCAGCACGAGGAACAGCTCCGGGAGCGGGTAGGTCGTGGTCCCGATGGTGACGTGGCGCTCCTGCATGGCCTCGAGGAGCGCGCTCTGCACCTTGGCCGGGGCGCGGTTGATCTCGTCGGCCAGGATGAGGTTCGAGAAGACCGGCCCCTTGCGCACGGTGAATTCCGAGTCCTTGGGGTTGAAGATCAAGGTCCCGGTCAGGTCCGCGGGCAGAAGGTCGGGGGTGAACTGGATCCGGGAATAGTCCGCGTCCACGGTCTGCGCCACCGTCTTGATGGCCAGCGTCTTGGCCAGGCCGGGCACGCCCTCGAGGAGGATGTGCCCGTTGGCGAGCAGGCCCACGAGGATGCGGTCCACGATCTCCTCCTGGCCCACGATGACCCGCGCGATCTCGCGCTTGATCTCGGCGACGAAATGGCTCTCGTCCGCGACCCGCTTGTTGATCTCCTTGATTCCCAGCTCCATGGCGCACCTCGCTACTTGAGCTTCTTGACTTCCTTCTCGGCCTCCGTGGAGGCGATATCCGCTTCGCGGCGCTTGCGTTCCGTCTCGGCCTTCTGGATCTCGGCCTCGCGCAGGAGGTTGAGGCTGTTGAGCGTCTTGAGGGATTCCTTCCGGACGAGCTCGTTGGGGTCCTTGAGGCACTCCGTGATGTCGGAGATGACGCTCATCTCGCCGACCGAGGCCAGGGTCACAAGGATGGAGAGGCGCAGCTCCGGGGGGTTGGCCGCGTCCTTCAATGCCAGCACGAGCTGCTGGGCGACGTCGGCTCCGGTCTTGCTCCGGAGGAGCGCCGAGACCCTCAGGCGATTCTCGATGCTCTCGTCCTTGTGCAGGCGCTCGAAGAGGACCGCGTTGGAGGAAGGGGACTTGAGGTTGCTGAGGAGCAGCGCGGCCTCCCAGCGCACGTCGGGGTCGATGTCGCGGGTGGCCTTGATGATCTTGGCCTCCTCCTCGGGCGTGATGAGCGGGGGCGGGGGCGGGGGCGGCGCCTCGACGACGGGCGGCGGCGGCGGCTTCTTGAAGATGGCCTTGGCCGCGAAGAAGCCAGCTATGGCGAGCGCGAGGACGATGATGCCGATCCTGATCACAAGGGACTTGCCTCCTGGGGCCGTGCGCGTGGAAACGCTCCGAGGGCGCAACGACCGTCCCGATGGCTTGGACACCGGGACGGTCCTGCGGTTCCCGGCGTCAACGACATCGGTGTGGGATTATATAATATCAGCCCGCGATCTTCTCGATGAGGGCCCGGGCCTTCTCCGTGTTCTCCACCGCGAAGAGCAGCCGCGAGACGCGGCCGTCCTGTGCGGTGCCGTAGACGGTCGTGATGTTGATGCGCGCGTCCGCCAGCGACTTGGCGATCTGGAACAGCTCTCCCGGGCGGTCCGGGGCCTCGATCGACAGCAGCCGGGACTCGACGCTGGAGAAGCCGTTCTTCGTGAGGATGGAGGAGATGTCCTTGTCGTCCCCCACGGCCACCCGCACCACGCCCGAGTCGTCGCGGACCTCGGAGGCGATGCCCACGATGTTGATCTTCTCCTCTGAGAAGATCTTCATCAAAAGGCTCAGCGCCCCCGGCCTGTTCGGCAGGAAGACGCTGAACTGCTTGATGACCTCGACCTTCATTCGAAATGCGCCGTTTCGGACGCCCGCTCGATCGCCTTCGTTACCTTGTCCTTCATCCCGAAGTCGAAGGGCCCGCCGATCTCCTTCAAGGAGCCGTTGCCTTCGAGGTAATAGAGCATCTTGACCGTGGAGTCCTTGATCACGGTGCGCACGCGCATCGTGAGCGTGACCATCATGCCGGCCAGGGGGTCCTCGGTGGTGCCCACGTTGATGACCGAGCTGTCGGGCACTTCGGCGGTCAGGTCGAGGGAGTAGCCCCAGCTCGCCTCGGCCTTGAGGGGCTCGACCGTCACGCCCGTGAGGTACTGGCCCTTGCCCTTGTACTTGCCCCCGTAGGTCCGCAGGACCTGGAACTTGACGTCCACCATCTTGGAGCCGTAGGCGTTCTTGGCCACGATGTGGTAGACGTTGCCGATCGGCATCTTCCAGCTCTCGAGCTGGGTCCAGTGGTCGATGCCTTTCGGCACGGCCGTGGCGTACTGGGTCTTGATGTTGACGACCGGCTTGTTCTTCTCGATGATGGCCCAGATCTTCTCGACGATATTGATGATCTGGTCGATGTCGACCGCCGCGTCGGCCGGAGGCGGCTCCTGAGGCGGCGGATCCTCCTTCTTCATCTCCACGGCGGGCCCGACGGGCGAGACCTTGATCGAACTCTCGTCGATCGTGAAGTACTTGGGATCCTGCTTGGCCGCCTTGATCATCAGCGGCGTGAACGGCGAGTCCCCGGTCTGGGCGAAGGCCGGCACGGACAGCAGCAGGGCGGCAACGGCGCCCAGCGTCACGCACGAGGGGTACTTCGTCATCGGCGCACCTCCGTCGGGATTCCGGATGGGGTCATCATCGAGTAGTCCTTCCGTCCTGTCTAGAGTATAGCACAAGTCCTATGCTGTGGAGTGCCTGAAGACCCATGCCGGTCTGGGCCTTTCGGCCCAGACCGGCAACGCCTACTCCCTGTCGAGGCGTCGGATTATATCGTCGAGCGTGGGCAGGTCAATGCGGTCGTTGCGCTGTTCCGGCTCGGCGTCGGACGGTTGCGAGGGTCGGTTCGGCTCCTCGGAAGGCTTGCCTTGGCGGATTAATTGCCCGGCCCGCCAGTTCACCCACGACACGTTGAGCCTCCAACCGCGAGGCTGGGTATTGTTCAACTGCGCCAAGTCGTCGTAAAGGACCTTGGGGCAGGCATCGGGCCACATATGGGAAGGAAAGGAGTCAGATGAGCCCAACCCGAGCCTGGGATTGGGGAACGCAATGTCTTCCAGTTCCTTGATATCCTTCTGGGTCATGCTCCCGGGGTTTGCGCAGGCCTTCTTGGCGAACACCATGAACATGGCGAAGCCGCCGATGGGCGGGTTGTGGTAGTAGTAGGCCTTTCGGGCGGACATGAGGAACCAATCATCGAACCATGACGGGTCGATGACTGGGATGTTGCCGTTCTCGATGATTCTGGCGCGAATCCGCATGAACATGTCCCAGAGCTCCCTGGAACAACCGTCCATGCCGTTCTCCATGCCGGCCTTATAGCCGTCATACTCGGCAAGCCACTGCTTGCCTCGCATCCTCGCGAGATGGATTTCATCAGCGGTGAGCATGGAAATGGCCGTTCCATTCTCGCCCTCTCTCTGACGACGCTCGTCCTCCTGCCTGCGGAGTTCGGCCTCTTCCCGCGCCCGCCGATCAGCCTCGGCGCGCTCCCTGATCGCGCGCAGTCCCTGTTCGGCCTCCTCCAGGAAATTCAGTTCGCCTTTGATCCTCTCGTATTCCGGCTGACCCGGCTTTTCGTCATCCGTGGCCGGCGCTGGGGAGAGGGACCGGAGAGAGTTCGGGATGAGCCACCCGGGCATCTCTCTGATCCGGAACCAGGGCAGATTCCGTTCACTGGCTTCACTCATCTGATAATTGAACCTGCTGGAAAGATCTCTGGCACGCGAGGCGTCCCTGCCCAGGACAGACGCGAACTCCGCTTCGCGCCGATAGGCTTTGGTCTCGCTCAGGAACACGTACCAGGGAGGATCCGACTCGCGAAATCCGCCTTGGCCGGCGGCATCGATCCAATGAGAAGTCTCATGCAGGATGACCATCGCGAGATCCTCGGGGGTTTTGGCTTTCCCGACGGGATCCTTGAAGGAGGTTTTTAGAAACGCTTGCTGATAAAGGACGATGGAGCCGTCAGGACGGGTCTTTGCCTGGGCAATGCCAGCGCTCACGCTCCGGCCATTGACCATGACCCGATTGCTCTCCATCTCCAGCTTGAGTTCGTGAGGGGTCCGGGGTCTCCAGCGCCCGGCTTCCCTGTCCCATATCTCCTTCTCGCTGAAATGTGGTATCCAAGGAACCACATGATAACTCCCCTCGGGAAGGCCGCTCTGCTTCGAAAGCTCCTTCCACGGAGGCTCCAGCTCGAACGCGTCCACAGCCCGTCTCACAGCTTCTCTATAGGCAGCGTACTTCGCATCCGTCAAGGTCTTGGCCTCGCGGCCCAAAGACAGCGATTTTTCGAGCAAGGGGATATAACGGGCGTTATTTTCCGGCACCCCCTTGAGCGAGGCAACGGCTTCCTGCAACCTTATGATGACGTCATGCTCTGCCTTGGCCGCCTTTTCAACGGACGTCATGGCGTCCGCGACCCACTCGCGTTTCTCCGGCGAGGGCTTCTTGGGAGTCGGGAGATATTTCTGGGGACATTTGATGACGGTATCAAGCCCTGGCGCGCATGGCTCCGCATCCCGGGCCCATGTCGTTGCCGTCAGGACCAAGATAAGGGTCCCGATCACGGCCGCACCTCGAAGTCGAGAGTCTTTGAAACCGCGTCGATCTTCATGTCCGTCCAGCGCTCATCCGGAGTCGTGTCTGTCCCCAGAAAGAAATCCGCCAGGGACAGGAAGACCCCGACGGACTGCGGAAGACGCCTATAGCGCGGGAAATCATAGCTCACCAATTCCTCGTCTCGGTAGGTGGCGACGATGGTGTAGCGGCCTGGCTTGGGAAAATAGTAGTTGAGGACCCGGAATCCCGGGGGCGGGGTTTCCGCGCCAAGAGGCGCAGGAGCCGGGAAACGGCCGGCGCTCGTGCCGAATCCGCCGTCTGAAAACCTGACCTCGTGCTGGACCTCACTGTACGGGTCCAGGACAGCGGGTTGGGTGACGATGAATTCCCCGGGAGCGAGGGTGATGAACCCCATCCCGTTGATGCGCCCCTCGTCAAGGAGCCGGTTCCGAACGGTCCGATCCATTTGATAGGGGATGACATCCGCGGCAAGGGTTCCGTAGGGCTTGGACACGTCGTCGAGGGTCCCGTCAGCGCGGTAACCGTCAGCGCGGTAATGCTCCGAAACGAAGTCCTTGCCCTTGGAATCCCGGACGGTCAGGGAAAATTGCCTGGCGTCCAAACCCTGACCCGGACTCTCTTCATCGTAGAAGCAGTCAGCCTGCACCAAGATGGGAAAGCAGGACTGATTGAGGAGCCTCATGCGGTACCATAGCGCGTAGGGCGTTCGCGCCTTGGCCCAAGGCCGGGCCAGCTCGAGCTCCAGGGAGACCGGTTGACAGCCCGTGGGCTCGGCGCAAGGCTGGGAGCAGGCAGCCCGCTTGCTCAGATATGAGAGGATGAGAGGCGCCGAGGCTCGCCAAAGGAAGACGAACGCCAAGCCCGCTGACGCGGCCGCGACGAACCATCGCATCCCCCGGCTCAAACGTTCCTCCTTTCGGCGGATTGATGCTATCGCTTGTCGTCCGCTGAAAGCTTGTCGAGCTTGCGGGTCACGTAGATGTAGTACACCGCGAGCGGGATCATGGCCAGGGCGATGACCACGAACGGCGTGAAGCCCGCGAGCCCCTTGAAGAGGAACTTGAGGGCGAGGATGGCGAGCGTCGAGACCGCCAGGGACGCGGAGCCGAAGAAGCCCATGGCGTCTGCCATGTCGGCCCCCGGGGTCTTGGACTGGAAGTAGCTCTTGAGCTTGACCGTGGCCGCCACCTGGGCGATGCCGAACGGGATGAGGGCCACGGCCGGCAGGGTCAGGGTCCCGAGCCACGCCAGCCACGAGGGCAGGGTCACGAGCGCGGAGAGCATCGGGATCGGGAAGGCCATGGTCGCGATGGCGGCCAGGCCCACGGTCCCCCACTTCATCCAGCGGATCATGGACTTGCGCAGGAGCTCGCGCTCGTCCGCGTCGCTGATGGGCTCTGCCCCGCTGCCCGGTTTCGGGTCCTTCAAGCGGCCGATCTTCTTCTGCTCCGCCATCATCATGAAGCCGCCGAAAAGCCCTCCCAGGCTGTAGAGCCCGGTCAGCATGCCGATGACGCTGGTGTAGAGGTTCTCCCCCGCCGGGCCGAGGAGCCGCATGCCGTAGCTCGGCGCCATCATGGTGTAGAGCAGCGGGTTGAGAATCATGAAGGCCGTGAAGGCGAGGAAGGCGGCCTTCAGCAGCGGATCCCGCCACACGACCTTGGCTCCGCGCGCCATCTTTCCGAAGAAGTCCTTGAACGCGCCGCCGACCCCCTTGGGCGCGGTCTTGGCCCCGGCCTTCATCGTGTCGGCGGCCTTCATGGCCTCGACCTTCTTCGGGATGTTGAGGGTGAAGAACATGATGAGCAGGGCCACGCCGAAGCTGAGCGGGAAGGCCACGAGAGCCGGGAGGAACCCGAGGCTCGCGACCACCGCGCCCGTGGCGATGGGGCCGGTCACGCCCACGATCTCGAGCAGGGTCTGCTGCCAGGTCCAGAACTTCTCGAGCTTCACCTGGTCGGAGCCGTAGATGGCGGGCGGGATGCTGAACTCCGCGGTCATGGCGATGCCGCCGAGGAAGCCGTTGAGCGAGTAGAACCCGATCATCAGCGGCCAGGTCATGGCGCCCGTGGCCAGGAGCGCGGCCAGGCCCGAGACGGACAGGACCCGCAGGAGCGTGGCGCCGAGATAGGTCTTCTTGAGTCCGAAGCGCTCGACCGCGATCGTGCCGATGGTGCGGCCGATGATGTTCGTCGCGGACGCGAAGATGGTGATCTCCGCCATCTTGGTGACGTCGCCGAAGGACTTCTCGATGAGGCCTGGGAGCGCGGCGCCCAGGGCCTCGATGCCGATCTGGCCGAAGATGAGGGCCAGGATGAAGAAGACCGCGACCTTGCCCAGTCCCAGCCATGATGATCCCGCCTTGGGCGCCTTCGGCGGGTCCTGTTGGGGAGCCTCGACCGTGGTCCCCGGGGTCGGCACGGCCGGGACGCCGGTCTCCTCGACCTGGGAGGGGCTGGCCAGCCTGTAGGCCGCGTTCGAGGCCACGGCCCCGCGGGATTCGACGCTGACTCCGCCCGTCTGCGGCAGCTCCTCGGCCTTCCTGCCTGAGAACAGATCCAAGAGGGCCTTGAAAGGCCGGGTGAAGCTTTTCGTCCTGCCGGCCACGGTGACGTCCTCGTCAGCCGGGGCCTGCGGAAAGGAGACGACGGAGGAATCTTGAGGCGCGGCCAGCGCGGCCTTGGCCGGCATGGAAGCCTGGCCGGCCTGGGAAGTCTCCGCGGCCGGGACTGCCGCGGGCGCGGCCTCGGTCACGGCAGGAAAGGCCACGGCGGAGACCGCGCCAGGAACCTGTTCGAGGACCGGGAGAGAGCTCTCCACGCCCGGCGCCTCCGGCCGTCCTGAGCGGCCTGCGGCATCGGGTGAGCGGAGAACGTCCACGCTCGGCAGCGAGGATATAATCGTCAGCTTGATGTCGCCCAGCGAGGATGAAGGAGCGGAGAAGGCCGCGTTCCGTCCCGCCACGGGCAGCACGGCCGGCTGGCCGGCCGGAGCCGAGACCGAGACGCGCACCACCTGGCCGAAAGCCTGGTAGGGAGCGAGGCCCGGGCATGCCAGGATGAGGGAAAGGGACAAGGAGACGGCAAGGGTCTTCATGATAAGCTCCTTATTACGGTAATCATTATATAGGAACGGGCCGGCCCGACGTGTGGGCCCATGGGGCAGAAGGATGACCGTCATTGGGCCCACGGGGTGCTGGGCCCGGGCTTGATTCGCACTTCCCGACCTTCTATACTAGAGCGCTGCCATGCCTGAACTGGATCTTCCTCCGGATTTCGCGGGCTTGCCGCCGCCGGGCCCTGGCCCGTCGGGACCTCCGCTGTCCCCGCCTCCGCCGGCCGAGCTCCGGCCCGGGAAGTTCAGCGACCGGTTCATCGCGTACGTCATCGACTCGTTCCCGTTCATCGCGGGCTATTATGTCTGCACCGTCCTGATCTTCATGCGCTTCCAGCACCTCGCGGCGAGGTCCGAGGTCCCCTTCATCCTCGGCGCGGGATGGATCGGCCTGTGCTGGGCCTACCAGACCGTGGGCAACCTCGCGGGCGGGACCGTGGGCAAGAAGATCATGGGCATGGCCGTGGTGGACCGGGAGGGACGCAGGCTGGGATGGGGCCGGAGCATGCTCCGGGCCTTCACCTGGTTCCTCAGCATGCCCCTGTTCAACCTCGGCTGCGTCATCGCCCTCTTCCACCCCGAGTCGCGCGCCTTCCACGACCTCCTTTCCGGCACCCTGGTGGTGGAGGAGGGGCGTCCGAGGAGCGGCGCCGAATCATGGGTCGTGTTCCTGGGATCGCTGTTCCTCATCTTCGGGATGCTGGGCGGTTCCACGGCGTTCGTCCTGAGCCAGCCGACCCCCAAGGACCTCAAGGCCATCGCCAAGGCCCGGGACGGGCTGATGATCTTCGCGCAGATCGAGGAGAAGTTCAAGGCCGAGAACGGCACCTACACCGCGTCTCTCAGCGAGATCGCCCAGACGAGCGGAGACGTGGAGCAGTTCAAGGCCGCGATGCTCGAGCTCTACGACCCCAACCTCTTCCAGGTCTCGGCGGGGAACCGGGGCTACCGCATCTCCGCGGCCGCGCTTGATCGCAAGCGCACTAGGGTCACCGTCCAGGGTCCCTGAGCCGGCTACGGACGCCGTGTCTCCGGGACCGGCTCAGGGACCCTGGAGGTGCCAGGCTTGGCCCCCGGCCCCGGCGCAAGCCGGGAGGTGCCAGGCTTGGGCTCATGCTTGCGGCCCCGGTCCAAGCCTGGCACCTACGGCCTCGGAGTGTAACCGACCTCCGCCAAAGACCATCTCCCGAAGCTCTGGAAGCGCCGCAGGTCCTCGGGCTTCACGAGGGTCTTGAAGTACCTCCCCTCCGAGCTCCGCAGGACCACGAAGACGGTCTTGCCGCGCAGGGGCAGGGCGCGGATGGCGTTGTCGTCTCCGAAGCGGTCCGCGTTGGCCGGGTCGCGCTGGGCGTAGTGCAGTTCCCCCACCCAGTAGATCATGCGGTCCACGGTCCTGCCCGTGTAGAACGGCAGGCCGTGGAGGAAGGTCCCGTAGCAGTAGACCAGGTCCCCGGGGCCCGCCCTTGAGACGATCTCCCGGCTGATGGGCCGGCTGCTGACAAAGGGCTCGGCGAGGTCCATGCCGCGGAGCCCCGCACCCAGGGCGAGCAGGGCCCCGGCCGCTGGGCCGAGGAGGCTCCATCTCCGGCTGAGGGCGGCTAGCTGTCCCGCGCCGAACAGGGCCAGGGCAGCGGCGCAGGCCCAGGCCGCGCCCGCGTCCGGGGCGAGCGCCCTGACCCCCGGGACGAAAACCGCGGCCGCGGAGGCCAGGAGCAGGACTCCGGCCGAGGCGCCTGCCAGCCGGACCCACCTCTTCGCGGCGCTCGGCGCCGCCATGGCTGCCAGCAGGCATAGGTGCGGGAGGGCGGGCATGATGTAGGTCGCGAGCTTCGAGCGGGACGCCGAGAAGAACAGGATGACCCCCAGGGACCAGAGGGCCAGGCTGGGAGCGCGCCAGGATTTCCCCCTCCACTCCCGCCAAGCCGTGCCGAGTCCCGCGGCCGCGAGATGCGTCCACGGCAGGAGCCCGGCCGCGACGACCGGGAGGAAAAAGAACCACGGGCCTGGCCGGTTGTACTTCGGGGTGAGGAAGCGCTGGAAGTGCTGCTCGATGAAGAAGAAGCGCAGGAAACCGGGGCGGCGGTCCTCCATGCAGAGCAGCCACGGCCCGGTGACGAGGAGGAAGCACAACGGCCCGGCCGGCGCCGCGAGCCCCGGCCAGCCCCGCCGCAGGGCGGGGAACAGGGCGAGGAGGGCGACGGACCATAGCCCCGGGAACAGGAGCGCCACGAGGCCCTTGCTGAGGAAGGCCAGGCCCGCGAAGAACCAGGCCAGCGGCCCGGCCCAGCGGCCGTCCTCGGGGTGGGCGAGCGCTCTCAGGATGAGGGCCGTGCACCAGGTGAGGAAGGCCGTCAGCGGCAGGTCCGGGGTGATGGAGTGCGAGAGGGCGAGGAACCCCGCGCAGGTGGAGAAGGCCAGCGCTGCGGTCAAGGCCGTGTCCGGCGGGCCTCCCTCCCCGGGCGGGGTTCCCTCGCGCGGCAGCCAGGAGCCGAGCCACCAGACCCCGGCTGCGGCCAGGAGCGCAAGCCCGGCCAGGGGCAGGCGCGCCGATGATTCGGCGACCCCGAGAGCCGCGTAGGATGAGGCCGCCAGCCAGTACCATAGGGGCGGCTTCTCCACGTACTCGAATCCGTTGAGGCGCGGGACCGCCCAGTCGCCCGAGGCCGCCATGGCCCGCGGGACCTCGGCGTAGCGCGCATCGTCGACCTCCCAGAGCGGGTGGGCCAGGAACCAGAAGGGCGCGGTGAGCGCCGCGAGGAGGACGACGACCTTCACTCCGGCAGTCTAATAATTTTAAGGCGTCCCCCTCAACGGCTTACTTCTTCAGGACGTTCTGGAAGGAGGAGGACAGCATGGCGAGGAGCTCGTCCTTCTTCCGGAGGGCTTCCATCAGCTTGTCGCGCTCCTCAGCCCACGCCGCTCCGCTCTGGAGGGCGGAGTCCTTCTCCTGGAGCGCCCGCGCCGCGTGGCAGGACAGCGCGGCCATCTGGCCCTGGAAATCCCGGAGAGCGGCGGAGTCCTTCTGCGTTTCGGCGACCTGCTCCGCTAGCCGACCTTCCAGTTCCGTGCACCGGGCTGCCCAGGATTCCTCGGAGGACTTGCGGCGGTTGGCCTCCTCGAGGAACGAGGCCATGAGGCGGTCGCGCTCGTCGCCGAGACAACGGTACCGCTGGTCGCGCTCGAGGATGACCTTCTCCGCCATGTCGAGCCGGTCCTTGAGGGAGGCGGTCTCGAGGTCCTTGTCCGCCGAGGCGCGCTCGATCCGGCGGACGCGTTCCTTCTCGGCCGAGAGCTCGCGGTTGAGGGCCAGCAGGCTCTCGCCCATGCTCGATTCGATGCGTTTGCGCTCCTCGGCGTAGAGACGCAGGCGCTCGACGTTCTCGCGCACGGCCCGGCGCAGCTCCGCGTTCTCGTTCTGGAACTCGTCGATGACGATGTCCTTGGCTTTGGGCTCCGCGAGCTTGGCCAGGGCCTGGCCCAGGAGGTCCTTGAGTTCCGCGGACTCCCGGTCGGACTCGGAGTGGCGCCGTCCGAGCTCTTCCACGCGGGCCGCGATGCCTGCGAGGGACTTGTTGAGGGAGGCTTCCTGGGCCAGGCGCTCCTTGAGCAGGTCGGAGCGCAGGGCGTGGCCGGCCTCGTCGAAGGCCTCCCTGAGGGCGAGCCTCTCCCGGGCCACGGCGCCCAGGCGCTCGTCCTGCTTGGCCAGGTCGAGCTCGCGGCGCTTCTCCCCTTCCGCGAAGCGCTCCCGCACGGTGGAGGAGAGGTCTCCGAGGAGGGCGCGCAGTTCGTCCTTGATCTGGCCGTCGAGCGAGCGCTGGCGCGAATCGATGGCCGCGACCGCGTCCGCGAGGCGGGAGATGCCTGAGAGGGCCTGCCGCCACTCCCTCGGGTCGCCCCCGGACTCGACCGGACCTGGGCCGGCGGAAGCCGGCCTTCCGAGCAAGGTCTCCTTGAGCAGGTCCGCCCAGGTCGTGTGCAGTTGGTCGAGGCGAGACTCGAGCGCCGCGATCCTGCCCTTGGCCTGGGAGGAGGATTCGACGCTGTCGCGCTCGCTCTTCTCGCGCTTGAGCTGGTCGGTCAGGGCCTTGAGCTGGGACTCTACCTCCGCCCGCATCGAGGCCTGGGACTGGAGGGTGCTTTCCGCGGTGTCGGCGCGGCCCCGGACGCGGGCCAGCTCGCCCTCCAGGGCCTGGATCCGGCGCTCCATGAAGTCCATCATGGGCGTCAGGGGGATATGGGTCGGGACGGGCCGCAGGAGATCCGCCGGGGGCGGGGCCGGAGGGACCGGCGGGGCCGGCCTCTTCGGGGGCTCGGGAGGCTGGGTCTCGTCGGGCATCACCGCTCCCTGTACCTGCGCGAGGATTTCGACGGAAGGTTGTAGCTGAAGGCCACCCGGTGCGTGCCCACCGTGCCCAGCACGCCCATGGAGCTGAAGGCGTAGTCGAAGGAGAGGTCGGAGAACTTGACGCCTCCGCCGATGCTCATCGAGGAGAGGGGCCCGAGGCTGCCGAGCGTGCGGCTGTTGAACCCGGCGCGCACCGCGGCCGTGAGGTTCTTGTCGAACTGCCGGGAGTACTCGGCGCCCACGGCCGCGAAGGGATACATGTTGATGGGGGTCACGACCTCCAGGGACAGGGAGAGCCCGCGCATGGGATAGATGGCTCCGCCGACGCGGCCGCGGAAGGGCAGGGAGTCGCGGACGTCCACGTAGGACTGGCCGACCCCCATGTTCTGGAGGGAGGCTCCGAAGTCGTAAAGGAAGGGGCCGGAGTAGAAGCGGGACTGCAGGCCGATGTCCCCTCCCCAGCCATCCGCCTGCATCATCATGGTGGAGTGGATCCAGCGGACCACGGCGCCCACGTTGAGCTCCATGTCGCTGTCGGAGAGGTCGTAGCTGGACTGCCCCCACCCGGCCTCCAGGACGTAGTGGCGGGGCGTGAACTTGCCGACCACGTCGCCCGCGAGGTCGGTGTTCTCGACCTCCCCCATGTTCATGTAGCGCCAGCCGCCTCCGAGCACGATGGACTCCTTGAGGCGGTAGGCGAACATCCCCGCGTGGTAGCTGATGTCGGCCACGTGCATGCTGTTCTGGTAGGAGGCGGAGAGCCTCGGCACGCGCGCGAGGCCCGCCGGGTTCCAGTAGAGGGAGTACGCGTCGTCGGTGAGCGCGCTGTAGGCCCCGCCCATGGCGATGGCGCGGGGGCCGAGGTCGAAGTTCAGGAACTCCGAGCCGGAGGTGCCGATCGTGTCCCGGGAGAAATCGACCGCGGAGGCGGGGCCGCGGGCCAGGAGGACCGCGAGGAGCAGCGTTCCGGCCGTCCGGGCGAGGGTCCTCATCGCAGGACCACCGCTTTGAGGATCTTCTTGTCGCCGCCGTGCTCGATGACCGCGAGGTACATCCCGCTGGCCACCATGCGGCCCCACATGTTGAGCCCGCCCCAATCGAGGTTGCCGGCCCCGGTGGCGAGGCGGTCGAGGATGAGGTCTCCCTGCACGGTGTAGATCCTGATGCGGGAATAGGGAGGCATGTTGGTGAAGGTGACGTAGCCGTCCCGGGACTTGTAGAAGGGGTTCGGGAAGACCTTGGCGTTGTGGGGGTCCGTCGGCGGGGTGGCCTGCACCAGCTGGAAGAGGGACAGGTGGTTGAGGAGCGCCGTGATCCTGAGGCTGGTGACGTCCACCACGGTGGGCATGGGGACGCACTTGGCCTTGGAGGGGTCGTAGCGCATGAGCACGATCTTGCTGGGGTCGGCTCCGCCTAGTTCCGCGGCCGTGTAGGAGAAGCTCAGGGTCAGGGGCTTGACGGGCTGGATGTAAGGGTAGGGGACGATGTAGAGGCCGATCCCGACGCCGTTCGAGCACAGGCTGGCTGCTCCGGACACGTTATAGGTGGCGATGACGACCTCCACGTCGGTCGTGAAAGCGTTGGCCGGGGCCGTCAGGGAGACCGTGCGGGCCGCGGGGATGCCGATCGAGCCGCTGATGGTCGTGTCCTGAGCCGCCCGGAGCACCCCGCCCAGCTCGCCCGAGCTCGCCGAGGCCGAGCCCGTGGGGGTCCTGGTGGAGACCGCCGCGGAGTATTCGGGGGTCACCACCATGTCGTAGTTCTGCGCCCGCACCCTGAACCAGTAGGTCGTGCCCGTCAGCAGGCCCGTGACGGTGCAGGAGAGCGAGCTGTTGCGCTCCGAGAAGGAGCGGCTGCCCGGGCTGTTGAAGCTGGGGCTCACGTAGATGGGCGGGGCGGGAGACGGCCGCAGCGGGTTGTCGGTCGACCAGCTCACCTCGTAGGTCGTCGAGGAAGTGTTCCCGCTGGAATCCCAGGTGATGGTGACGCTGTCCGGGGTGGCGTTGGGGATCTGCAGCCCTTCGGGCCTGTTGGCCCAGGTGTAGGCCGAATGGGTGGAACGAGTGGGCGGGGCGGGATCGAGGTCGAAGGTGGCCCATATGGTGTCCACGGGGAATTGGGTCCCGAAGGACTCGATCCCGGAATCGTTGATGGCCGACATGGAGGTATGGTACATCTCGCTGGCAGCCAGGTCGGGGATCAGCTCCTTCATGAAGACGGACCCGCCGATGGTCTGGGTGGTTCCCGTGCTGTTCCAGACGAAGGAGCCGTCCCCGGAACGGGTGGCGAAGTAGATCTTGTACTCGGTGCCGACGGGATTGCCGTTCGTGTTCCACTGCACGGTGACGGAGGCCGACCCGCCCACGACATGGTAGTAGCCGGGCTGTTGGGCCGGAGGAGAGGCCCAGGTGTAGACCGTGGTGGGCTGGGTGAGCTGCCACTCCTGGCCGTCCGGCCTGATGCCGGTCAGCATGGCCACCCTGGCCGCGTTGGGCCTGAGCCAGGGAGGGGCCGAGCCCCCGTCGGTGTAGTTGGCCACGTTGACGGGGATGGGGGCCGCGTTCATCTTGTAGTTCACCGCGGTCGAAGGGATGGTCGCGTTGTAGATGTTGTAGGTGTTGACGAAGCCGCCCAGGGTCCCCGTGGACCAGGTCCAGTCGATGCAGGTGTTGCCGTTGGCCGCGCTGCAGGGGGAGCCGGTCAGCGGGATGAGCTCCCATCTGGTCGAGAACGTGGAATAGGCGAAGTTCGACCAGACGTCCGCGAGGTTCTTCGCCCGGATGCGCAGATAGTAGGAAGTCAGGGGCGTGAGTCCCCCGATGTCGAAGGTGGTGGTCGTCAGGGCGCCGAGCTCGTCCGTGGGCGTGACCGGCGCGTCGAAGTTTGCGTTGAGGGAGTAGGTGAGCTGGTAGACCGTGGAGGCGCTGTTGCCGTTGGCGTCCCAGAGCACGGTCACTCCGTTCGTGTTGACCGTGGAATACCGGATGTTGACGGGCACGGTGGAGAGCGTGAACACGTTCTGGGACACGGTGCCCGGCCCGTCCCCGGTCATGGAGAAGCCCTCCACGATGATGGCGGCCGTCACATTGGGCGTGAGCCCGATCTGGAGGAATTGGCCGGTCCAGGTGACCGGCGTCGGCGTGGTCACGGAGGTGATGTAGCCCCCGGAACTGGAGTAATAGATGTTGTAGCCCAGGGTCGGGTCGGCTTGGTTCGTCCAAGACCAGAGCACGGAGGTGGTGCTGAGCACCGTGCCCGTGGCCACGGCGGGGGCTATGGGCAGGGGCGGGCCGATGCGCATGAGCATGCTGTCCGAGTAGAGGCCGTTCTGCCCGATGCGGAGGTTGTACCAGCCGTTGGGAAGGGTGTTGGAGGTTTCCGGGAGGCGCACGGTGAACGAGGAGTTTACGGCCTCGGAGCCGAAGATGTTGGGGCTGAGGCTCCAGGGGTTGCTGTAGCCGTTCAAGGGAGCGGCGCCGGTGATGGAATGGTAGATCCGGGTCGTCATGTCGATGAAGAACCCGGAGCTGCCTTGGGAGGCGGTGCCGCCCGAGGAATCCACGGCCTGCAGGACCATCCTGGGGTGGAAATTCGAGGAGTTGGCGTGGCCGCCGGTGGCGGCTTCCGTGATCCGGGAGAGGTTCTTGTCGCGGGCGGTCATGTAGACCCCGGGGAGGTAGATGCCGCCGGCCGCGTTGACCGCGGTGATGGATGCGATGCGGACCGAAGGCGGGTAGCCGTACATCTTGGCGTCCGGGGGGTTGGAGATGGTGAGGGGATAGTACTCGGCGTCGTTGACGAAGGAGCCGTTCGAGTACCCTCCGATGGCCACGAGCTCCTGGCCCAAGGTGAGCGTCAGGGTGTGCCAGGCGCGGGCCCGGTTCATGTTGCCGATGGAAGTGTAGGTGCTCAGCAGGCGGTCGTAGTACATCGCGCCGCGCTGCGGCTGTCCCATGCCCCGCGCCCCGCCCACGATGACGGGATTGCCGCCCGGCAGGACCAGGGCGGCGTGGTTGTAGGTCGCCCCCTTCTGGCTGGAGCCCACGGAGCTGGTCCAGGCGTTGCCCACCGGGTCGTAGGACAGAGACAGCGGAGGCTGCTCCGCCTGGCCCGCGCCGTCGTTGCCGAAGGTCAGCAGGATGTCTCCGGAGGGCAGGGCCAGGGCTGAGTGGGAATGCACGTAGCGGACGACGTTGGGCGCCACGGATTCCCTTATCTGCGCCGCGCAGTACCAGCCCACCGTCCTGGCGGGGTTGAACAGGTTGAGCAGCAAGGCGGAGCTCATCACGCCGTTCTGGTTGACTCCTCCGGCGAAGAGGATCTCGCCGTTCTTCAGGAGCGAAGCGGTATGCTTGGCGCGCCCGGGGGACTCGCCGCTGCACACGTTGCCGTCAGCGTCATTGAGGGTCTCGAAGGAGGCGGAGTCGGCGGAGGTGGGAGAGGGGATGGAGCGCCATTGCCCGGTCGTGGAATAGTAGATCTCGGCGCGGTCGAGGTAGGGGCCGTTGGGGGCGGGCTCCTTGTTGTAGCCTCCGAACACGAGGAGGTTGCCGTCCGGCAGGGTCACGGCGGTGTGGGAGTCGCGCGAGGAGATCATGACTCCTGTGTCGCGCCAGACCCCTTCCCTCGGGTAGTAGATCTCGGCCGAGTTCGTCGGGCCCGTGGAGACCGAGTTGGCGGCATAGCCTCCGGCGATGAGCACCTTGCCGTTGGGAAGCAGGGCCGCGGAATGCAGGTCGCGGGCGAGCTTCATCTCCCCGGTGGGGGTGAACGTCCGGGCCACCGGGTCGTAGAGTTCCGCGGACTTCAGGACGCTGGGTCCGTTCGTCCCTCCTGCCACGAGGATGTAGCCGTTCGTGCCTGGAAGCACGGTCGCGGTATGGTTTCCCCTGCCGATGCTCATGGAGGTGGTCGTGTAGGTCCAATCCCGTTGGTAGGTCCACAGCGTCATCCTGGGGTTGGGGTTCACCTGCCGGTCGGCGCAGTCCGTCCTGGTGATGTAGTCGCAGGTCCTGCCGCCCCAGAACCGCAGGTCTCCGCTGCGCGTGACCACGGCCGAATGGCTGAACTTCGAATCCACCCCGCTCGTGTTGAGGGGGATCCTGCTCCAGGTGTTAGCCTGGCTGTCGAACTCGTCGAAGTCCGCGAAGATCATGCTGCGGACGATGGCCATGGATTCCGCCGGGCCGGCGGAAAAGACGCCCAAGGACGTGGAGGAGCCGACGTCGACCCGGTCCGCCACGTACCTGACATAGGCCGATTCGGCCACGATGCTGATGTCTCCCGAGATCGCGCCTGCCGCCCCGGCGATGACGTCCGTGTCGGAGGTGACGGTCCCGGTGATGTCCCTGAAATTCGCGGTGAAGGTGATCGCGCCCAACCGCTCGCCGGCGACCAGCACCTCGTAGATCAGGATGTTCCTGGGGATGACGGCGAACATCGAGGAGATGGCGAGTGAGAAGGTCGTATCAGTGACCGCTCGATAAGAAGTGCCCGCGACGCCCTCGAGGAAGGCCGTGCCGCTCGAGATCCTCCCTCCAACGGTGCTGAGCGGGAAACCCACCAGGGTCAACACGCCATTCCAATTATTCCAGTCTCCACCGCATAGGTTGGGAACGTAGGGAGTGCCTGCAAAGCTGCCCGGGTAGACAGGAAAGTCCCCCTCATTGCCGCCCTTGATCGGCGATGCCGGAGACCCGGCGCCGACGCCGGCCCCGGAATCATTGTAGTCGATGCAGGCGGTGAGATCGTCGCCGGTGGCGCCGTCGATCGTCACAGGGGTCATTGAATAGTTCCCGGAATCAAAGATCAAGCCGAGCGTGCTGAGATAGGCCCAGCCGCAGGTGCCGCCCGCATCGCAGTAGACGTTTGCGCCGTTTAAGATCCCCCTTGTGCCGGCGTAGGTGCCGTTGTTTTGGACGTAGCCGGACATGAAGACGGATTCTCCGCCTACGAAAGAGATCCGAGGATTGAAGAAGAGCATGACCCCATCCTCGATGAATCCTGTCACCTGGGAGTCGAGTTGGAAAAGCATGGAGAGGTCGATGTCCCATCCCGAGAGCGCCGCGGTGGAGGCTGAGTAGCCGAGGTCGCAGAAAGGAGGGCCGGGATTCGAGCACCCGCCAGCTGCCGTCGGCCCCAGGAGATAGCTTTCATACGCGATGGTGGCTTCCGGCATGAAATAGCTGGTGGGGATGTTGCCCAGGCCTCCCTGGATGACCACGCTGCCGTTGTTGCGCAGGGCCGCGGCAAAGCCGGCTTTGCGGGATGTCATCGGAGGCCCGTCCGACATGCTGTTGCCCATGGGGTCGTAGATCTCGGAGGTGTTGAGGAAGCCCCTGTCGGCCTCTATGTTCTTGGCGTAGTTGCCTCCGGCGATCAGCACCTTGCCGTCGGCCATGTTCGTGGCCGTGTGGTTGGCCCTGGCCTGCGCGAGAGCGGCCGCCCCGATCCAGCACCCCGTGGCGCAGAAGGCGGGGTCGGTGGTGAAGCGCTCGGAGGTGTTGAGGTAGCGCAAGGACCAGGCATTGGCCCCGGAGCCGTCCACGGCCAGGGCCGGGTTGTAGCCGCCGGTCACGAGGATGTCGCCGTTGAAGAGCAG
>JACRNU010000112.1 GCA_016234805.1 Elusimicrobiota bacterium
TGGAATACGCCAACATTCTTGCGGAAAGCAAAGCCTTGGAGCGCTACCAGGCCGGCGAAAAAGCAAGCCCGTTCTTCTTCGACATGGACAGCCTCTACATACCGACCGGGAACCCCGTGCGGCAGGAAGACTACCTTAAAGGCGACGCGGTCAAACCGGAAGACCCCGCCGCCGCGCAGCAAGCCCTCAAGGCGCTCGAAGCAGGCAAACCCGCGCCGGAGGAGGCAGGCCGATCCCTGGCCGAGAGCGAACAGCAGGCCCAGGACGGACAGGCCGCGCAAGAGACCATCGAGGACCTCACGGCCGCGATCGATGATTACAACAAGTTCCTCGACGCCGCGAAGGAGGAGGGCGTCCCCGTCGGAGCCGGCTACACCATCACGACCTACACGGGCGAGGACGGCCAGCTCATGCATACCATCGATGAGCCCAACTCCTGCGGCCTCCCCTTCCCGGCCAAAAACCCTCCCCCCGCCCTGCAGGAATCATTGAAGAAGATGCTCTCCGAGATCGCGGAGAGGAAGAAGGACGTGGCTGCCGCGAAGGAGAAGCTGGCCAAGGACAAGGAGGCGGCGGCCAAGGATAAGGCGGAACTCATGGCCGCGAACTCCAATGCGTCCAACCCGGAGTCGTGCCTCAACTGCCGCAAGACGACGCCTGCCCCCGGGGAAGAGCCGCCCGTAACCGCATCCGGCACGGAAGACAGCGGCTCCCCCGACGAGCGCGACGCCGGCCCCGGAGACGAGAACGGCGAAACGGGCCCGGCCGGCGGCAAGGGCAACGACATGGACAACGCCGGCCACCAAGCCGACCTGATCGCCTCCGCGTTCACCGCCACCCCGGTCGCGGGCATCGTCCCGTCCGGATCGCTGAAGGACCCCGTGAGGCTGACCTTCCAAGCCGCCACGCCGAGCGAGTCCATGGGGTTCTTGTGGGCCAACACGCAGCCGATGCGCGACATGAGCGGGAACGAGCCCCCGCGCGGCGGCTTGCTGGATGGCGTCGTGACGATCCTGTCGAGATCCGCCTTCCTGAACGGATTCTGGGATCACAACACGTCCAAAGCCGTCGAAGTGCAGGCCGCGCCGGCCGACAGCATCTTCCCGACCAAGCAGCCCGCGGCTCCGGAAAAGCCCTCCCGCGTCCCGGCGGACAACAAAGGGACCTGACCGGACCGCTGGAGCGGGGCCAAAAGTCCTTCCCAAACCTGGGCCCTAGGACCCTTACCCGTTTTTTACAATCCGGCTATAGTAATGGTGGAAGCGAACCGACATGAGACCCTCCATGACGATGACCCTCGCCGCAGCCGCGGTCTTCCTCATGTCCGCCGGACCCGCCGCGTCCGCCGAGCCAATCCCCGTCCAGCTCGCCATCACTTCGCCGCAGAACCAGACGCTCCTGATGAGCCAGGACCCCCTGACCCGCCAAATCCTCTCCCAGCTGACCCAGGAGAACGGCGGAGTCAAGGCGGTGGTTCGGGTCGCCAACGGCCAGAGCGTTGAACTGCGGTCCCCTGAACCCGAGGGAGCCCGGAACAGCGACTCCTTGCAGCAGAACGGGGAGACAGCCATCCCGGTCCTCACCCCCCACCCTGATCTGGTCAAAGAGACCAAGGCCCAGACCCCTGCCAAGCGCAAGCCGGCCAAGAAGGCCTCGGAACAGCTCAAGGGCCTCAAGAACCAAGGCTCCAAGCAGGAATGGGAAAGCTCCAAAGCCAAGGAGCCCAAACCGCAGCCGGTCAGCACGGTCGAACCCGGGCTGTACTAGAACTTCACGTGCAGGGAAAACCGGAAGGAGTCTCCTAGGTCGCCGAAGGGCACCCAGGCGCCGTCGAAGTCGAAGTGGTCGTAGTGCAGGCCCAAACCGACCGAGGTGCCGGTCAGGGCGTCCGGCGGAGTCGAGTTCTTCGCTGCGTAGGAAGCGTATCCGGCCCGGACCGCGGCATTGAGCTTCTTGTTCCCCCGGGGCTGGTAGCGGTACTCGAACCCGCCGGCCAGCCTGGGCTGGGAATCCCGGGCCAGGGTCGAGTCCAGGGCCAGCAGGAACCTCGGGTGGATCCTGATGCCCATGCCCCCGAAGAAGGTCAGCGGCATGGGCTCGCTGGCCCTGGCAAAGACCTGCTGGTCGCCGAAGTGGCGGAAGCCCGCGCCCAGGGACACCACCTTGCTGCGCCACAGCAGGCCGCCGTCCGCGGCGATGGCTCCCGCGTTCATGGAATCGATCCCGGCGTCCACGTACTTGATGGTCCCGCCCACCCCGAGCCTGAGGCGAGGAAAAACGTACCCGTAGCTGACGGCGTAGGACAGGTCGGTGGACTCGAAGGTCTCCAGTGGAGCGTCGGTCTCGGTCACGCTGCGGCGCTCGATCTTGCCCGTGTTGAGGCTTGCCACGGCCACGGCCAGGACGCCGTAGGCGTTCTTGGGCCTCTTGGTCTGCACCCAGCTCAGCAGGGGCACGGCCACGACCCCGTACTCGTAGTTGACGCTGCGGAACCGTGAATCGTGCACCGCGGCCGCCTCGGGCGCCTTCAAGAAGGCCAACCCGGCCGGGTTGTAGTAGGCCGCGAACGCGTCGTCAGCCACGCCGGAGAAGGCCTCGGCCATGCCCGAGGCCCGCGCGCCCGGCCCGATCTTGAGGAACTGGGACGAGGTCGTGCCCTTGTCCCCTTGGCCCCAGCCGAAGGCGGCATCGGGCAGGCAGGCGGACGCCAGCAGAGCCAGCAGAGCCGAACGGAACGCAGGGCCCAGTCTGGTCATCGGATCACCGCCATCCTGAAGGTGTTCACCTTCTTGCCCACTCTCAGCACCCCGATGTACACCCCGCTGCCCACGTCGCGGCCCGAATCATTGCGGCCGTCCCAATTCTGGTAATAGTGCTTGCCTCCGGCGAGGAAGCCCAGGTCCAGCTTCCTGATCAGCTCCCCGGTGACGCCGTATATCCGGATCGTCCCGTCCCCGGACACCGCTGAGGACAGGGAGAAGCGGATCATGGTGCCCCGCACGACCTGGTTCCCGGCCGGGTGGATCGTGGTCACGGCCTTGGGCTCGAGGTCGAAGGGGTTGGGGAAGTTGAACACCTCGATGTCGGTCCCGGTGAAGGCGTCCCCGGTGATGACGCTGACCCCGGCATGGAACAGGACGAAGGTCGAGAAGTGGTTGACGTTGATGGTGATCGTGCGGTTGACCTCGTCGATGACGGGCGCGGCTCCGGTCACGTCCTGCTGAAGGATGTAGTTGTTCGCCGCCGGATTGTACCAGTAGAGGTTGAGGGTGGAGGGGTCCGTGCCGGACGAATAGGTCACGGTGAGCTGGGCCGGCTTTGAAAGCGAGGTCCGCAAGCCCAGGGGCAGCATGACGTTGTAGAACGCGCTGAACGGCGAGACCTGCGGCGGCACGGCCTCCATGGCCCTCATCACCTCCGCGGGATAGGCCGAAGGCGCGAAGCGCATGGCTCTGCCCGCGCCCATGCCCGAGACCCCGAACCTCGTCAAGGACTCCGAGGAGATGTTGAGCGCGACCTGCACGCTCGAGGAGACGTCCGCGTCGAACGCCCCGCTCGGCAGGGTCACGCGGCCCTGGTCGCCCTCGATGAGGAGGTTGCCTCCCCAGACGTTGCCCACCCCGTTCTGATGCATGCCGTCGATGCCCGCGTAGAAGGTCGCGACGGAACTCAGCTCGAACTCGTTGTCCTCGGCTTCAAGCGAGTCCGGGTCGGGAACCGAGCTGTACCCGCGCAGCAGCAGGGTGAAGCTCGACTCGTTGACCTCCGGGGTGTAGACCGCGGAGAGCCGCGTCCGGTCGTTGGACA
>JACRNU010000001.1 GCA_016234805.1 Elusimicrobiota bacterium
GACGCCCGAATCCGATTCTTTCAGGATGCTGATGATCTGCTCTTCCGTCCGTCTTCTGGCCATTGTCTGAGTCCTCCGTTGCATGTTTTATCACTTCGGACTCAACTTTCAAATGGCCCAGTTTTCGGGGGGAAGGTCGGGGGTGCCGGCCAGTGCCTATCAGGTCCGGAATTAATTCCCTCCAAAGCACGTCCGCGATGTGCGGAATGGGGGTCTGGCTGTTTGTTTAGCAGCATATATTTCCATCAACATGGTTGCCGGGACATTCATAGGCCTACCCATTGACGAGAAGCTGCTTCAGGTTGGGAATCAGTCTCTAAACTTTCTGCAAGATCAATCTTATCTAGCGACAGTGGATCGCTGGTACAAGATTGGCTTCTTCGCCGTTGGCCTTACCATGGCAGCGGCGAAATATTCTCAACGCTGTCCGCGCTGGCTTTTAGTTCCGCTCGGGGTTGCTCTTTGGATGGCCTCTGCGGTTGATTTCCAATTGCATTATCAGGCCGCATGGGCCAAGGACCTGCTTTGCCGCTATTACTCATTCTCATTTGCCATTGCCTTGGCGGCTCAGTTGCTGGCTTACGAAGCTCTTGATGAACTGTGGCCGCCTGAGGCTGCATGACCGAAATTCGCATAGGCATCGCTCTCGCCAACCCCTCCGGCCAGAAGATGGCAGCAGAGGTGGACCAGCATTTCAAGAACAGCACCCATGGTCAGATTCGCCCCGTCTTCGATGGTCCCAGCGACGGCATTCGTGGGGCCGCATTCGACTATTGGGGCATCCTGAGTAAAACCGCCGACCTCATAGAAGTCGGCTTAGCCTTATACGGCGCTTATAAAATAATCGCGCAGCAGAAAGCCGACAGCGGAGCATCGCGGACAGACATCTATGTTGTCGCGCCCTTCCCCGATCACAAGACCGAAATCTGGGTCGGAAAAACAGGAATGAGCCAAGAGGAATTCCTGCGAGAGTTCCAGGTGCGGATACAACCCCTGCTCGATGGCCCCAAGCCGTTGTCAAAAAGGTCTCAGAGACCATCAAAGAAGCGGACATCTGTCCCTCGAAAGCGAAGGCAGTAGGAGAAAGGTCTTGATCCTTGGACGCCGTTGGCCAACTGTGTAGGAAATTGTAGCGCGCTTTCCGCCTCCACGGACACCTTGCTGGCGTGAGAACGCCAACCTCGGCCGCCTGACCGCATGCTTGGGCGGGGACGATGCCGCCGCAAAGCCAGGGTGCGGCCCAGTCAGGGCTTGGCAGGAGCGGCGGGCGGCGCGGCCGGAGCCTGCGGCGCCTGCCCCTTCTTCTCGAGCTTCTGCACGATCTTGTCGAAGAATTGCGGCGGGTAGGCTCCGCGCAAAGGCACCCCGTTGAGCAGGAACCCGGGGGTCCCGGAGAAGCCGAAGGACTCCGCCTCCGCGATGTCGGCCTGGACCTTGTCCTTGACCGCCTGGCTCTCAGCGTCCTTCTTGGCCTTCTTGACGTCCACGCCGAGTTCCTTGGCGACTTCCTCGTAGTAGGCGGCCCCGAGCTTGCCCTGGTTGGCGAAGAGCTTGTCGTGGAACTGCCAGGCCTTCTCCGGCGACTGCAGGGCGATAGCCTCGAAGAAGAGCGCGGCCGGCATGGCCTCGGGGTGCATCTGCACCAAGGGCTTGTTCTTGAACACGAAGCGCAGGTCGTCGCCGTACTTCTTGCGCACCTCTTCGACCGTCATGAAGCCCCGCGTGCAGTAGGGGCACTGAAAATCGGAGTACTCCACCAGGGTGTACTTGGCCTTCTTGTTCCCGCGGATGCGCGTCTTGTCGTCCACCGCGGGCTGATAGGGGTTGGCGACCCGCTCGTCAAGCTCCTTCTCCACCGTGGCCTCGGCCTCCTTGCGCTGACGGTCCTGGTCCTCGGACATGGCCTGATTGAGGATCTCGATGAGCTCCTTGCGTTGGCTGCGCACCGCGTCCATGATGAGGTCCGGGTTCGCCTCGATCGCCTTCTTGAGGTCCTCCCGCGAGATGGAGAGTCCTGCCGCGGAAGCCTTGCGCTCCGCCGCGGGAGCGGCGGCCGCGACGACAGCGGCGAAAACGACCGGAACGACGAGGAGAGAGAGCTTTGTCATGGCCTACATTATGCCATATGATGGTGTCAGACGTTAAGAGACGAAGACTTCACACCTTAACGTCTGACACCAGCAGTGACACCAGCAGTGGGAACGACGCCGATGCCGGCCCGCACCTTCGAGAGGTCGTAGACGCCCCCGCGGCCGATGCGCAGCCCCCGGACGGGCTCGTCCTTGAACCAGAGCGGGGTGTCGAGGTCCACGAAGTCGAAGCCTCCCAGGCCGGCGGCGAAATGCGCGGCGCAGCCCATGGCCAGGGAAGACTCGACCATGCCGCCGATCATGAGCCTGATCCCGGCCGCGCGGCAGATGAGCGCGACCTCCCAGGCTTCGAGGAGCCCGTACTTCATGAGCTTGATGTTCGCGACCCCGGCCGCGCGGGTCCTGGCCAGCTTCCAAGCGTCGGCTCGTCCCTGCACGGACTCGTCAGCCGCGACCGGCACGCCTCCGCGCCGGGTCACTTCCGCGAGGCCCTTCCAGTCGCCGGCCGCCGCCGGCTGCTCGAACAGGACAGGCGTGATGCCGCGGCGCTTCAAGGCCGCCAGGAACCGCAGGGACTCGGAGGGGCCGTAGCCGCAGTTGGCGTCGAGCATGATCCGGACGCCCCGGACCGCTCGGGCCACGGCGAGCACGCGCTCGAGGTCCTCGTCCCGGTCCTTTCCGATCTTGACCTTGATCGTCCGCACGCCCAGGGCCGCGATGCGCCGGGCCGAGGCGAAGGCCTGCTCCGGAAGCTCGATGGAGACCGTGACGTCGGAGCGCACGGAAGCCTCAGCGCCGCCGAAGAGCAGCCTCAGCGGGATGCCCTGCCGCCTGGTCCAGGCGTCGAGGACCGCCATGGAGAGGGCGGCCCGGGCCGCGCCCGCGCCCTCAAGGCTCGCTTCGATCGAGTCGAGCAATGGGCGGAAGCCCGTGGCGTCGCGGCCGACGAGCTCCCCTCCGGCCGAGGCCGCGGCCTTCAGCACGGACGCCTGGGTCTCGCGCTTGTAGGAGATCGGGGCGCCCTCGCCCCAGCCGACGGTCCCGTCGCCGAGCTTCACCCGGACCAGGACGTTGCGGACCTCGGTCTGGGCGCCGGTCGCGATCTCGAAGGGCGCGTTCATGGGAGCGTCCAGCGGGACGGCGGACACCTCGGAAACGGCGGTCCGCTTCACAGCGCTCCGGCCAGGCAGCGGTCCGAGAGGTCGAGCTCGAAGACCCGCGCCCCAGCCCGCGCCGGGATGAGGACGAGTTCGTGCGGGTCGTCGGTCGGGTTGCGGACGAGGTCGTAGACCCGCGGCTCGTCCACCTCGACGTAGCTCTCGTCCTCCGCGTCGAATCGGATGTCCTTGCCCGCGCTCTCGGGCTTGATCCAGTGCTCGTCCTGGAGGACGTAGAACTTCTGGCTGCGCGGGCCCGGGCCCATAAGGGCCAGGGCGCGGGGCCCGTGGTAGACGAAGCTCGCCTGGAAGGACCGGCCCTTGTTGTCCTTTTTCATGACGAGGGCCTCGGGCTCGACGGACCACTCCCCCTGGTAGGACATCTCCCGTTCCCGGACGCCGATGAACGTGGAGTTCCGGCGCCTCATGAGGTCCTCGACCTGCATGGGACTGCCGCGGCTCGAGCCCGCGAAGATGGTCTCCGAGGCCGT
This sequence comes from Elusimicrobiota bacterium, assembly GCA_016234805.1. Classification (GTDB taxonomy): domain Bacteria; phylum Elusimicrobiota; class Elusimicrobia; order UBA1565; family UBA9628; genus JACQWX01. The sequence continues at coordinate 3,739 of JACRNU010000001.1, forward strand.
GCCGCAATCGACCATCGGCGTGTCCTCGATGGGCGCCAGGGACCGGTCGGGCTTGTAGCCGGCGCGCTTCGCGGCCCCACGGATCTCCCCCTCGAACTCGGTGTAGCTCCCCTCCCCGAGCCGGTCGTAGACGATGAGCCCCCGATGGTCCACGAGGTACAAGGACGGCCAGCCCTCCACCGCGTAGGCGTTCCAGAGCGCCCGGTCCGCGTCGATCACGACGGGGAACTGCACCCCGAGCCGCCGGACCGCCTTGCGCAGGAGGAGCGGATCCTTCTGGAACTCGTACTCCGGGCTCTGCACACCGACCACCATGAGGCCCTCGAGTGCGTAGCGGTCCCACCACTCCTTGAGCACGGACAGCGCCCGCAGGGAGTGGATGCTGGCCGTGTTGATGAAGGCCACGAGCACGACCTTCCTGCCGCGCAGGAGCTTCATCGTCAGCGGCTTGGCATTGACCCAGGCCCGTCCTTCCTGGAACTCCGGGGCGGGCGGGGTGAGCGGACGGACGGCCCACGCGGGGACGGCCGCCGGCAGGAGGGCTAGCGCTGCGAGGACGGCCTTCATGTCGGGCCGGACCGCGGCCCCCGGAGCATGGTCTCGGCCAGGACTCCGAGCTTCTCCGCGCGCGCGGCGGCGCCGGTCTTGTGATAGACGGCGATGAGGTTGCGCATCATCCGGATGATCGTCTCCCTCGACGAGACGGGGGTGAGGAACTCGGGACGGAAATCGTAGCCGGTGCGGACGAGCATCCGCCGCACGTCCTGGGAGTTCATGAGCTTCCCACGGTGGAAAGGGTCGATGAAGAAGGTCGAGCCCCGCGGCTCGGTGAAGCCCACGAGGAAGTGACCCGGGGTCCCCACGCCGTGGACCGGCATGCCCAGCCGCACCGCGATGAGGAGGTAGAGAACGGACAGCGTCACCGGGATGCCCCGCCGGGCCTCGATGACCCGGTTGAGGAAGCTGTTGTCCGGATCGTAGTAGTCCTCCTCGTTGCCCGAGAAGGCCAGGTCCTGGAAGAGCCGGATGTTGAGCTGCTGCATCGTCGAATAGGCGTCCGGGTCGGAAGGCAGGGCCTTCCGGACATCCGCGGCCACCCGGTCGAGCCACTCCCGGTACACCAAGGGATTGACCTGGGGATAGCCGAACCGGCACAGGAGGAAGGCGCCCTCTTCCAGGTCCGGATCCGGCTGGGCCGCGAGCTTCTCAAAGGCATCCTTGAGCCGCTGGAAACGCAGGTCGAGCTTGATGGATTCGATGAGCCCGGCCACGCCCGCGGCGCAGCTCGCCCGGTACTCGTCGAGGAAGGGGAGCATGGGCTCGCCCACCTTGATGATCTCCGACCGGATGAGGCTGACGCTGGCCTCATCCTCATCGTCGAGCAGGGTCACGAGGCTGCGCATCTCGCTCTCGGTGAGGGGTTTCATGGCCCCCCTAGTGTAGCCCTTCAAGCCCGGATTTTCAAGACTGGGGCGGGGTCTGTTCAGTATAATCTTAGCGGCGCTGGAGCAGACCAAGGCTGCTCAGCGCCGCGACCCTATGGAACCAAAGGCTGCTCAGCGCCGCGACCCATGAACGGGATTCGCCCCAAGGAGATCCTCGACCTCCTCCACGTCCTCGAGCAGGACGCCACCGGCGCGCACGGAGGAGAGGGAGCCGGCGAAGACGGGCACAGCCTGGTCCTGGCCACCGCGATCTCCCTCAACGGCTCCGTCTACACCCGGGCCGGCGCCATGGGTCTCTTCGTGCCCGAATCCGCGGTCCCCGGCACCATCTCGGCCAAGAGCCTCCAGGGCGGGCTCTACGAGGGCATCGAGGAGGCCGCGGCCGAGGGACGGCCCCTGCTGGCGAGCCTCCAGATCTCGGAGGACGACCCGATCCTCGGGTTCGGGTTCCTGTGCTCAGGGACGCTCGAGGTGTTCTTCGAGCCGGTCGACGACGCCCTGCGCGCCCACCTGCGCAAGGTGCGGGACGCGGTGCTCAACGCGGAGGGCATCGTCTGCGCCCTCGAGATCGAGGGGCCGGAGGCCGGCAGGCGCGCGATCTACAGGATGGACGCCCAGGGGCCCAAGGGCGGCTCCGGCCTCAAGGGCCCGGCCGCCCTAAAGGGCTCTCCTTCGGGTGCACACCTTCCGCCTGAAGCGGCCGCGGCCCGCGGCTGCTTCAAAGAGGAGACTCCGGAGCTCATCGAGGACGCCTCCGGAGGCAGGCTCCGCAGGGTGTTCCTCTGCCCGGTCCGGCCCGTGGGCAAGACCATGATCTTCGGCTCGAGCCCGGACGCGGCCTTCCTCTCGGTGCGCTTGCTCGAGCTGGGCTTCACGGTCTTCGTGGCCGACCCGCGGCCGGGCCGCCTGCGCAACATCAACTGGGACCGCAGCCGAGCAGTGCTCCTCGAGGGCGGCTGGAACATCGCCTCCGAGGCGGCGCGGCCGGACGAGGAGACCTCGGTCGTCATCATGACCCACAACCTGGCCGAGGACCGGGCAACCCTGAAAGGTGCCTTCGCCAGTCCCGCGGGCTACATCGGCCTGACGGGTTCGCAAAAGAGGACCCGCGAGGTCTTCGCCGGCTTGGAGATCGCCGGGGCGCGGCCGCGCCCCGGCACGATGCACTCCCCGGCCGGGCTCGACATCGGGGCCGAGACCCCCGAAGAAACGGCCTTGAGCATCGCCGCGGAGATCATGGCCTGGCGCTCGGGACGGGCCGGCGGCCGGCTCTCCCACAAGCCGCGCCAGCACAGCGAGCACGCCGGGCACAAGGTCCCGGGCCTCATCCTCGCGGCGGGCAGGGGCCGCAGGTTCGGGGAAGCTCACAAGCTCTCCGCCCTGATCCAGGGCAAGCCCGTCCTGCGCCACGTGGTCGAGAACGCCCTGGCCTCCAGGCTCGACCCGGTCATCGTGGTCCTCGGGTGCGACGCGGACGCGGCCCTGAAGGTCATCCAGGGCATCGACGACCCCCGCCTGCGCGTGGTCTTCAATCCCGGCTGGGCCTCAGGCAAGGCCTCCTCCATCAAGCTCGGCCTGCGCGAGGCCCCCCAGGGAGCCCCGGGAGTCATCGCCCTGCTCGGCGACATGCCCATGGTCCAGCCCTGGCTCATCGACCGGGTGCTCTCCGAGTTCGAGCTCTCGGGCAAGCTCGTGTTCCCCGTGTTCCCGGGCCCTGACGGGCCCCAGCGCGGCTACCCGACGGCCTTCCCTCGGGCGCTTTTCGATGAGATCCAGTCGCTGACCGCCAACGAGACGGCAGCGGAAGCCATGCGCCTGCGCTGGTCGGAAGCCCTGCTGGTCCCGCTCGAGGACTCCGGCACCCAGCTCGACATCGACAAGCCCGAAGACCTCGAGCTCATCCCCAAATGATATCATTGAGCCGATGCTGACCCAACACGAGAAGTCGATGCTGATGGTAGGGCTGGTCAACCGCTACATGACCCCCTTCGCGGCCATCCTCGTTCTGACCGCCGCCTTCCTGAGCGCGGCTCCGGCCAAGGCTTCAGCCGCGGCCGTGCTCCTTTTGGCCGCGGCCTCGGTCATCAACTTCATGACGCATCGGCTCGTGGCCCGGCTGCCGGAAAAGGCCGAATCCATCCGCCGCGGCCGCGTGGTCGTCAACTACGTCTTCGACCTGGCCCTCATCTGGATCTTCCTGCCGTACTGGCCCTCCATCTGGATGCTGTTCCTCCTGACGGTCATCGCGGTCGGCGCGTACGAGGACCAGAAGACCACCATCCAACACGCGGTCCTCCTGACCGTGATGCTCTTCTTCGCGTCCTACGGCCGGGGCGCCCACGGATGGGCCGGCTGGGGCGAGGTCGCGGTGCGGGCCGCGGCCCTGTGGTTCACGGGCATCTTCACCAACCGCCTCGTCGCCTCTCTCCAATGATCCCATGCCCCTGAGCGGCAAGGCGGGAGTCCTCCAAGCGCGGCCCGTGGACGCCAAGGAGCTTGATTGGCTCCAGCAGGGCATGCGCAACGTGGGGTTCTTCTCCAAGCTCGGCCGGGCCCAGCTCGCCGAAGTCCTCCCCTACATGCTCATGGTCCAGTACGCCCAGGACTCCGTCATCTGCCAGGAGGGCGAGCCCGGCGACGCCATGTACCTCATCTACCGGGGCAAGGTCGTCATCACGAAGAAGGAGTGGAAGGACCCGGTCGCGGTGCTCGAGGACGGGGACTTCGTCGGGGAGATGGCGCTGCTCTTCGGCGAGCCGCGCTCCGCCACGGTCACGACCTCCTGCCTCACCGAGGTATTCTGCCTCGCGGCCGAGGACTTCAAGCGCATCGTGGACCGCAGCCCGGACATGACCCGCACCCTCAGGCGCCTCGCCGAAGCCCGCCGCTCTCAGCTGGCCAAATCCTGACCCTTTCCCCTTAGAGGGAAGGCAGTTCGATGACGAAGCGGCTTCCCTGAGGCAGGACGTCCTCGACCCAGATCCTGCCGTTGAGCGCCTCGCACGCCATGCGGCAGAAGGCCAGGCCGATCCCTGACCCGGGGATGGGGCCGGAGGCCACGCGGTGGTACTTCTTGAAGATGGCTTCCTTCTCCGCGGCCGGGATACCCAGGCCTCCGTCGACCACCTCCACCCGGAGGCCCGTCCCCGCCTGGAGAGCGCGCGCCAAGACCCGGCCTCCGGCTGGAGAGTACTTGAGCGCGTTGGAAATGAGGTTCGCGAGGACGCGGAAGAGGAGCGTCTGGTCGCTGACCATCCGGAAGCCGGCCGCCGGGACCTCGAAGACGAGGGAGACCTTCTTGATCTCGAACTGCGGGCCGAACATCTTCTGGAGCCGCTGGACCAGGGCGGGATAATCGAGCGGATGGGTCTCCACCCGCACCGTGCCCGAGCCCAGGTCGAGCAGGCCCGCGATCATCACGAGCGCGTATTCCAGGGAGTTCTCCGCGCTCTTGAGGTAGCGCACGTAGGCGGGGTCCGTGACGAGCCCCCGGGAATTGATCATGTCGAGGGTGAGCTTGACCGTGCCGAGCGGGGCGCTCAGGTCGTGAACGACCATGTCCATGATGTCCTGGCGGACGCGGTCGTGGAGCCGGGTCTTGAGGAGCTCCTGCGACAGCGCCGCCTCCCTGTCCTTGATGGCCAGGTGGGCCTGGATCCGGGCCACCAGCTCCTGGATGAGGAAGGGCTTGGTGACGTAATCCTGCGCCCCGGCGGAGAATCCCCTGAGCCGGCTGGTGGGGTCTCCCCTGGAGGTGAGGAAGATGACGGGCAGGGTGGACAGCCCGAGCTCGCGGCGCAGGGCCTCGCACACGGAAAAGCCCTCGCCGTCGGGCAGGTTGACGTCGAGGAGCACGATGTCCGGCTTGAGGGACTTCAAGGCCTCGACCGCGCTGGCGCAGGTCGAACGGTGGATGAACTGCCAACCCTGCATCTCGACCGCGTCTTGGACCAGGGAGGCGATGGTGGGGTCGTCCTCGAGCATGAAGACTCCGACCTTGCGCTGCGACTGGTCCGCCGGGACGGATTGGGGCTGGGGCTTGGGCACGGCTGGGTCCATGTCCATATCATAGCCCTGCGGCCCCATGATGTCAACGGGAGAACCTCCAAGCAGCAGCATGGAGCCCAGGACCCACACAAGCCTGGGCCAATCGCCGGGCGCCTGCTGGGCCCTTCTTCTCTCACGGCCCGCCCCTGCTCCGCGGTATGATGTCCCTCATGCGGAAGTCTCCCCTCTTTTCACTCAGCCTGACCCTGCTCCTGGCCGCCCTGCTTCCTGCCTCGGCCCTGGGCCAGACCATCTCCGCGCCTGTCGCGGGCAAGGCCGCTCCCCTGCCGGCCGCGGTCGGAGCGGTCGGCGCCATCCCTGCCTCCTTCCTCGGCTCCCTTTCCGTCCATCTCGACCAGACCGCCTTGCGCTTGGGCTCCGGGATCGGAGGCGAGGCCGCTCCCCCCATCGAGACGCACGACTCCGGGCAGGGATCCCTCCCCCCAGAAACCGCGCCCGACCTGGGACCGAGGGCGGCCGAGTATCTCGCCCATGCGTCTTTGACCGGGGACCTTGGCGCGGCGCCCTCTGCCGATGCCCAGGCCGCCGCCCTCCTGGCCCGCGCCCTGGCCGACCCCTTGATCCGGGAGTCCGTCCTTGCCGGCCTGCGCTCCCAGGGCGGGGACCAAGGCGCCGAGCTCGCGGCCAGGCTCGAGGACCTGGCCCGGACAGCCGGGGCCGACCCGTACCTCCAACAGCTCGCCTCGGACCTCTCCGCCTCGGCCTCCGACCCAGGTCTCCTCGCCGCCCTTTTCGACGGCGCGTCCCGCCTTGCCCCGGAGCTCGAGACTCCCGAGGGATTCGCCTCCTACGCCGCCCGCCGGTTCATGGGAGGCCGCCTGCTTCCCGGCGGCAAGGCCGCGGTCGTCTACTCCCGGGCCGCGCTTTCCGGCGAAAGGAGAACGACCGGCGCCTCCAAGCACGGCGGCCCCCTGGCCGCCGTTCCCGACGACAAGGAGATGTACGACGAAATGGCCCTTTCGCCGCTCACGAACGAGGAGCGCGAGAAGGTCGTAGCCGACCTCTTCCGCCAGGCCGGAGCAGGGACCTCGGAGGTCCAGCTCCAGGACACGGGCTACGGCACGCACAACGTCTTCGTGGTCAAGAAAGGCCGCACGGACCGCGTGGTGGTCCTCGGCGCGCACCACGACAAGGCCGACGTGGGACATGGCACCATCGACAACTGGACCGGCGCGACCATGGTCGCCAACCTCTACCAAGCCATGCGCGACATCGACACGGAGGCGACCATGATCTTCGCGGTCTTCGCGAGGGAAGAGGAGGGGCTCATCGGCTCGAGCAAGTTCGTGCGCGCGCTCTCAGCCCAGCAGCGGGCCAAGGTGGACTCCATGGTCAACCTGGACACCCTGGCCGTGGACGGCACCTACCTCTGGAAGAACAACTCGGACAAGCCCCTGCTCGCGCGCATGATGGCGGTGGCCAAGCGCGCGGCCCTGGCCGCGGCCGAGGTGGTGTTCTGGGGAGGCGACGCGGATTCCAGCTCCTTCCGGCAGGCCGGCATCCCGGCGATCACGGTCTTCGGCGCCTCGCCCGAGATCATCTTCGACATCGTCCACTCCGAGAACGACACCATGAAGGCCTTCTCCCTGCCGCACTACAAGAACGCCTACAGCCTCGTGCTCGAGACCCTCAAGGACCTCGACGTGACGCCCATCGGCAGGGTGGGGCGCCTTGCCATGAAGTTCGTGTCTCGCGTGATGGGGATGCTCTCGTCTAAGGACTGAGCTCAGGCCGGTACCGGGGAGGAAGGGCGGTCATTTCTTGCGGGCAGCGAGGACCCGCCTGTTGGTCTTGGCCTTGGCGATCGGCATGAACGGGAGGTGGTCCACCTTCTCGCCGGTCAGGTCCTCGTAGTAGGCGAAGACCTTGGCGACATAGCCCTTGGTCTCGGGATAGTTCGGGATGCGCTCCCCCACCACGCCCTCGCCCGCGTTATAGGCCGCCGCGGCCAGCACCCGGTTGCCGTTGTAGCGCTCGAGCAGCCACTTCATGTGCCGAGTGCCGCCGTCGATGTTCTGCACCGGGTCGCGGGGGTTGACCCGGAGCATCTTCGCGGTCTCGGGCATGAGCTGCATGAGCCCGACGGCTCCCGCATCAGACTCGCGCAGGGGGTCCCCCCACGGATTCTCCGCGCGCATGATGGACTCGATCAGCCACGGATCCACCTCGTGTTTCTTGGCCTTGAGGTGGATGGTCTTGCGGTACCTTGAAACAGGGTCCCTGGGCCTGACGATGCCGCTCGGAGGCAGGATCTCCGCGACCTTCTCCCGTATCTTCTCCCCGGCCCCCTCGCGCACACGACGGGCGTTCGGAGAGGACGGCGGCGTCACCGGCTTGACCTCGGGCTTGGGGTTCGTGCCGCGCAGGGCGCGCTCGTAGGCGGCCAGGAAATACTTGACCTCAGGGTCGTTGGGGATGCCGCCGCTCCTGATGACCGCTCCGGCGCCCACCTGGTAGGCGGCCAGGGCACGATGCACGTCGCCCTTGAACTGCTGGAGCAGTTCCGTCATCAGCCGCGCTCCCACCCGGATGTTGGCGCGAGCGTCGTTCAAGTCCGCGCCCTTCATGCCCACGGCCGCGGCAGCGGCCTTGGTAATGAGCATGACACCGTGAGACCCGCCGCTCTTGCGGTTGGCCTTGGCGTCGAACCCGCCCTTGGCCTCGATCACGGCCCGCAGGACCGCCGGATCCATGCCCGCGACAGCGGCCTCCTCCGCGATGATGGCGTCGTAGGGGTGGCCCCCGTTGAGCGGCGGAGGCTCGGCGGTCTTGTCCTTGGCCAAGGTCGAGAAAACGATCCCAGGCGCATCCGTGGCCAGCCCGGGCTTCTTGTAGGGGAAGGCCTCCACGGGCGTGAAGTTCAGGTTGGCGCCGGCCAGGTTTCCGTCGTAGAAGGTCCCGAACTTGCCGCTCGTCAGGGTCTCGGTCCTGCCCTGAGACATGAAGCTCCGCCCAGAGGGGAGTCTCACCCTCGAGACCTCCCCGGTCTGGACCTGCGCCCAGGCCGCGGCGACCTCCGCAGACTCCGCGAACTCGATCTTCTCCTCCCACATCCCCTTGAGGGACACGATGATCGTGGAGAGGTCCTTGGTCGGCAGGTCCGGAGACCACCGGTCCGCCGAATAGTCCAGGCGGAACTCCCCCTTGCCCAAAGGAACGCGGGCCTTCTTGTTCTGTTCCCCCATCATGCGCCGGATGAGGTTCTCGGTCGCGTCGACCCTGGCCTGGGATTCGGCCTCGGTCCGGTCCGTGAGATGGATGGAGACCCGCACAGCAGCGACCGCGGGGTCGGACGAGGCGAAGAACAGCAGAGAAACGAGCGCTAGCAGGCTGCTGAAAAACCGTTGATTTTTGAGAGATGCACTTGAAATCCTCCGTTGCTCGGCATCCCGGTCTCGCTCGCCGAGGCCTGTCTACTGCCGATCACGCTTTCGATCCCCCTCACCGCTTGCCCTCA
>JACRNU010000002.1 GCA_016234805.1 Elusimicrobiota bacterium
GGACCTCTCTTCGCGCGTGGCCGCGGTCAGCGAGGCTTTCCTGGGAACGACGTACAGGCTCGGGCCCTTGGGCGAGGGCCAGGACGGCGAGTTCGACAAGGACCCGCTCTACAGCTTCAAGAAGGTGGATTGCACGACCTTCGTGGAGCAGGTCATGGCTCTTGCTCTTGAACCCGACCTCAAGAAAGCCGTTTCAGGCACGCTTCAAAGGATCCGCTATAAAGACGGGGAGATCGGGTACAGGACCCGCAACCACTTCCCTGAGACTGATTGGATCCCCAATAATGCCAAGGCCGGCTTCATCAAGGACATCACGGAGCAGGTGGCTGGGACCAGAACGAAGTTCGCGGCCAAGACGATCTCGAAGAAAGCCTGGTACGCTGCCAAGACCTTTGACGACCTGCAGGGCTTGGACTTGTCCCAGCCGGACAAGGGGGCCAGGCTCAAGACGCTCCAGGCAGCGGGCAAGGACCTGGCTGATGAAGAAGCATCCGTGCCCTATGTCCCTGCTTCGGTCCTGGCTGAGGTCGTGTCGCGCATCCCCTCTGGGACCATTGCCAACATCGTCCGTGAGCCCAGGCCTGACAAGCCCGTGGTCATCACGCATCAGGGGCTCATCATCGACCTCGGCGGCAGGAAGTTCCTGCGCCATGCTGCTTACGGCCGCCAGGTGGAGGATGTTCCCTTGCTGGATTACTTCGTCCGGTACGCCACCGCCTCCTGGCGCGTGGCGGGCGTCAACCTCGACGCGGTGCGCGCCGGCCTACAGGACTCCCAGCTCCGTTAGAAGACGCCTGAGCTCCTTGGGCCCGGGGTAGAGGATGGCGTGGATGCCCGCCTTGCGGGCTCCTTCCACGTTCTCCGCAAGGTCGTCGATGAAGATCGATTCCCCGGGGCTCACCCGCGCGCGCTTGAGGGCTTCCTTATAGATGGCTGGCTCGGGCTTGCGCAGCCCGAGCTCGTGGGAGAGGAACGCGCCGTGGATGTGGCGGGGGAACGCGTAGTTCTTCTCGATGAACTCGTAATGGATCGCGTTGGTGTTGGAGAGCAGGTAGACCTTGTGGGTCTTGGCAGCGGACTTGAGCATGGCCGCGGTCGCGCGCTCGAGGGTGAAATGGTCGGACCACAGGAGCTTGAAGGCCTTGAAGCTCCCGGTGAAGCCGAAGGTCTCGCAGAACCTCCGGTAGAGTTCCTGCGGAGGCAGGAGGCCGCGCTCGATGGGGTCGATGAGGTCCCTGGCCTTGAGGAAGGCCAGGACCTTGGCCGGGTTCTTGCCCAGGACCCGGACGAAAGTCCTGAGGATGCAGCCTGGTTCGAAGCGCAGGAGAACGTTGCCGATGTCGAAAAACACCGCCCGGAAGCGTTTTCTCGTCTTTCGGCGTTTACTCAGCCGTTTCATCAAGAGGCTTCTTCGTGAGTGTTCCGGTCTTCCCTTCTTTCACGAGAACTTCGACCTTGTGCTTGGCCTCTTCGAGCTGGGCCGTGAGGGTCCGGGCCAGGCCCACGCCCTTTTCGAACAGGGCCAGGGAATCCTCTAGGCCCTTCTCTCCGGTCTCGAGCTCTCGCAGGATGGTCTCGAGGGTCTCGAGCGACGCTTCGAAGGATTCCTTGGAACCGGGTTTTTTCGTCATTCAGGTCACCTCGCAATGGATCTCGCCCTCGTGCAGGCGCACGCGGACCTTGTCCCCTTTCCTGGTCTGGGACGACCGCCGCAGGATCTCGGCCTCAGGCAGCTTCTCGGCGATGGCGTAGCCGCGGGAAAGCACGTTGAGCGGGCTTAAAGCCTGGAGCTTCTCCACCCGGAGCTGGAAATCCCTTCGCTTGCGGGACAGGAGCCTGGTCATGGCATCAGGAAGCCTGCCCGCCACCTCATCCACCCTGCGGATGCGCTCCTCATAGATGCGGTGAGGGGCTTGCAGAAAGGGATGGGAGGCCGCTGTCTTGACCCTGAGGTCGAGCCTCTGGAGCCGGCCGCCCATGGCCCTGCCGAGGGAGCGGAGCGTCTCCCTGAGTCTCGAGAGCACGGCTTCCTTGTCAGGCGCGACCAGCTCCGCGGCTGCCGAGGGCGTGGGAGCCCGCACGTCGGCCACGAAATCCGCGATGGTGAAGTCGGTCTCATGGCCCACGCAGGACACCACCGGGATGTCGGAGGCCGCGATGGCCCGGGCCACGGGTTCTTCGTTGAAGGCCCAGAGGTCCTCGATGGAGCCTCCGCCCCGGCCGACCAGGAGCACGTCCGTGTCGGGCAGGTGCTTGTTGAAGGCCTCGATGGCAGCGCTGATCTCAAGGGCTGCGCCCTCGCCCTGGACCTTGACCGGGAAGATCGCGATTTCAAGGCCTTCCCAGCGGCGGCGCAGGACCGTGAGCATGTCGCGCACAGCCGCGCCTTGAAGCGAGGTCACCAGGCCGATTCGGGCCGGGAACCGGGGCAGGGGCTTCTTGCGGCCCGGGTCGAAGAGCCCTTCAGCCGCGAGCTTGGCCTTGAGCTGCTCGAAGGCGAGCTGGAGCGCGCCCTTCTCCTTGGGCTCCATGTGGAGCACGATGAGCTGGAGCGAGCCTCTGGCGACATAGGCCGAGACCCGGGCCCGCACCAGACACTTGATGCCGTCCTTGGGCTCGAATTTCATGGAGCCGGCGTAGCCCTTGAAGAGCACGGCCGAGATCTGGGATTGGCTGTCCTTGAGCGTGAAGTAGGTGTGGCCCGAGGGGTAGGCTCGCGACCCCGATATCTCGCCCTCGACCCAGACCTCCTGGTAGTTCCGCTCAAGGAGGTCGTGGATGCCGTTGACGAGTTCGCCTACGGACCAGACCTTGCGGACCGGCTCTCCGAAGTCGAGCTCAAGCCCGTCGCCCTCCTGGCCCGAGGAGCGTGGCTTGGCGCTCATCTGCCTGCCTTGAGCCTTTTGAGGAACTCCGCGATGCGCTTCTCATCGCCCTGGTCCGAGGGCTTGTAGAAGGTCATGGGATCGGGCATGTAGGACTGTTTCACCCAGTGGCCCGGGAAATCGTGCGGGTATTGGTAGCCTTTGCCGTGGCCGCGGGTCTCGGCGTCGAGGTTCGCGTCCCGCAGGTGGTTGGGCACTTCGCGGCCAGGCCCGTCCGAGGCCTCCTTCATGGCTTGGCCGATGGCGAGGTAGGAGGCGTTGGACTTGGGCGCCGTGGCCACGAAGACCGCGGCCTGGGCCAGGGGGATCCTGGCCTCGGGCATGCCCAGGACCTCGACCGCGTTGAAGGCTGCCTGGGCCACGAGCAGGGCGCGGAAGTCGGCGTTGCCCACGTCCTCGGAAGCCGCGATGAGAAGCCGCCGGGCGATGAAGCGCGGGTCTTCACCTGCTACGAGCATCTTGGCCATCCAGTAGAGGGCCGCGTCCGGGTCCGAGCCGCGCAGGGACTTGATGAAGGCGGAGATGTGGTCGTAGTGGTCGTCGGATTTCTTGTCGTAGCGGATCGCGCGCTTCTGGATGGATTCCTCGGCCACCGCGAGCGTGATGCTCCTCTTGCCCCCCTTGCCCGGAGGGGTGGAGAGGGCCGCAAGCTCAAGGGCGTTGAGCAGGCGCCGGGCGTCTCCCGAGGACATGCGCAGCAGGTGCTCGCGGGCCGCGGCATCGAGCGAGAGCTTGGAGGCGCCCAGGCCGAGGTTCTCGTCGGATACGGCCCGGTCGAGGATAGCGGCCAGGTCACTCTCGGTCAGGGGCTTGAACTCGAAGGCCGTGAACCTGGAGAGCAGGGCCGCGTTGACGTAGAAGGAGGGGTTCTCCGTGGTCAGGCCCACGAGGATGACCTCTCCGCGCTCCACCGCGGGCAGGAGGGTGTCCTGCTGGGTCCGGTTGAAATGGTGGATCTCGTCGAGCAGAAGGAGCGTGCGCTGGCCTTTGGCCGCGCGGTCGAATTTGGCTGTTTCGAGGACTTTCTTGAGCTCCGCGACCCCGGCTATGACCGCGTTGAGCTCCACGGTCACGGCTTTGGACAGGCCGGCCACGAGCCGGGCCATGGCGGTCTTGCCCGTGCCGGGCGGGCCGTAGAACAAAGCGGAGCTCAAGCGGCCGGACTCGACGAGCCGGCGGAGCATCTTTCCCGGGCCCACGAGGTGCTCCTGGCCCGCGAAGTCCTCGAGGACCTTGGGCGCCATGCGCGCCGCCAGGGGCTGGTCTTGCGGCGAGAGCTCGGTGGGGAAAAGCTCCGAGGACATCGCTACCGGCCCGAGGCCGCGGAATCCACGGCCGACCTGAGGGCGTGGTCGAGCTCGATGATCTTCTTCTCTGCCGTGTCCTTGGCGATGTCGAAGGTCTCGCGGAGCTGGGTGAGTTCCATGGCGAACTCCAGCGCGGTGAGGACCGCGAGCCTGGAGGTGTCCGGGGTCCCGTACTTCTGCTCGATGGAGAACATCCGGTTCTCGACTTCCTTGGCCAGGACATTGACCTCCATGTGGGTCATGCCCTCGACCTCCACGTTGAAGCGCCTCTTGCGGATCTCGATCTCGTAGGTGTCTTTCATGTCAAACGAGGTTCTCGAGCTTCTTGGCCAGCCTCTCCAGCCGTCCCTTGAGGCGCTCGTGCCTGGCCATCCTGTTCTGGGCGGAGCGCAGCTCGTCTTTGAGCCGGTGGGTCTCGGTCCGCAGGCGGCCGGTCTCCTCCAGGAGCTTGCGGTTCTCCCCGCCGAGCTCGCGCAGCCTCTGCGAGGCCTCATGGACATGGGCCTCGAGCGTCTTGAGCTCGTTCTTGGCGATGATCATATCACTCGCCCCCTCCCACGGGGGGGCGAGTAGTGGGGGGGATGAGTCGTTTCATTGAGAGGCTCACTTTCTCAATTCCGCCCCAAACCTGTTCTTGAGTTCCGCCAAGATCCTGTCCACCGCCGCCGTCACTTCCGCGTCCTTAAGGGTCCGGTCCGGGAGCTGGAACACGAAGCGCAGGCTGAGGCTCCGAAGGCCGTCAGCCACGCCCTTGCCTGAGTAGACGTCCACGAGCTGGACGAAGTCCAGCTCGGATAGCTTGAGGCCCATAATCGCGGCCTCGATCTCTCCGTAGGGAACATCCTGCCGGACGACCACGGAGAGGTCGCGCCACGAGGACGGAAAGGGGCTCAGGGGCCGGAAGACCTTGGAACCGGAGGAGGCTCCGGCGAGGAGTTCCAGGTCGAGCTCGAAGACCGCGGGCTGCTCGCGGTCGACCTCCCAGGCGCGGGCCAGCTTCGGGTGGAGGATCCCGAGCCTGCCGAGCACGCTCCCGAAGGAGAGCCCTTTAGGGCACCCGAAGGAGAGCCCTTTAGGGCACCCGCAGGAGAGCCCTTTAGGGCCCGAGGCGTTCCGGATGAAGACGCGGCTGCCCGGGAGCAGGAGGTCCTCTCCGGCGAATCCGCCGTCCCTGGCCTGCGTGGTCCATTCGAGCCCGGAGACGCCCGAGAGCAGGTCCGCCAGGATGGTCTTGGCTTCGAAGAGGCCGGTCTTCTCCTTGGAGGCCTTCCAATGGGCAGGGGCCAACGGGCCGTACAGGATGCCTGCCAGGTGACTGCGCTCCCGCACGCCGGCGGCGTCGCGGGAATAGACCTTGCCGAGTTCGAAGAGCCGCACGGACTCGGCCTGCCGTTCGATGTTGCGGCGCAGGCTCTGGAGCAGGCCTGGGATGAGCGAGGGGCGGAGCACGGTCCAGTCCTCGGTCAGGGGATTGGCGAGCCTGACCCAGCGGTCCTCGGGGACCTCGAGGAGGCTCGCGTGCTTCTCTGAGATGAAATCGTAGGTCAGGGCTTCGTGGAGGCCCAAGGCCGCCAGGCGCGACCTGGCCTTGCCGGCAACGGCGCAGGAGCGGAGCTCCTCCGTGGGCCGCAGGGCGGATGTCGGGACGGTGGACGGGATGCGGTCGTAGCCCAGGATGCGCGCGACCTCCTCGGCCAGGTCCGACGGGGTCGCCAGGTCGCCGCGCCAAGTCGGCGCCAGGACCGTCAACGCATCCCCTTCCCCCTGGGTCCGTGCCGAGACGGCCTCGATGGCGCGGCGGATCTCGTCTCGCGGGAAATCGGAGCCGAGGATGGCGTTGATGCGGTCGGCGCTGACCCGGATGGGGGAGGGCTCCTTCTTTCCGGGATAGACATCCAGGGGAGGAGAGACGGCCACGGCTTTGCCGCAGAGGCGCTGGATCAGGGAAGCAGCCGATCGGGAGGCCCCTTCGGCTGCTGAGATGTCGGTTCCCCGCTCGAAGCGGTAGGAGGAGTCCGAGCGCAGGCGCAGCAGCTGGGAGCATCGGCGCACGGTCACGGGAGAGAAATTCGCGGATTCGAGGAACACCCGTTTGGTCTTGGTCGTTACCGCGGTCGCCGAACCGCCCATGACCCCGGCGATCGCGACGGGCTTGGAGGCGTCCGCGATGACGAGGCACTCAGGCGTCAGGTCATAGTCGCGGCCGTCCAAGGCGGTCATCTTCTCGCCCGCCTTGGCGAACCGGACGACGATCCGGCCGCCCTCGATGAGGTCCGCGTCGAAGGCGTGCAGGGGCTGTCCCGTGTCCATCAGGATGAAATTGGTGATGTCCGCGACGTTGTTGATGGGCCGCAGGCCCACGGCCTTGAGCTTGGTCTTGAGCCAGTCCGGGCTCTCGCCGATGGCGACGCCCTCGATGAGCCGGCCCACGTAGCGGGGGCATTCTCCGGTCGAGGGGACCTCGACCGGAAAGGACCGAAGGCCGGCGTCTTCGCGAAGGGGTCGTTCCTCCGCGGCTTTCATCGGGAACCCGAGGCAGACCGAGAGCTCCCTCGCCAGCCCCAAGTGAGAGAGCAGGTCGGGCCGGTTCGCCGTGATCTCGATGTCGAGGACCGAATCCGAGCCGCCGAGCAGGGCCGCGAAATCCTGGCCCGCCTTGGTGGAGGGGTCGAGGACCATGATGCCCGAGGCGTCGCCCTCCAAGACGAGTTCCTTGCAGGAGCAGATCATCCCCTCGGATTCGACCCCGCGGATCTTGGCCTTGGAGAGCGTCCCGCCGGGGAGGACCGCGCCGGCCTTGGCGAAGGGGACCTTCTGCCCGGCCGCGACATTGGGCGCGCCGCAGACCACGGAGTAGGTCATGAGGCCGTCGGACACCCGGCAGAGGGAAAGACGGTCCGCGGCGGGGTGTTTCTCCTTGGAGAGGACCTCCGCGGTCACGACCCCGGTGAAGGCGGGCCCCAGACGCGCGATGGAATCGGCGTCCATGCCCAGGCGGGGGAGCATGCCCGCCAGCTCGTTCGCGCCGCACCCGACGTCGGCGTGCTCCTTGAGCCAGTTAAAGGATATCTTCATCGAACTGGTCCAGGAATCTCAGGTCGTTCTCGTAGAAGAGGCGGATGTCCGGGATGCGGTACTTCATCATGGCAAGGCGTTCGATGCCGATGCCGAACGCGAACCCGGTCCATTCCTCGGGATCGAGGCCCGCGAGCTTGAAGACGTTTGGGTTGACCACGCCGGCGCCGAGCATCTCGAGCCACCCGCTTCCCTTGCACACGGGGCAGCCTTTTCCTCCGCAGAGCAGGCAGTTCACGTCGACCTGGGCGGAGGGTTCGGTGAACGGGAAGAACGATGGCCGGAAGCGCAGCCTGGTGGACTGGCCCAGAAGCGCGCGCATGAAAACATCGAGAGTCCCCTTGAGGTCCGCGAAGGTGACGCCGCGGTCGATGGCGAGGCATTCCATCTGGTGGAAGACAGCGGAGTGGCTCGCGTCCACGGCGTCGCGGCGGAAGGCCCTGCCGGGGCAGACGATCTTGAGCGGGGGCTTGGTCTTCTCCATGGTCCGGACCTGGACCGGAGAGGTGTGGGTGCGCATCAGGAGCGGCCCCCCTCCGGCGAGCGGAGGACTGCCCGCGCCTTCGGGGACGGCGGTCCCTTGCCGCCAGAGGTCCTTGAGGTAGACGGTGTCGTGCGCGTCCCGCGCAGGATGGTGAGCGGGGATGTTCAGGGCCTCGAAATTGTGCCAGTCCGTCTCGACCAAGGGGCCTTCTGCCAGGGAATAGCCCATGAGACCCAGGACCCTGGTCATGTCTCCCATCATCAGCGTCACCGGATGCAGACGGCCCCGGAGGGCGGGCAAGGCCGGCAGGGTGACGTCCACGCCCGACTTCTCCATGGAAAGATCCTGGCGGGATTCAAGCTCCGCGCGGCGGCGCGCGATGCGCTCCTCGAGCCCGGCCCTGGCGGACTGGGCGCGCGGGCCGAGGAGCTTGCGGTCCTCGAGGGGGAGGTCCTTGAGGCCCTTTAAGGCCTCGGTGAGACGGCCGCTCCTGCCCAGGTACTCGACCCGGACGGCCTCGAGGGCTTCGAGGGTCGGGGTGGCGGAGGGGTCCCAGGCCCCGATGGCAGCAGCCGCGGCCTCAAAGGAGGCCAGCCAATCGGAGGTCGCCATGGGCCCGGACCCGCGTCTGTGATCCCCCGGGCCCTAGGCGGCGGCGCGGGCGATCTCCAGGAGCTTCCGGAAGGAGCCCTGATCGCGCAGGGCGATCTCGGAGAGCATCTTCCGGTTGAGCAGGACCCCGGCCTTCTTGAGGCCGGCCATGAACTTGCTGTAGGTCGTGTCGGCCTGGCGGCAGGCCGCGTTGATCCTTTCGATCCACAGGGAGCGGAAGTCGCCCTTGCGGTTCTTGCGGCCCACGTACATGTGGGCCATGGACTTGGCGGTCTGCTGCTTGACCTGGCGCCACTTGGTCCTCTTGTCGGAGTAGTTGCCTTTCGCCAGGCGGAACAGCTTCTTCTTGTGGTGACGGGTGGTGACGCCTGATTTGATTCTCATGTCAGCTCAACTGTAGGGGAGGAACCGGGACAGGATCTTTCCCTCGGTCTTGGTCAGGGTGTTCTTGCCGGGGACGCAGTGGCTCTTGTTCTTGGGCATCGGGGTCAGCAGGTGCCGCCTGTAGGCGCGCTGGTGCCGCCATTTCCCGGACGCCGTCTTGGTGAAGCGCTTCTTTGCGCCGCTGTGCGATTTCAGTTTGGGCATAATCAGTGTTTCGGCACCAACGTCAGCATCATCCTGTTGCGTTCCCGCTGAGGCGGGGCCTCCGGGACCGCGATGTCGGCCAGCTTCTCCTTGATCTGCTCGAGGAGAGCGGCCCCGATGTCCTGGTGCTGCATCTCGCGCCCGCGGAAGACGACCGTGATCCGGACCTTGTCATGGTTCGTGATGAACTCGATCGCGTGCTTGAGCTTGAAGTCCAGGTCATGCGTCCCGATGTTGGGCCGCAGCTGGATCTCCTTGAGCAGCCCCGCCTTCTGGTGCTTGCGCGCCTCCCGGAGCCGCTTCTCCTGCTCGTACTTGAACTTCGAGTAGTCGAGGATCTTGCAGACCGGGGGGTTCGCTTGAGGGGCGATCTCGATGAGGTCGAGCCCGCGGCTCCGCGCCATCGCCAATGCCTCGGAAACGTGCTTGATGCCGAGCTGTGTCCCGTCCGAGTCGATCAGGCGGACCTGGCTTGCCTGGATCCTGGCGTTGATGCGTAACTGGCCTTGGCCTTGACTTCTGTGGTCTCTGCTGCCGTAATCTCTGCCGATGTTGGGTCGTTCCCCCTCGGAAATATATTGAATCCGACGAGTGTACTTTATAAACTTTAGGGCGGCCGGTCAAGCCGTCGCTTTTCAAGGGGGGCGCATGCCAAAGATCGGGGTGATCCTGTCGGGCTGCGGCGTCAAGGACGGGTCGGAGATCCATGAGGCGACCCTGCTCCTGCTGGCCATCGACAAGGCCGGGGCCCAGGCCGCCTGCTTCGCCCCCAATAAGGAGCAGGCCGAGGTGGTGGACCACGTCAGCGGCAGGACGGTCCGCGAGAGGCGCAACGTTTTGGTCGAGTCCGCGCGCCTGGCCCGGGGAGAGATCCGGGACTTGAGCGAAGCCAAGGTCTCGGAGCTCGACGCGGTCATCCTGCCCGGGGGCTTCGGCGCGGCCAAGAACCTGAGCTCCTTCGCCGAGGAGGGCGCCCAGTGCCAGGTGGACCCCGAGGTCGCGCGGGTCCTGCGCGGCATGCGCCAGGCGGGCAAGCCCATCGGCGCGGCCTGCATCGCCCCGGTCGTCCTGGCCCGGCTCTTCGCGGGCGACAAGCCCCTCGTCACCATCGGCTCCGACCAGGCTACGGCTCGCGCCATCGAGTCCATGGGCGCCCGCCACGAGAACGCCCCCGTGACCGGCGTGGTCGTAGACCCCCAGCTCAGGCTCGCCACCACGCCCTGCTACATGCTCGCGACCCGGATCTCTCAGGTCGCCGAGGGCATGGACGCCCTGGTCAAGGCCGTGCTCGAGATGGCCGCGGCCACCGCGAAGAAATAAAGACCGCCCTGGCCGCCCATCGGTTGTGCGTCCGGCACAGGAGCCGGATGTTGTCCGGGTCGTCCGAAAGCCCGCCCTGGGCCCAGGGAATGATATGGTCGAACTCCAGCATGCCCGTGGTCCCGCAGCGATGCCCGTCGGATGCCGTGAAAGCGCAGCGTCCGGCGTCGCGTTCCCACACCCTGTCCCGGACCCGCTGGGGGATGCGCCGAGACCGGTCCAGGGCTCTGCCGAAAGGGGAGTCATTCTCTTCAGTCGCGGTCTCCGCGCGCTTGTTCTCGCGCTCCCTTTTCCGAGCCAGCTTCCTGCCGGGGTCGCGGTGGTCTAGGAAATCCTCCAGAGCTTCCCGGAATATGTCCTCAAGCCTGGCGTAAGGGTACTTGTGCCTGAGGAGGTCGCGTGCCCGCTCGACCCAGGTCAGCAGGCCTTCGTCTGCCGTGAAGGAGAAGCGGACCAGGGGCTTGGGGGTGGGCACCGGTGTCGTCTGCGCCGCAGAGGTCTGTCCGATGGATGGCGAGCCCATCCTTTGGGAGAAAGGAGGTCCCTCCGCGAGAAGGGGGGCGGTCGCGGGGGTGGTGCCTGCCAAGGAAGGGTCGCCTGGCGCAAGAGAGGATTCTGCCCCCAGGAAGGAGTCCGGGAGGCCGGCGAAGAGTTCTTCCCTGGGAGGCAGGGCAGGCAAGGGCGGGTGGCCGAGATACCGGATGCAGTCGCGGCGCGCTCGCTCAGGAGCGATCTCGGCGAGGAGCAGTTCGAGCTTGTTCTGGCTGAGGCCCTGGGCTCGGGAGAGCAGGGCCAGGAAGTCCTCCCGGCGCTGGTGGGGAGCCAGCAGGGACACCGCGGTCAGGGAGAGGGTCCCGTCCCGCAGGAATGACAGTATCTCGGGATGCCGGGCCGCGGCCCTTGCCGCGTGGATGCGGCGGGCGGTCTCGCCTTCCGAATAGTGGAGTCGACCCACACAGTAGGCGAACATGCTGTGAAATCCGGCGTCAGCGTAGAGCTTCCTTCGGTCGATTTCGGACATGCATGCCAGCAACTCCGAAAGGTCCCGTCTCGCATCTTCGGCCAATGCTTCGAGACGTTCTAGGAGTTCCTTGTCGCTGAGGGACTTGAATGAAGTGAGGAGGTTCATATCCATTATACGATTCAGAGGCGAAAAAGTTCCATTCTTAGACGGAGAGCGTCAATCGGCTGGGAGGTTATCCACAAACATACGGTACCGTATGTTTGTGGATAACCCGGGCTTTTTTGGTGGGGGAAGCTTGGCTTTCATTCCAAGGCCTTGGAGGGCAAAGATGCGGCAGGCAGGCGGGCGCAAGCAGGTCGGCGTGTCATGCGTGGGGCGAGGAGGACGACCGGCCCTCATGGCCTTCTGCGCGGCTTCCATGTAGCCGGTCAGGACGAGGACCGGGATGCTCTTGCCCGCCGGGAGGAGGTTCATGCGGCGGATGACCTCGATGCCGTCGATGCCGGGCATCATGACGTCGAGGATGACGAGGCTCGGGGCGCGGTCCTCGATGCTCTTGAGGGCGTCGAAGCCGGAGGTGACGGCCTCGAGCTCGAGGTTGAGGCTGATCGAGGACATGAACAGCCGCAGGACCTCGACGAGGTCGGGGTTGTCCTCCACGATGAGGACCTTGCGCTTCTGGGCCTTCTCGACCTGGCCGACGAGGCGCTCCGGGGCCTCCCGCCGGCACAGGGGCAGGGAGACGATCGCGGTGGTCCCGATCTTCTCCGGGCCGGCGGACTCGAGCCAGATGCGGCCGGAGTGGAGCTCGACGATCTCCTTGGCCAGGGGCAGGCCCAGTCCCAGGCCGGGATGGGCGCGGACGGGACCCTGCTTGGCCATGTAGAACTTCTCGAAGATGTGAGGCAGCATCTCGGGGGAGACGCCGGGCCCCTCGTCCTTGACGCTGATGTGGGCGGCCTCCCCTGTCTTCTGGAGGGCGATGCGGATGCTGCTCCCCTCCGGGCCGAACTTGACCGCGTTGGACAGCAGGTTGGCCATGACCTCTTCGAGGCGCTCCGCGTTGGCCAGGACCCACGCTTCCTCGCTGGGCAGGGCGGTCTCGAGGCGCATGGATTTCTTCGTCACGCCGCGGTGGGGCTTCTTGGAGAAGCCGTCGACCCAGGAGCGCAGGTCCACGGGCTTGAGGATCAGCTTCTCGTCGCGGGCATCGCCGTCCCGGCTGCGGATGATCTGGTTGATGGTCTCGAGGAGGTTCTCGGAGCGGTCCACGACGGAGCGCACGGCCTTGGTCTGGTCCTCCGTCAGCCCGCCGAGGGAGCCGGTTTCCAGCGCCCGCGCGTAGCCGATGATGATCTGGAGGGGGGTCCGGAGCTCATGCGAGATGTTCGCGATGAACTCGTTCTTCATCTGGTTGATCTGCCGGAGCTCCATGTTCTGGTTCGTGATGTTGCGGACTTCCAGCAGGCGGCCGAAAAGGACGTTGACGTCGAGAGCCTTGAACTCGGAGTGGGTGAGGTAGTCGAGCGCCCCCTTCTTCATGGCCTCCACGGCCGAGGAGGTGTCGCCGCCGGGAGACACGATGACGGCCGCGGACTTCGTGAAGTGCTGGCGCACGAGGGATAAGACCGCGAGCCCGTCGAGGGAGGGCTTGTCGTCGTCGATGAAGACGAGGTCGTAGGTGGTCTCCCGGAGCATCTCCAGGGCGGCTTCTCCGGTCGGCGCGGCGTGGATGGCCAGGGTCCAGCCCTCGACGGTCTTGATCTTCTTCTGGAGCAGGAGCTGGTGGGTCTGGTCTCCGGAGACGATGAGCACCGAGATCTGCGTCGGGGTCAAGGTCGACATCGGTTCATGGGAGCCGTTTCCCCAGGGGAAAGGCAATAGGTAATTCTACTACATTTAGGAAATGCGTTGGGGGGCCGGGGCGCCCAAGACCTCCGCATAGGCGCGCTCGTAGGACGCCATCATGTCGATGAGGTTGAAGCGCCGGGTCACGGTCTCCTTGGCGGCTTCTCCCATCCGGGAACGGGCCGCGGGGTCGGCCGCGAGCTTGGCCACGGCTGCGGCCAGGGCGCCGGGCCTGCCCGGGGGGACGAGGAGGCCGTTTTTCCCGCTGTCCACGGCTTCCACCACGCCGTCGACCGCGGAGGCCACCACGGGCAGGCCCACGGCCATGGCCTCGAGGAGCGCGTTGGGCAGCCCCTCCCACAGGGAGGGCAGGACGAAAATGTCGAGGGCGGAAAGCCAGGAGGTCATGTCGTCCCGCTCGCCGAGGAGCATGACCTTGCGCTCGATGCCGAGGCGCCGGATGCGGGCCTCGAGCCGCGGCCGGGCGGGCCCCTCTCCGAGCACGACGCAGCGGATCGGGCGCTTCCCGAGGGCCCCCATGGCGGCGACGAGGGTGTCGAACCCCTTCTGCTCGTCGAGCCTGCCGGCCGAGCCGATGAGGACATCGTCGGCGGCCAGGCGCAGTTCCAGCCTCTTCTGCCTGCGTTCGAGCTTGGAGATCGGACAGCCCGCCAGGTCCACCCCGTTGTGGATGATCCTGACCTTGTCCGCCGAGTAGCCGAGCCAGCGCACGAGGTAGTCCCGGCTGGCCTTGGACTCCGCGACCAGCATGTCGTCGGCGCCCTTGAGGGCACGGTCCAGCAGCTTGGTCCACAGGGTCCGGGTGCGGTAGTTGACCCTGGGGGAGCTGATGAGCTTGAAGGGGACTCCGTGCCAGCGCTTGACGATGCGGCACATCTGGATGGCCTGGTACATGAATGCGTGGACGATGTGCGGCCGAGTCTCCCGGATGAGGGCGGCCAACCGGTCGATGTCCTTCCAGGAGGCCCGGCTCGGCGCATCGAGGGAATGGGTGGGAAAACCAGCCGCGGCCAGCCTGCGGCAGTAGGCTCCGGGGACCTTGACGCTGACCACGCCGCAGACCTCGTGTCGGCCGGGGTCCAGGAGCGTCGCGATGGTGTAGAGGGTCTTCTCCGCGCCCCCGACCGTGGTCGAGGTGCTGACGAAGAGTATTTTCACTTGAAGAAGCTTCTGACCGCCTTGCACACCATCCCCGCCTCCTCGTCGGTCAGCTCCGGGTAGACGGGCAGGGCCAGCCCGGTCCGCACCGTGCGCTCGGCTTCCGGGAAGGCGCCTTCCTTGTACCCGAGGTCCCGGTAGGCGGGGATGAGGTGGAGGGGGAGGGGATAGTAGACCCCGGTCCCGATGCCCCGGTCGGCAAGGTACCGCATCAGGGGGTCGCGGTCCGGGGTGCGGACCACGAAGAGGTTGAAGGCGTGCCGCGTGCGTCCCGTGCCCGGGTCCGGCAAGGTCAGGGGCAGGCCGGAGAGGCCCTTGGCATAGAGGGAGGCGATGGCCCGCCTGCGCTCCACCCAGCGCTCGAGATGGCGCAGCTTGATCCGCAGCACCGCGGCCTGGATCTCGTCGAGCCTGCTGTTGTAGCCCACGATCTCGTGACGGCTGTTGTCCCCCGGGGGCCGGCCCACGTTGCGCAGGCGCAGGACGGCTTCGGCGAGCGCGGCGTCCTGCGTGGTCAGGGCCCCGGCGTCGCCCGCGGCCCCGAGGTTCTTGGTGGGATAGAAGCTGAAGGCCCCGAAGTCGCCGATCGTTCCGACGCAGCGGCCCTCGTAGGCCGCGAGGTGGGCCTGGCAGCAGTCCTCGATGACGGCCAGGCCCTTGGCCTTGGCCAGCTTCATGAGGGGGTCCATGTCCGCGACCCCGCCGTAAAGATGGACGGGGATGACGGCCTTGGTCTTGCGGGTGAGCGCGGCGCGGACCTGCTCGGCGCCCATGGTCATGGTCGCGTGGTCCACGTCGGCCAGGACCGGCCGGGCCCCCACCTCGGAGACCGCGGTGGCTGTGGCGATGAAGGTCATGGCAGGCAGGACCACGTCGTCTCCAGGCCCCGCTCCGAGGGCCTTGAGGGCCAGCCTGAGCGCGGCCGTGCCCGAGGAGACCCCGATCGCGCGGCGGCTGCCCATGAGCCGGCCGAACTCAGCCTCGAAGGCCTTGCCCTCGGGGCCCAGGATGTAGGCCCCCGAGTCGAGTACCCGGCAGACCGCGGCGCGCAGCTCGACCGCGATGCCTTCGTATTGGCGCTTGACGTTGAAGAAGGGGATCTTGACCTGGGGGGGAGACGGCGCGGGCGCGGAGGCGGTCTTCTTCATCAATCAGTAGGCTCCTTTGCCCAGGACCATGGCGGGAACGGTCTTGAGGATGATCTCGAGATCCAGCCCGAGGGACCAGTGCTCGATGTAGAACATGTCGAGGGCGAAGCGCTGGGCGCTGTCCACGTCGGAGCGGCCCGAGACCTGCCAGAGGCCCGTGATGCCGGGCAGGATGTTCATGCGCTTCTTGGCGGTCGGGCCGAAATCGGCTTCGAGCTTCTCCTTCTCCCCGGTGGTCACGGCCAGGGGCCGCGGGCCCACCACGCTCATCTCCCCGAAGAGCACGTTGATGAATTGGGGGAACTCATCGAGGGAAAGGCGGCGCAGGAACCGGCCGACCCCCGTCACCCGGGGGTCGTTCTTGGCCTTGAAGAACGCGCCGCCGTGGGCGTTGAGGTCCTTGACGGACTGGATGCGCGACTCGGCGTCGACCACCATGGTCCGGAACTTGAAGGCCTCGAAGACCCGCCCTTTGAGCCCGAAGCGTTTCTGCTTGTAGAGGACCGGGCCCTTGGAGTCGAGCCTGATGAGGATGGCCGCGGCGAGCCAAGGCAGGGCCGCGCAGGCCAGCACGAGGCTGCTGAAGAAGACGTCGAAAGCGCGCTTGGCGAGGAAGTTCGACCGCGTCAGGGAGGTGTGCTGGACGCGATAGGAGGGCAGTCCCAGGCTCGCGTCCATCTGGATCTCCCCGAGCCGGATCTCCAGGAGGTCCGGCACCATCTTGAAAGCCACGTCCAGGGATTCGCAGACCTCCGCTGCCTCGAGCACCCGGTCGTGCGGCAAAGAGGAGTTCAGCAGGATGAGCTCCGAGACGGGCCGCTCCCGCAGCATGGTCTCGAGCTCCGCGCAGGTGGGGAGGTCCGCCATGCGGTAGATCCCGGCTCCGGGGTGGCGGGAGGCGATGCGCCCGGTGACCTCTCCCGCCAGGAGCCCTCCGCCCACGAGGAGGACGGGCCGGGCAGCTTCGTGGCGCGACATCCAGCGGTCGAACCACAGGACCAGGGCCTGGGCCATGCTGACCAGGGCGATTGAGATCGGCCATACCAGGAGGAGCGTGACCCGGGAGTATTGGAGCCTCTCGTACATGTAGGCGAGGACCATGGACGCGCCCGTGGCCAGGAGGCAGCCCTTGACGATCTGGATGAAGCGGTCGGCCAGGGACATCCACGGGTTGGTGTAGAGCCGCGAGACATACCAGAAGATCGCCAGCCAGAGCGGCGCCAGGGAGGAGAGCATCCGCTGGTAGTGGTCCCATGCCGGCACCTCGTTGGTCAGAGGCACGACCGAGAGCAGCCAATCCCAGCCGAACCTGAGCCGGTAGGCGATGTAGTACGAGACAGCGACCGCGGCCCCGTCAGCGGCGAAATGCAGGGCCGTGCGCGCCGCGTGGCGCAGCCAGGGCGCGATGCCCTTGGTCGGGCGCAGGGGCTTGACCGCGGAGGCCGCGGGGTTCTTCTTGGAGGCGCTCACCGGCATCAGGAGGTCCTGGTTCGGACCCTCAGATGACCGGGATGTCCAGGATCTTGCAGATCTTTCTGGCCGCGAAATCCGCGATCTCCAGGTGCCTGGTGACAGGGGTCTCCTTGGCATTGACGGGGTTCTGGAACACGGAGTACTTCCCGCTCTCCCTGACAAGGACGCAGCCGTTCTCCGCGAGGTGCTTGATAAGGTCTCTTCTCTTCATAATGGGCCTCCTGAAAGGATAACTATACAAAAACAGGGCTCCACAACGCATCAGATGACGATAAAATGGCGATGAATACGGGTAATACGGCTTGACAGGAGTTGGGGAGAGGATTACACTTTGAGAAGAGGCCCAGGGCAGATGTTCTCTTGGTGGAAAAAGAAGGCTGAAAAGCCCAAGGTGGATAATCTTCCTCCTGAGGCTGATGTCGCCCTCCCGGACCTGAAGAAAAAAGAGCAGGAAGAAAAAAAGAAAACCGGCGCTGCCCCGGCTTTGAAGGGCAAGCCTGGCGACATATTCATCCCTGCCAAGGGCGGGGCTGGGGCGGCTTCCAGCGCTGCCCGCGGCATTGCTTCCGGGACTGCTGGCGCGGCAGGGGGGTCCAGTTCGGTGCTTTTCGGCCGCCTCCTGACCGGGGGAGCCTTCTTGCTCCTTAAGACCCTCCTGGTAGGCGCGGCCCTTGTCGTGGTCGGGGGGGCCGTGGTCGTGGGTTCCCGCATGCTGACCGCCCTGCCCCGCAAAGCCCCGCTCACCTTCGATTCTTTCAAGTCCGAAGCCAGGCAGGCCAGCGAAGGCTTGGCAAGGGAGATCCTGTCCTCGGCCAAGAACAACGGCATGTTCGCCTGGATCGTGCCCGAGGCTGTCAAGGGCGACAAGGCCGGCACGGCTGCGTCAGCGGGCAAGGGCGGCAAGGCGGACGGATCCGGTGAAGCCGGGGAAGCAGGGCAGACCGAAGGGACAGGGCCTGCCGGTGAGGCGGGGCTGACCGACGCTACAGGGCGGACCAATCTCGGCGCGCCCGGAGGATCCCAGCTCTCCACCAACATCGGCGGGTCCGTGACCTCGGCGAACTTCGCCCTGCCCGGCCCGAAATACGGCGAAAAGCTCAATGCCCGCATGTCCAGATTCGAGAATAAGAGCGCGTCCAAGGGCAAGGGCGGGGTGGCCAGCAGGAGTACGGTGGTGATGAGCCCGAGCATGGGCAACATCAGGAATCGGATGAGGGATTCCCGCTCCCTGGGCCGCCTGCGCGCCATGGCGCCCTACAACACCAGGATCAAGGGAGCAGGCGTCTCCGCCACCGAGGCCGAGGCTGGCGCGGCTGAGGCGCAGTTCGAAGACACCGAGAACGTGGGCGGGGTCGCTCCGTCCGGCCCAGCGGATACGGGGTCTGGGTCCGGCACCCCCAACCCTGGCGGCGGCGGGGCGCCTTCCGGCTGCCAGTGCAACTGGGAGAAGCAGACCTGCGTCAGCAACCGGTGCGTGGACCTGGACAAGTCCGGTCCCAAGGAGACGACGCCCTGGAAGAAGCTGACGGAGAAAGGAAAGTCCCTCCAGACCCAGGTGATCATCTTCATGGTCCTGGCCGCGGTCTTCTTCACCATCGGCTACTACATCCAGCAGACCTATATCGGGTCGGCCTGGGCGACCGTTTTCATGGCCTTGGGCTACATCATGGCCCTGCTGGCCATCGTCAGGGCTTACCAGATGATCCAGGTCGGCCAGCAGATCAACGCCATGGGCGGCAAGCCCCACGGAGACCAGTTCATCAACATGGGCTACGCCTACATCGTGGGCGCGATCGCCATGATGGCCATGGCCTACTTCCAGCCGGGCTGGGCGTCCGCCATCGAGACCTTCGCCATCGTCATGGTCGCCATCATGATCATCTGCACCCTCGTGGGCAGCATGCTCTAGCAGTTCCGCATGCCACTAGAGGCGGTCCTCGCGCTGGCGCTCCTGGCGGGCATCATTCCCACGCGGGCCGATGCCGCTCCCCAGTCCTCCCTCTCCAGCGCTCCTGCCAGGGGATTCCGGTTCGCTGCCTTGTCGGACAGCCGGGGCAGGTTCGGAGGGGTCAATGACCCGGTGCTGACGCTCCTCGCGGACCACATCAAGGCGGACTCGGGCGCCAAGTCCGTGATTTTCCCCGGGGACATGGTGAGCGGCGGGAAGATCTGGCCCGGCAAGACCCGGGGCCAGTTGGATCACTGGAAGGAGGTCATGGGGCCTCTCTATGCCGCTCCCGCCATGGAGGGGCTCAAGGTCTATCCTGGCCTGGGCAATCACGAGGTTTGGGGAAAGGGCGGGGACAAGGCGTTCCGGGCAGCCTTCCCCGGACTCCCGGCCAATGGCCCGGAAGGAGCAAAGGGGCTGGCCTACTCCTTCGACCAAGGCGGCATCCACTTCGTCATGCTCGACACCACCGGCTCAGGCGAGGGCGGAAAGCCCGGAGCAGCCGGCCTGCCGCTCGACTGGCTCAGGAGCG
Organism: Elusimicrobiota bacterium; assembly: GCA_016234805.1. Taxonomy (GTDB): domain Bacteria; phylum Elusimicrobiota; class Elusimicrobia; order UBA1565; family UBA9628; genus JACQWX01. The sequence continues at coordinate 19,364 of JACRNU010000002.1, forward strand.
ACCTGAAGACCGCCCGGCAGATGGGGGCGAGGCGCATCTTCGTCTTCGGCCATGACCCGGCATTCCCGGTCGCCAACCACATCAAGGACAGCCTGCCGAGGGTCGGAGGCAAGGATGGTCCGTCTTCTTCAGCCCGGGAGGGCTTGAAAGCCAGGGACGTGTTCTGGGACCTGCTCCGGGAGTTCAAGGTGACGGCCTATGTCTGCGGCCACGAGCATCTCAACTCGGTCGAGTCCGTGGGCGGGGTCTTCCAGGTCGTGGCAGGAGCGGCCGGAGCCCCGCTTTCGCGTCCCAACCCCTGCGTCGACGGAGAGGGCCGTGTCGCGGAGGCGGATGCCGGGGATTTCGAGGAGAAGAGACCCTACTACGATCTCATGGGGTATCCTCGCGGCAAGGGCGGCAACTGTCAGGCCTCGCCCGATTTCTGGGGCGGGGTCTTCTTCGGCTACGCGTTGTTCGAGGTCGCGGAAGACGGGGTGGACCTGTCGTTCTGGGGAGTGGAGCCCAAGCCGGGAAACAAGACCGAACTCCCTGAGGGCGCGTCTTTACGCCTTATGCACTCCCGTCGTTTCCGCTGATTGCTGGTGCCAGGCTCCTAAACCGGAACGTCATTGTTTCGCCTGGAACCAGGCACCTTCCCGTTCCAGCGGAAGCTGTCCGTGAGCTCGAACCCGCGCTTCTTGGCCTCGGACAGGAACCTCTGGGCAGGGACGCCGGTCTCGACCGGGTAAGCGCCGGGCTTGTTGATGACGCCTGAGGCGAGCATGTTGGCCACGATGGCGGCAGGGAAGCCCGTGGTGCGCATCATGGCGGTCAGGCCCGTGGCCGTGTCGTAGAAGTCCATCATGTCGTAGACCGCTTCGGCCCTCCTGCCGTCCTTGGTCCCGCGCGCGGTCACGCGGATGACCACCAGGTCCTTGTCTCCCGGCCGGTCGAAGTGGCGCTCGAAGAGCAGGGCCGCGAGCGCGCGCGGCGCGATCTTCTTGCCCGCCACCTCCACCGGATCCTGGCTGAAGAAACCCAGGTCCCGCATGGTGTTGATGAAGGTGATGTGGCCGGGATAGCGGATGAGCTTGTTGTCCATGAACCGGACCTTGCCCGCGAAGGTCCAGGCCATGGTGGAGAGGCCTCCCGAGGCGTGCGCCGCCTCGCACCTGCCCAGCGGGGCCGGCAGGTCGATGATCTCGGTTTCGGACAGGCCCGGGACCGCCACGCGCTTGAAGTCGCGCAGGGCCGTGGCGTCTTCCACGTACTCGTTGATGAGCCCGTGCACGGAAAAGGTCAGCATGTAGTTCAGGGGAGGGACCGGCTGCTGCGGCAGGCCGCCGTCCCGGATGAGGACCGCGTCGGTCTTGTCGAGCTTCTCCATGGCCGCGACCGCTATGGTGTTGATCATGCCAGGGCCTAGCCCGTTGTCCGGGATCACGGTCACCCCGCGCTTCTTGGCCCGGTCATGCAGGGCCAGCTCCTGGCGCACGATATCCGTGTTGCCGCCCAGGTCGATGAAATGGGTGCCGGCCTCGATGGCTGCTTTTGCCAGGTCCAGGTTGAAGAAATAAGGGACGCAGGAGACCGTGACGTCAAAGCCCTTGGCGAGCCGTTTGACTGCCGCGAGGTCCGAGGCGTCGAGTTTTTTTGTCTTGACCTTTGGGGACTTGAGCCAACCTTTGACGGCTGAAAGCCCCTTTTCGGAGACATCCGCCAGAAGCACACCCTCGGTCTTGGGGTCCTTGAGAAGGTCGTACGCGCAGGCCCTGCCCTGCATGCCGCTGCCGATGATGAGGTATTTCATGGGCCGATTCTATCATACCTTGACATCGGGGGGGCGGCGGCATAGACTTGTGGGTATATGAGAGCATGGGTCCGAATACTCGCCTTGATGTGCGCCGTTCCGCTCGGGTCAGGCGTTTGGGCCCCGGCCCAGGAAGTCCGAGAGCTGGGGGAGGCTCAAAAGGCGCCTGAACTCCTCAAGCCGATCAAGATGGTCAGCCTGGGGAGGACCTCGTGGGGGCGCGACGACTACTTCGAGCTCTTGTGGCGGCACGACGCGGACGGCAGCGTCTCAGGGGCCGACGTCTCGTCCTCCGGCAGGGAGCTTTGGGTCGCCTCTCAAGGCGGGGTCAACGAGCTGCTCCTGACGAGGCTTGACGCCGAGGGCAAGGTCCTGGGCAAGCACTCGCACCACCGCAAAGCGCTGAAGTTCAGGCTGTGGGAGACCGGCGGCAAGGAGCCGATGTTCGTCGGGATGGACGGCTTTCGGCTCTGGCAGTTCGACCTCAAGGGCGCGACCGTGGACCTCGATATCCCCAAGGCCGGAGTCGAGGGTTTTACCGTAGTGTCCAAGGAACTCGGAGGTCCTTTCGTGGTGGCCTCCTACCGATACGGCGACGCGGGCCTGAGGGCCTTCCAGAAGGGGGGCAAGCTCGCCTGGGAGCTCCCTGAGATCGAGCGGGCCGGCAACGCGTCCCTGGACTTCGCGGGCAAGCGCCCGGTCCTGACCGCGTCGAACGGGACGGGCAAGATCTTCGTCGTCGGCCTGCAGGGCACGGTCCTGGAGCGCACCCAGACAGAGGGGAACACCGACCGCGTCCTTTTCGACCAGGACGAGGAAGGCCAGTGGATGTACGCGCTGGACTCCCGGGCCGGCTCCTGGCTCGAGACCCTCAGCGTCAGCCGCGCGGAGCGCGGCCGCGCCCCAGGGGAGCGCCGATGGGAGCTTGTCTCGACCGAGGAGCTGGGCCGGTTCACCGTGACCGCTTGGTGCCTCGGCCGCTTCGAGGCCGGCAGCCGCCGCCTCGTGGTAGGGACCGACACCGGCTGGGTGCTGGTCCTCGACCGCCGTGGGAAGGTCCTGAGCCAGTCCCGCTTCAGGAGCAAGGTGCTCTTCCTGGCCGCCAAGGACCTCGACCGCGACCGCAAGGAAGAGCTCATCGTCGCCACCGAGGGCTTCGGCGGAAACCTTTTCGTCTACACCCGGCCCTGATGGGCTCCGCCTTCGCGCGGTTCTTCAGTCCGGCTCCGTTCATCGACCGTCTTCCTGAAGGGGAGATCCCCCGGCGCTATGACTTCCTCCGCTGGCAGGTCATGCTCTCGATCTTTTGGGGCTACGCCGGGTTCTACCTGGTGCGCAAGAACTTCTCCTGCGCCAAGCCCTACCTCATCAGGGAGCTGGGTTTCTCGACCGGCGACGTGGGGCTCATCGCCACCGCGCTCTCGCTGGCTTATGGGGTGAGCAAGTTCGTGATGGGGAACGTGTCGGACCGGTCGAACCCGCGCACCTTCATGGCCACAGGGCTCATCCTCTCGGGCCTGGTCAACCTGGTCTTCGGCCGGTCGCCCTCGGTTAGGTTCATGGCCCTGCTGTGGTTCGTCAACGGCTGGGTGCAGGGCATGGGGTGGGCGCCCTGCGCTCGGACCCTGACGCACTGGTTCTCGGACCGCGAACGGGGGACCATGTTCGCGGTCTGGAACACGGCCCACAACGTGGGCGGCGGGCTCGCGGGCCCCGTCGGCAGCCTCGGCCTGTGGCTCTTCGGCGGGTGGCTGAGCCTGTTCTATGTCCCCGGCGCGATCTCGATCGTCATGGGTTTGCTGATCCTGGCTTTCCTCCGGGACACGCCCCAGTCCGTGGGCCTCCCTCCCATCGAGGAGCACAAGCGCGACTATCCGGACACGGGCGTGGCTGACCGCGAGCGGGAGATGACGGCCCGGGAGATCCTCTTCGGCTTCGTGTTCAACAACCGGGTCCTCTGGATCCTGGCCCTGGCCAACGTCTTCGTCTATGTGGTGCGCTACGGCGTGCTGGATTGGGCCCCGACCTACCTCACCTCGGCGAAGGGCGCTTCTCACAACCTCTCGCGCTGGCAGTTCTTCCTGTATGAATACGCGGGCATCCCCGGGACCCTGCTCGCCGGGTGGCTGAGCGACCGCTTCTTCCAGGGCCGGCGCGCGCCCGTGGCGGTCATGTTCATGCTGGCTGTCATGGCCGGGGTCCTGGTCTACTGGCTCAACCCTCCGGGCCGGGCCTGGGTGGACTCCGCCATGCTGTTCCTGATCGGCTTTCTCATCTACGGCCCGGTCATGCTGGTCGGCGTGGCTGCCGTGGACCTGGTCCCAAAGAAGGCCGCGGGCACGGCAGCCGGGTTCATGGGCTTCTTCGGCTACGTCGGGGGGGCCACGATCGCGGAGCTGGGCATCGGAAAGACGGTCCAGCACTTCGGCTGGGACGCGGGCTTCTGGCTCCTGCTGTCATCCTGCGTCCTGGCCGCGTTTCTGTTGGCGTTGACATGGCACAGCCACGAGCGCAAAGGAGGGGATTGAGATGGAGTCCAAGCGGTTCCTCGGAGTGATCCAAGTCCGGCCGGGCCTGTGCGCGGCCTATCTGTCCGCGATCCTGCTTTCCGCCATCCTCCTGTCCGGCCAAGCCTGGGCCGCGCCCAGTATCCTCGTGCACGGCCATCGCGGCTGCCGCGGGGTCAGGCCCGAGAACACCCTGGCCGCCTTCCAGGAGGCTCTCGACGCCGGGGTGGATGTCCTGGAGCTCGACATGAGCGTCACCAGGGACGGGGTCGTGGTCGTGAGCCACGACAAGGAGATCGACCCCGCCATCTGCCTGGCTCCAGGCGGCAAGCCGGCGGACAAGGTCCCGATCCGCTCCCTGACCTTTCTGGAGGTCCAGGCCTACGACTGCGGCTCGCTCAAGAACCCGAGATTTCCGAGACAGGTCCCTGTGCCCGGCGAAAGGATCCCGCGGCTGGCCGAGGTGTTCCAGCTCGTGAAGGACTCGACGGCGCCCGCGGCCCGGACCGTTGAGTTCAACATCGAGACCAAGATCGTGCCTGGGGAACCGGACCTGAGTCCTTCTCCGGCCGAGTTCGCCAGGCTGGTCGTGGCAGTGGTCAGGGAATACGGCCTCGAGTCCCGCGTCATGGTGCAGTCCTTCGACCGCCGCACCCTGGCGGAGGTGGCCAAGCTCGACAGGCGCATCCGCAGGTCCATGCTGATCTCGGACAACCTGCCCGACCTCGTGGCCGTGGCCAAGGCGCAGAAGGTGGCGGTCATCAGCCCAGACGCCCTGTGGCTCACCAAGGCCGACGTGGACGCCCTGCACGGCATCGGAGTCCAGGTCGCGCCGTGGACCGTCAATGACGAGACGGGCTGGGCCGCGTTGATCGGCGCCGGGGTGGACGCGATCATCACGGACTATCCCCAGGACCTGCTCGCCTATCTCAAGAAGCGCGGCCTACGGTAGCATGATATCATAGGGCATGCTCCGGGCATCGTCTCTCCAGCGGGTCACGCTCAGGCTCCTGCTCGTGTCTTTCACCATCCTTTTTCAGGAGCTCCTTCTTATCCGTTGGCTGGGCCAGCAGGTCCGCATCCTGGCCTATTTTCCCAACATCATCCTCATCAGCGCCTTTCTAGGGATCGGGCTGGGATGCCTGCGGAGCGGCAAAAGGGATGTGTTCGGCCTGTGGCCCCTTGGGCTCCTCTCCTTGATGGCAGCGATGGTCCCGATGAGCCGGGTGGTTTTTACCAGGGAAACCTTATCCGAGCATCTATGGCTGCTCTATGGTGATCTCCCCGCCAACGCCCCTGTGATCCGGGACGTATTCTTTCCTATCGCGGGCACGTTTTTACTGAGCACGCTCTGCTTCATCCCGCTGGGTCAGATCCTGGCGGATTCCCTGACAGAGGCTCAGCGGCTCCGCAGCGCGCTGTGGGGCTATACGTGGGATATCATCGGTTCCTCCATGGGGGTGGCAAGCTTCACGCTTATTTCCTTCCTCCGCGCGGGTCCTGTCGTGTGGTTCCTGATCCTGGGGGGCTGCGTCGTTCTGTTGATGGCACGGCGCTCGGGCTTATTGATGGTCGTGGGGGTATGCGCGACCCTGGCTGGAGGCGCCCGCTATCTGGACCGCGCGGATCTGTACAGTCCCTACTACGCGATCAGCGTTAAGCCAGTCCCAGCTGAGACCAGGACAGGGATCCTGGTCAATGGATCACTCCATCAATACGCGATGCCCTTGAGGTCCTCTGACTCGGATGTGGGGCTCTATTCTCAGGTCGCCAGGGACGGATATCACCTGCCTTACAGGCTGCTTTCACGGAAGCCGCGGAACGTCCTGGTCCTTGGCGCTGGCACCGGCAATGATGTGGCCGTGGCCTTGGATGAAGGAGCTGGATCCGTCGATGTCGTCGAGATCGACCCGATCATCCTTGGTCTGGGCAAATCGGTCCACCCAGACAAGCCCTATCAATCGGACAGGGTCCATCTCTTCAACACGGACGCCCGGTCCTTCCTCAACACGACGCGGTCTTCCTATGACTTGATCATCTTCGGGACCCTGGATTCCCTGACCAAGCTGTCGGCGCTTTCCAACGTGCGCCTGGACAACTTCGTGTACACCCAGGAATGCTTCAAGGCCGCGCGGCGGCATCTGACGCCGGACGGAGGCGTGGTCCTGTATTTCATGGTGGGGAAAGGGTATCTAGGCGAACGCCTGGCGGGGATGCTCACGGTCGTTTTCGGAGAGTTTCCGCTCATCGTGAAGCGGTATTGCAATGTCTTCAATGCCATCTTCATGGTGGGACCCGCCTTTGAGTCTTCCGGGGGCGCTGTTCGCCGGGAGGTGGCCCATTCTTTGTCCCCAAGCCAGCTCTCATCGGTCCTGCCGAGCGATGATTGGCCGTTCCTTTACCTCAAGGACAGAAGCATCGGCCGATTTTATCTCCAGATGGGCGGCTTCATCCTGCTTCTGTCCGTGGCGGGGATCTTCGGCTTTTCGGACCGATTGCGGGAAAGCGTTAGGAACATCCGGTCGGTCGACTGGGAAATGATCCTGTTCGGAACAGCATTCCTGCTTTTGGAGATACGGGGAATCATCACGATGAACCTGTTGTGGGGGGCCACCTGGTTCACCAACGCGGTCGTGATCCAGGCCATCTTCCTTGTGATTCTCCTTGGGATAGGGGGCACCGCTTCGCGCCGGATGTCGTTCAAGAGCGCCGTGGCCGGCCTGGTGATGTCCCTCCTCGCGGTTTACGTGTGCCCGCTCGAGAATCTTCTCAGCACCGATCCCCTCGTGAAGGGGCTGGTCTCCATCCTCCTGGTCGGGATGCCGATCCTCTTCGCTTCCATCGCTTTCTCGGTGGCGTACTCCCGGCGAGAGGAACCCGCGTTGGCGTTCGGCTGGAATCTTCTGGGCGCCGTCATCGGGGGGCTGCTGGAATTCCTGTCCATGGTCCTGGGATTGAGGAATCTGGTCTTGTTGGCGCTCGCGTGCTACCTGTGCGCGTCATGGGCGCATATCCGTTCCGACCACGCGGCCGGAAGGACCCCCCTTCGGTCCTGAGTGGGCGCGGCCTATGTCCTGGGTGGGAAGATGACCGGCCAGGAGCTCGCCATCTAGCTCAACATCATCCAGATCTCGATCCTGAAGGACCGCTTAGAGCCATCGCTCCTAGGTTAATTTCCGCGTTTCATCGTGCGCCCATATAAGGAAAAGTGCTTGAATCTGCGGGCAGCCCTCCGCCGAGGGCCCCACGCCGAGGGGGTCGAAGGGCATTGGATGCCGGGACATGCCCACAGTCG
>JACRNU010000113.1 GCA_016234805.1 Elusimicrobiota bacterium
CAACAACCTGCTCTTCGAGCTCGACCCCCTGACCCAGCTCGAGCAGGCCTGGTTCACCGCGGACCATAACGGGAACTGGGACGACTGGAAGATCTCGAGCGGCGCCTACAGCACGGGCCAATCCTACGCGGTCGAGGCGCGCTCCATCGACGGCGCGGGCAACTACTCCGCGACCTATGCCACGGCCGCGTTCATCTTCGACACGGACCCGCCCTACACGAACGTCAACTTCCCGGCGGACAAGAGCACCATGACCTCGACGGGGTTCGTGTGGGGCACGGCCTACGACAACACGCCCACCAACCCCGGGACCATCACCCAGCTGAGGCTGCGCATCAAGCGGCTGACCGACGATTGGTACTGGACGGGCGGCAGTTGGGTCAACACCCCGCCCGCGAGCGCGCCCTACATCAGGATCAGCGACGGGGTCAAGGTCCACATGTCGAGCTGGAGCGTGGCCGCGGCCCTGCCGGCCCTGGGGGACCTCACGCACGGCGCCTCGTACTTCATGACGACCCAGGCCACGGACTCGACCGCCGACGGGGGCAACACCGAGAACTGGTGGGAGGCGGCCCGGGCCTCGACCTTCACCGTGGACAAGGTTCCTGCCGTCTCACGGGTGAACATCCCGGTCGACCACGGCATCTTCCCCGCGGTGACTCAGATCGCCGGGACCGCGGTCGACCTCTTCGCCGGCATCCCGGACGGCCGCATGGACCTCGTGGAGGTCAGCATCAAGGAGATCAGCCGCATCATCGCGGGCGCGCCCTCCCCGGGCGGCGCCTACTGGAACGGCAATGTCTCGGCCTCGCCCGGCGGCACCTTCACCGCGACCACGGAGCAGTGGTACTGCCTGGCCGGGTGCTCGGGCTCAAAGTCGAACATCGCGGGCGCGGGAGCCGCCCCGGCCCTGTCCGCGGGCAACTGGAGCTTCAACACCCCCTTCGCCAGCCTCTTCCAGGATCAAATCACCTACCAAGTGCGGGTCCGGGCCAGGGACTCGGCCAAGACCTATGTCGCGGACCCCATGAACGACGGCAACAGCGAGGTCGAGATCTCCTCGATCTCGTTCACCAAGGACGTGACGGCTCCGGGCGTGGCGGTCAAGACCCCCCCTACCCTGCCTGACCTGCGCGGCAAGATCAAGAGCCTGCCCGACGTCATGGGCACGGCCTATGACGACTTCGGCATCCTCTACGCCTCGGTCTCCTATCAGAACATCGAGACCCTGCTCTACTTCGACGGAGCGGATTTCCTGGCAGGCTCGGCGGTCTGGTTCGACGCGCCCCTGACCGGCATCGCGCCGAACTACGAGTGGACCGCCCTGCCGCCGAACGTGCCCAGCTCCCCGCCCCTCAAAGACGGCACGAGCTACTACATCGTGGCCAAGGTCCGGGACGCCTCGGGCAACACCGAGACCTTCTCCGCCTCGACCTACAAGGTGCTCTTCGACACCACGGCGCCCACGGCCGTGGTGGACGCCCCGGTCAACAACGGCTTCCTGAAGGTCCTGACCCAGGTCACGGGCCAGAGCGCGGACCCCAGGGCCCCGGCCACGGGCTCGGGCCTGGTGGGCTCCCAGATCCTCATCCAGAGGCAGGCGGGCTCGGCGTACTGGACCGGCTCGGGCTGGGGCGTCGAAACCTGGCTCAACCCGGTCGCGGGCTCGCCTTGGACCAAGAACACCCAGCTCCCGCCGGCCAACAACGATCCCGCGACCGGCTTGGACGACGACGAGGAGTATCTCATCGAGGTCCAGGCCTACGATGTGGCGGGCAACACCACCACGGTGCCCTCGGGCAACATCTTCAGGCTGGACCTGACCTCGCCCACCGCGGCCATCCAGCTCCCGGCCCACGCCTCGCGCAAGAACACCCTGACCCTGGTCTCGGGCACGGCCCGGGACAACGGCGGCACAGGCCAGCAGTACAACGTCAAGTTCCCGGAGGTCCGCATCGTGGACCTCGGGCCGCCCATCTTCTACTGGAGCGGCGCCTTGGGCAACTGGTGCAACCTTCCGTTCCCGGACCCGTGCAACGCTCCCGACACCTGGAACGTGGCCGCGGACTCGTCTCCGACCGGAGGCGAGTTCACCTGGAGGTACAACACCTCCGCCATCGAGGCCTTGGGCTGGCCGCAGTCGGACGACAAGATGCGGGTGGACGTGCGGACCACGGACGAGGCCGGCAACTTCTCCTTCAAGAGCTCCACCTTCAGCTTCGACTCGGTGCCGCCTTCCTCCAAGCTCACCTTCCCGGAGACCAGCGGGGTCCTGTTCTCCTCCATGACGAAGATCTTCGGGACCTCCTTCGACGTGACCTCCCCGGTCAACTCGGGCGACGTCTACCTGAGGGTCTGGTACGTGACCGGCCCCTCGGAAGCCCCGGCGAACACCACCTACTACTACTATCCCTCCGGCACCCTCTGGCGCAAGGCGATCCCAAGCTGGTGGAGCATCCCGGGCTCTGGCGGGGCGCAGGGCCTGGTCACCTCGTGGAGCTACACGGACGGGCAGTTCACGGCCCAGCCCCAGGCCTCGACCTTCACCTGGGGCGGCGGGCTCCAGGGGGTCGCGCCGAGCTGCACCATGAACGACGACGGCAACTGCGTGGGCAACGGCCGGACCTTCCAGATCATCACGCGCGCCGTGGACGGGGCCGCCAACCCCCAGACCGCATACTCCACGGTCACCTTCGTGTTCGACAACCTGGGCCCTGAGTCGGGCTCGACCAAGCCCTACACGAACCGGGCCCTCAAGGCCGGGACCCTCTCGATGCTGTCGGGCACGGCCGACGAACCGGTGAGCGTCCTGCAGAACGTGCAGATCTCCGTGGGGAGCCAGGAGGACGGCAAGTGGTTCGGCGGCCAGATCGGCGCGCCCTTCCAGCAGGGCGCGGAGTTCTGGTGGAACGCGCTCGAGGTCTGGAAGACCTCCTGGACCTGGCAGCACTTGAACCTTCCCGGAGCGCTCGAGAACGGCAAGCACTACGTGGTCCGCTCCTCGGCCACGGACTCGGTGGGCAACGCCGAGGTCACGCCCGGCACGGCCCTTTTCCTCTATGACACGGTGGAGCCCAACTCCTCCATCAGCGTGCCCGCGGACGCCAACACCAAGAACACGACCCTGGTCATGCAGGGCTCCGCCTACGACCCGGGCGCGCCCAACTGCGACGCGTTCAACATCAACAACAACTGCTCGGGCGTCTACCCGGGCGCGGCCCCGACCTGGCAGGCGGGCAAGATCGAGATCCGTGTGTTCCGCGACACCGAGCCCTATGCCTGGGCCGCGGGCCCGGTCCTGCCCGGCACCGAGGACAACACGGGCTACTATTGGAGCGGCTCGACCTGGGTGGCGGCCCAGGCCGCGACCGAGGGCGAAAAGTGGTTCAACGGCACCATGTTCCCGGACGGGACCTGGCAGTACACGGGCCTGGACTGCGGCCCCAAGACCGTGCCCCCGGACGTGTGCTGGAACCCGGGTTCCGACCGCTACGCCGCCTGGACCAAGGTCACGGACAACGCGGGCAACACCCAGGGCAGCGTCCAATCCATCCAGAACGGGCCGCTGTTCCGCATCTCGGCCACGCCGATCAGCTTCCGCGTCACGGTCACCCCGGGCGTCAGCATGACCGCGGGAGACGCCGCGGCCTTGGTCGAGGTGCAGGCCGTGGACGGCCCCAACGGCACGGGCAACCCGGCGCCGTCCTGGACCGGCACGGTGAATTTCAACATCGACGGCGGGGCCGGGCCCGAGACCATGGATGACGACGGCACGCCGGACGAGACCTACGGCCTGCCGCCGGAATCGGTCTTCAACGCCACCCACAACGGCTTGCGCACCTTCCCCATCAAGATCCGCAAGGCCGGCTCCCGCGCGCTCATGGCGTTCGACAAGAACACGCCCTCCTTCAACGGGAGCGGCAACTTCTCGGTCGTCCACTCCACGGGCGAGGCCGTCATGGTCATCGCGGACTACGCGCCCGGCCTGGGCGAGGAGCCCGCCCCGGGCGTCATGACCGGCACGCCCGGCCGCAAGGGGTCCCCGAGGCTCAAGCTCGCCGGGGACGCGATCGACTTCAACCTCTCGGTCGTGGACCGCTACTACAACCTGGTGCTCTCCTCGGCGGCCACGGTCTGGGTCTCGGACCTCGATCCCAACAACGCCGGGATCAGCCCGGACGGGTACGCGACCTTCATGGGCTCGACCACGGTCAGCCGGGTCTTCCAGTCCGCGTCCACGCCCGTGTACGCTCCGGACAACGGGGTGCGCAAGACCTCGGCCACGGGCCAGGGCATCGCGAACGCCGCCAACCCGTCCTCCGCGGTGACCGTGCGGTCCAAGAACAGGATAGGCCTGCTGGCCCTGCTGCCCGGCGAGATCCGCGTGCAGGGCAAGGCCGGCGCCAACCCGGGCAAGTCGGACTCGGTCCTGCCCAGCGAGACCTACGCCGGAGCGGTCACCACCGTGACCGTGTACGCCGTGGACCAGTACTACAACACGGACTACGACGAGACCTTCTCCGTCAGCGCCGACGCGGCCACGGACGACAACTCCGCGGACCCGCCTGCCGTGGCCCTGGAAGCCGGCACGACCGTGTTCTACCTGACCTCCGTGACCGCGGCCACGCACACGGTGCGCAGCCAGAGCCCGACCCTGGTCCTGGCAGGGGAGACCTCCTTCTACCACTCGGTCAACAAGCTCAAGGTGTGGTGGACCTCGCCCCTCAAGCTCCAGCTCCTGGCCCCCGGCCAGGTCGCCGGGGCAGGCATCGCGCCCTACAACGCGGACCCCACGGACCCCGGCGGCCGCTCGGTCGCGGCCAAGGACCCCCTGACCGCGGGCTCGACCTACAACTTCACGGTCAACCTCACGGACAAGTACTTCAACGTGGTGCGCGGCACCACGCCGTTCATCAACGAGTTCGAGCTGCCGTCGTCGTCGTGCAACTTCCTGACCGAGCTGAGGTTCCCGACCGACCCGCACATCCAGGCCCGGGGCCTGGTGGTCGCCCCCTACACGGTCGGGTTGAAGGACGGCACCACGACCTACGCGGTCCCGCCCGTGATGCGGCAGGGCAACTTCACGGTCCAGGTTCGCGACGCGGGAGAAGAGGTCCGCTCCACGGACACCGTGTCCGGCATCACGGTGAACGCCGGCGCGGCCGTCAACCTCCAGGTGCTGGTGTCGACCAACGCCAACGACCCCGGCCCCGTGCCGTTCGCCGGGGAGACCGCCGACGAAGGGAGCAGCCTCGGCAAATACGGGCCGTTCACGCCGCTCAAGGCCGGCGCCACCCACTACGTCAAGGTGCGGGCCACGGACATGTACTGGAACCTGATCCTGGCGGAGACGCGCCTGGTGCGGCTCGAGACCAGCGATCCCTACGCCGAGATCAATCCGGTCAACACCAAGAACCTTTCGGGCGGGGAGGTCACGTTCACGGGATTCGTGCCGTCGGTCGCGACCACGACCATGTGGGTCAGGGCCGTGGACGCCAGCGTGCTCACTCCCAAACTCTCGACGCAGACCGTGTCGCCCATCACGGTGTCCTCCAACGCCCCGGACCGGCTCATCATCGTGTACCCGGGCGAGTACCCCGAGCCGGGCAAGATGTCCGCGCCCTCCGGCGTGATGGGCACGGCCTCGACCCAGACCGCGGGCCAGCCCTTCACGGCCGGGGTCTACGCCACGGACAAGCGCTACAACTGGGTGCAGACCGTGTCCCGGAGCGCGCCCAACAACATCCGGTTCGTGACCGACGACCCCATCCCGAGCCCCTTCCAGGGCGATTTCGACATGGCCAACGGCAGCGCCACCATCACCGGGGTCACCCTGATCGCGTCAGGCATGAGGAAATCCACGGGCACGGACCTGCTGGGCGGCCTGATCGCGGCTCCGGCGCGCAACGTGCCGGTCAAGGGCTCCAACGCGGTGAAGCTGAGGGTGCTGCTGCCCAACGAGGCCAGGAAGCCGGGGATGCCGCCTCCGCCGCCTTCCAACAACGGCCGCTGGGCGCCGTCCACCTTCATCACCAATGCCGGCCCGACCTTCGAGTTCGACGTGGTCGTGGACATGGTGGACAACTACTGGAACCTCATCCAGGGGGCTTCCCAGCACATCGAGCTCTACTCGAACGACCCGTACGCCGTGATCACCCCCTCGGACACGCTCGGCGCGCACCAGATCGCGACGACCTCCGCGACCTTCAGGGTCTACATGAAGAGATCCACGGACACCCTCACGGGCGGCGGAGCCCTGCTGAACGCCAGGATGTTCGAGGGGGTCATCCCGCCGTGGGTCCTCAACCTTTCCGCGGACGCCTCCAACCCCTTCCAGGTCGATGCCGGCATCGCCAAGCGCCTGGTGGTCAAGCTGCCGGGCGAGAGCTTCGACGCCGGCTCGCCCACGGGCAGGATCGGCGTCCCCTCGGCCCAGACCGCGGGCGCGTCCTTCGGAGGGAGCCTGCAGGTCGGCGTGGTGGACGACTACTTCAACCGGGTCCTGAGCTGGAACACGGACGTCAGGCTGGAAACCCCGGCCGATCCCTACTCCATCATCCAGACGACCTGGGCCATCAACCCGGCCCTGGGCTACGTCGCGATCCCGGTCGGAGACATCGTGATGCGGCGGGCCACCACGGAGCAGTACATCCTCGCGTACGACTACACGGGTTCCCTGGAAGGGAGCGTGCCGCCCAACGTCAAGACCTCGACCTTCACCCTCAGGCCGGCCCTGCCCGTGGGCCTGCAGGTGGTCCTGCCCGGCCAGGTCACCAATCCCGGGGGAGGCGCGTACCCGAATAACGGCCTCTCCGTCGTGAACGTCGCCACGCCGACCGCGGGCCAGCCCTTCGAGTTCACGGTCAACCTGGTGGACCAGTTCATGAACGTGTACAACGACGACACCAACTCCAACGCGGGGTGCAAGGGCGTGGTCTTGTCGTCCAAGGTCTACGTGACGACCAGCGACCTTTACGACAACCACCCCTCGACCACGGGGCTCGTGTCCGGCTCGAGGAAGTTCACGGCGACCGACAGGCTGACGCTCGTCTCGAAGACCAACGGCGCGCAGGTCGGGGCCTACGCCACCGGACAGTGGAAGGACGACTGCTGCGAGGGCAACTTCGACAACGTCTGCAAGTCGCAGTACCCGGCCGGGATCACCTACGGGTTCAAGGTCTACGCGGCCGCCGCGGCCAGGCTCCAGGTGCTCCTGCCCGGAGAAACCGGGGCGGGCGGCAAGTGCGACGACAACGACGAGCCCGAGTGCCGCGACCTGCTCGGGACCGAGGGCTCCCCGGGCAAGAACGGGAGCCCCTCGGCCTTCACCATCACCGCGCCGGCCCCGTCGCCCCTGGGCGTGACCGTGAACCTCGTGGACCGGTTCTGGAACGTGGTCACGGACCGGACCGGCATCGTGCAGGACAGCAACCCGTGGGTGCCCGCGGGCGAGATGCCCATCGTGCGGGTGAAGTCCCTTTACGACCCCGCGGTGGCGGACGGCGTCCAGCAGCTCGTGGACGGCTCCTGGTCCTTCACCCCGGCACCGAGGCTGGCCATCTCCTCTTACACCGTCGCGGCCGCGACCGAGCCCGCGCAGCCGGCTTCGGTGAACTACTCTTCCGGGACCTCCTCTTTGGTCTTCACCCTGCCCGCGACCCGGGACCCGGCCGCGGGCGGCCACCTGCACCTCCTGGGAGTCCCGGCCAGCACCGATGCCGGCAAGAATTTCGTCTTCAGCGTCATCGCCCACGATCAGTATCACAACCTGCTCTCGTCCGGGACGAACAAGTACGACCGGAGCGTGACCTTCTACGGCGAGTATGCCCAGGACCCGGAGATCGTGCCCGTGGCCGTTTCCCTCTCCTCGGGCACGAGGACCCTCGTGGACCCCGACTACGCCATGTTCAAGAAGGCGGGCTCCCGCTGGATCAGGGCCTTCGACACCCTGCAGCCGGGCCTGATGAGCCAGCAGGCCTTCGTCACCGTGGGGCCGGGCGCGGTGGACTCGGTGAAGGTGTCCCCGCTCACCGACACCAACGTGGGCGCGGGTTCGCTGACGCCCGGTCCCAAGGGCTCCATCGACTTCACCGCCCAGCTGACCGACAAATTCGACAACCCCATCACGGGCGGCATCAAGATCTACATCTCCACGGCCATCCTCTACGGCAGCACGGGCACCGTCCGGGTGGACCATGGCGCGGGCTGGGAGGACGTGGGCGCCTCGACCGAGATCTACTCCGACGTGCACGGCCACGTGGGCGTCTGCCCCCTGGGCCTGCCCCTGAGCGACTCGCCCAAGCTCAACTACATGGTCTCGAGCACGGCCACGCACTGGATGCGCATCTGGGTCGGGACCATGACCATGCCCGCGGACCTTTCGCAGTTCACCCTGTACGAGAAGAGCATCAGCGGCCGCTTGCTGACCGTGGGCGGCCTGCCCAAGCAGCTCAAGTTCACCCAGCTCCCGCCCGCGGGCGGGGTGTACACGGGCATGAGCGGAGCGAGCGGCGGCTCCTACGAGCTCAAGCGCTACGACGACTTCGACAACATCACGACGCAGGGCCCCACCCCCGTGAACCTGGTGATCCCCGCGCAGGCGGTCCACACGGCCGCGGGCTGGACCGCGGGCTTCTTCGGCACGATCGGCGACTACGGCTATCGGGACGCGGGCAACAACGTGTTCTTGAGCGGGTTCAGCATCAACGACGGGGAGACCGGCGAGGAGAACCCCTTCCAATACCACGACAAGATGGCCTCCTTCTCGGGCACGGACCCGGCAGGCAACACCGGGGAGAAGAACCGGCCGGGCTACTGGACCATCCAGGCCAACGGCCCCGCGGGCGTGGCATCGGCGGTCCACCAACTGAGGGTCAACCCGGACGACTCCAGCCAGCTCAAGCTGGGCTTCAACTCCTCCATGGACGCGACCTACGGCTCCATGAACGACGAGTACGCGGGCCAGATCCGGGGGAACGCCAACAAGCTGGCCGTCTTCCGCGCCCAACTGCAGGACCAGTTCCAGAACCCCATCGTGGTGACCGGAGACCAGCGGCAGGTCAACCTCTCCACCTTCGTGACCGTCTCGGGCATGGAGTGGACCCGCGCGCCCTCGATGTACAACGACTACGTGGCCTTCTCCTCCGCGACCGACATGGTGCAGGGGACGCGCCTGACCGCTCCCTACTTCCAGTCCGTGACCACGGCCGTGTTCATCCAGGTCAACCAGTACCAGACCACGTTCTACTACCTCGACACCACGGCCTCCAATCACTACGAGAACCCGTTGAGCACCAAGCCCATCATCGAGCTGTGGTCCTTGGGCGTGGCCTCGGGGACCCAGCGCGTCTATGTCCGGCCCAACCGCCAGGACCGCATCGCGATCTCGAGCGGCGCGGGACAGGCGCTCGAGGCGGGCACGACCTCCCAGGCCTTCACCATCGAGACCCGGGACTACTACGGCAACGCGTCGCCCCTGCGCGTGGGCGAGGACGTGGGCGGGTACGTGGGGTTCAAGATCGAGTCCGACTCCCCGGGAGAGGTCCTGTTCTCGACCCCGGCCGACGGGGCCTTCATGCCTGCTCCGGGCTACGCCTACCTCGAGATCGGCCAGTCCTCCACGGGCTTCTACCTCATCGACACCCTCATCACCGAGACCACCCATGAGCTGAGCGTCTCCGGCGTCCACTACCCGTCGTGGGAGACCACGGTGGCCAGCTACACGGTCCAACCGGGCCCGCCCGCGAGCCTGGGCTGGGCGACCCCGCCGAGGAAGCTCATCGCGGGCACCACGCTGCAGTTCGTGGCCGGGGTCACGACCCAGACCGTGGTCTCGGCCGTGCTCAAGGACAAGTACGGCAACAGCACGAGCGACAAGGTCTTCCAGTACAAGGTGCGCTTCTCCTCCACGAAGAGCTCGACCTACGCGGGCACCAACCCCCTCACGGTCATCATCGCCACCGATCCCGCCGCGGGCGTCTGGGACACCATCGACGGCGGCATCGGCCAATACAAGGAGGTGACCATGGGCGTGGGGGTGAGCACGGCCAACCTCTGGTTCTGGGACCTGGAAACGGGCATCACGACCATCACGGCCCAGGCCCGCCTGGGAGCGGTCGACATATGGGCGCCCGTCACCCAGGAGCACGTCATCACCGCGGACAAGGCCTGGTACCTGACCATCGACCACCCCTACGCGCCCGGCAATCCGGCCATGGTGACGGAGGCCAACAACCTGACCGTGGCCGCGCGCGACAAATACGGCAACGTGGCCGCCGGAGACCCGGACAACGGGCAGTACTTCTCCGGACAGGTCAACTTCTACTCCTCGGGGTCCACCGTGACCGTGACCATGCTCGACCCCATCGCCATGACGACGTACCACGTCTTCACCCCCGGGGAAAGGGGCCTGTTCACCAACCTCCAGATCGTGGACCTGGTGCAGGAGTCCCTGCGCGTGGACGCGACCTCCTACCCGGACCCGACGTGGTGGGGCCGGACCTCGGACTCGATCCGGACCGACCTGTTCACCACCGACCCGCCCAAGCGCTCGACGCGGTCCTTCGCGACCGACGCCGAGGACCCCACCAAGGGCGCGGTCAACTTCGCGGGCATCGTGGTCATCCCCACGGACTTCGCGCCCGAGTCCAACCCGCCGCCCTACGGCCCCATCCCGCTCATCAAGCAGAGCCTCGGCGTGACGAAGAAGGTCTTGAACCAGGGAGACGGGACCGCGCCCGACCCGGAGAACCCGGGCTTCACCATGCCCGAGATCCCCATGCTGCGCATGACCATGTCGGTCAGCCCGTCCAACGGGCCGGACCTCACGGCCAAGCTCGCGGTCATCAAGGTGCGCCAGCGCGCGGACAGCAACCTGGACCCCGCGCACGTCTCCGAGCTCGCGCTCTGGATGGACGACAACAACAACGCCAGGTTCGACTCCCAGTACGACGCCTTCCTCGGCACCGGCGTCTACAACGCCGGCGATTCCCACTGGTACTTCGGGGGCGTCTCGCCCATCTACGTGTCGAGCCCGGTGCCGTCCCAGCTGAGCAAGGCCTCGAAGCACTACTTCTTCACGGTGCGCATCGCGTCCACGGGCTTCTCGACCGGGGAGCTCCCCCGGAGCTTCGGCCTGGAGCTGACCGGGACCGGGAACATCACGCTCTCCCCGGACAGCCAGGTCAAGGTGGCGGTCAACAACTTCGCCATCAAGACCGCGACCTCGTCGGTCGAGCGCGAGCAGGCCAACATCCGGGGCGCCACCGAGGACATCGCGGCCTGGTGGCAGCCCGCCGGCGCGCCCACGCCGTCCTCCTTCTCCTGGGTCTATCAGGGCGGGAGGCTCGTGGGCATGGCCAAGATCATGCTCTGGACCGAGGCTTTCACCGGGGTCTTGAACCGCATCAGCCTCACGCACACCGGGGACGGCGGCGACTCGCACATCGAGTCCGTGCGCCTCTTCCTCGACACCAAGGCCGACAAGGTGACGCCGTGCCCCATCGCGGACGCGGATTGCGGCACGTTCGAGTCCGGCTTGGACCGGGAGGTGACCGACCCGTCGAACCCGCCCGCGTTCCCGCAGGGGGAGACGCGCTCGGTCACGCTGAGCATCAAGGAACCCACGGGGGTCAGCGGCACCCTCGGGACCTCGACCAAGACCTACTTCGTGGCCTTCGATTTCGACGACGCGGCCGAGCCCGACCGCAAGCACGGGGTGGTCATCACCCAGTCGGACATCCGGCCGCTGTCGGGCAACGGCGTCGTGTCGGCCTTCCAGGTGCTGTCGTCGACCCAGGTCCTCGTGGTCCCGACCGGAGACACGCTCTTCCTGACCGCGCGGAACACCGAGGGGCTGGGGCCCGACACGGACGGGGACGGCCAGCCGGACTCGGTCTCCTCGGTGCCCTCGGCCGTGACGCAGAACGACGCCGACAAGCCGGTGGTCAAATACACCTTCCGGATGGGCAGCGGGGCGGGCGAGTGGCGGGGCCTCAAGCTCGACCGGTGGTATCCCTCGACCATGCGGGGCAACGGCTCCTACAACGACATGCTGGCCTTGAACAACAAGGCCGCGGACGTCGTGAACATCAAGCTCTGGCGCGACTGGGACGGCAACGGCCTCTTCGACGTGGCCGTGGACTCGCAGGTCAGCCCCCAGGACGCGATGCTGCGCAAGTTCCCGACCACCAAGCTCATGGTGGCCCTGAGCTCGGGCACGGGCGTGCCGGACGTCACGGACATCGAGGTCAGCGACCTGGAAGGCATGTTCCCGGCCGAGAACCCCTTCGAGGACCCGACCGTGCCGGGCGTTGAGGACCCGGTCATCCGTCTCGTGATCAACGACGACCAGACCGACGAGCTCAAGAAAGAGGTGGTGCTCTGCGACGACCGGGACGTCTCGCTCAAGCTGTTCAAGAACTGCAGGCGCGGCCTGGAAGGCACGCCCATGATCGCGTTCTCGACCGGGACCGTGATCTCCGGGCCCGCGATCCTGCCGATCTACGGGTACAGCGGCTCGGGCGGGCAGATGCTGGACATCCTCGAATCCAACTTCTTCGTCACCTACGACATCAGCCCCACGGCCTCCATCGGCGCCCTGACCAACATAGGCCTGGCCATCCCGAACACCCACTACTTCAAGATCCGGGAGCCCAAGATCATGTCCACGAGCAAGGTCTGGGTCTCGACCACGGTGGCCGGCGGCTTGACCGATTCCTACGTGTCCATGGTCCGGGAGGTCGGCGACAAGGTGACCTTGAAGTCCACGAACACCCTCGACGGCGCCATGGGGCCGTTCGTGCAGCAGAACTCCTCCGTGGCCGTGGGCTCGCTCCAGTTCAAGACCAACATCGGCGACGCCAGGTGGCGCTGGCTCCTGGTCTACGGCACGGGGACCGCGACCTCCTCCGGTCTCATCTCGCCCGACGTGGACAGGGTGTCGGTCTGGTACGACGCCAACGGCGACGGCGTGTTCAACCCCACCGCGATCCCGATCGCGGACCAGAACCTGGGCGAGGGGGTCTTCGGCTACAGCGGCCAGCCTCTCACGGCCCAGGTCAAGCTGGACACGCCCTTCATCGTCGACACCGAGGCCAGGGCGCCGATACCGCAGAGGTTCTTCGTCGTCTACCACGTCACCGCGGACGCCCAGCCGACCAACGTCGACACCGGCCAGCCCAGGACGCTGGGCATGGAGGTGCGCGCCCAGTCCTTCCCGAGCCCGGACATCAACGACGATCCGCTCAAGAACGCGATCTCCTACCCCAACTACTTCGACACCCCGGGCTCGAACGTGACCTGGATATCGAAGATGCGGGCCATCGTGGCCTCCCCGCAGAAGCTCTACATCAAGACCACCCCGTTCTTCTCGAGCTCGTCCGGCACGTTCGCCGCGCCGCTCCTGGCCGGCGAGATCGCGGTCTCCGCGGCCGGGGCCGTGGACACCTTCTGGGCCCTGACCTCGACCCAGGGCTTCCCCGTGCCCCTGGGCGCCGGGACCACCTCCTACGCCGTGGTGGACGGCGAGGTCATCAGCTACGACGGATTGATGTCCACCTGCCCCTTCCTCCTCAACGTCAAGCGCGGCCAGCTCAGCACCACGCCCGCGGCGCACGCGGTGCTGGGATCGACCGGCCCGGCTTATGGCGGGGCGGTGGTGCTGAGCGTGGCCGGGGTGGGCAACATGCCCGCGGGCTCGGTCGAGAACACCTGGGTCCTGCAGTCCACCGCGGGCCTGCCCACCGCGCCGATCTACGACCCTCTGGGCTGCACGACCTGGTACGCGGCGGCCTACATCGCGGTGGACGACGAGATCGTGAGCTACTCCGCCCTGGACCCGACCCTGCCGGTGCTCTACGGGGTCACGCGCGGCCGCATGGGCACGGCCCCGGCCGCGCACGCGGGCCTCTCGCCCGTCAAGTCCGTGGCCGTCACCCAGGATCCCGCGGTGGGGCCCATGGTCTGGCAGGGCCAGCAGAACACCGCGGTCATGCGCATGGACATGTGGACCTCGGCCTTCCAGATACAGCTCTCGGCCATCAAGTTCAGCCGGATCCTGCCCCTGGGCTTGAACGGCAACGACACGGACGTGACCGCGGTCGACGTCTACCAGTCGCTCCTGCCGTTCGGGGACCCCGCCTTCCACCGCGACCCGATCAGCCAGGAGAACGCGGGCGACCCCCTGGTGGGCACGAACCACTTCGGCGTGTTCCCGGACCCTGAGGGCAGGATAACGGTCCCCTTCTTGGACCCCGGCACGGGCCTGCCCTACGTCCTCATCTCGCCCTCCACCAAGACCTTCTACGCCGCGGTCGACGTGTCGGGCAAGGCCAAGTTCTCCCACGAGCTGCTCAACCCGCAGAACATCGTCACCGGCCTGTTCATCGCGGACGCGGAGAAGATCCTCATGACTCCGGCCAACGCCGGCCACGAAGCCGTCTTCCTGAGCACGCCCACGAGCCCGGCCTCGCCCATCATGCCGACGGTGAACACGGTCAGCGTGAGCTTCGAGCAGTTCGGCTCCGCGTACGCCTACCAGAACGACAAGAACGTGCCCATGGTGCGCATGCGCTTGAAGACCGACCGCAACTCCGCCATCCTCGGGAAGATCGCCATCGACCACACCCTGGCCGCCGGGGGCCTGGACACGGACGCGACCGTGGTCAAGATCTGGGGCGACGTCAACGGCAACGGCTCCTTCGACGTGGAGGACTCCGCCGCCGGGGACAACGGCGACTATCCGGGACTGCTGTCCTACGGCAACGAGTCCTTCAGCACCGGGACCGTCATCATCCTCCTTAAGAAGCCCATCGAGGTCTCCACCGCGGCCACGGACATCTTCATCACCCTCGACATCTCGGAGTTCGCCCTGGAGAACTCGCGCCAGGGCATCACCATCGCCACCCCCGGCAACCTGACCGTGCAGGTGCCGCACCTGGTGGGCTTCCCGACCGGCGGCTTCAACAGCAACCCGATGCTCACCATCAGGAAGGTGACCTCGCGGGTCACCCTCGGGGTCAACAACATCACGGCCAACATGACGAGCGTGAGGCAGGCCCAGTCGAACGTGCCCTTCCTGCGGTTCAACCTGGCGACCGACGTGGCCCTGGCCCCGTGGCGGACCCTGCGCCTGGAGCGCGGCGGAGGCTCCCAGGACCCGAGCCGGCCCCTGGGCCGCAACACGGACATCCGGTTCGTGCGGGTCTACAAGGACATCAACCAGGACGACGTCTTCTCGACCGTGGAGGACGTGAACATCTCCGAGGTCGACACCGTGCTGTCCACCTTCGTGTACAGCACCACCACGGTGCCCTTCGACATGGTGGTGGCCTCGACCTGGGGCTTCCCGACCAACTTCGACAACTCCATGGCCGGCGGCTGGGTCTACCTCAACGGCGCCGAGCTCATGTTCTTCGAGGCGGCCGACTCCGCCACGGGCAAGGCCAAGGGCTGCGCCGACGGCATCGACCCCGTGACGAGCCTGCCTTGCCTGCGCATCAGCGTGCGCGGGGGCAAGCTGGGCTTCGGGAACACCCCTCTGCTCAACCTCACGCCCGGCATGAGCGTGCGCAAGGTGGACGTCTACGACCAGGACAACGACAGCAACGTGCAGTCGCTGATCTACTTCAAGAACGACCAGATGATCGGGCCCGTGGCCGGGTCGTTCTTCGCGGTCTACGACATCGCGGAGGAGGCGGTCCGCAACGACCTCGTGGGGGTCACCATCCGGGACAAGTCGTGGTTCGGCATGCCTAGAGGAGACATCGTCCAGCCGATCTACTACAAGGAGGTGACGCGCTCGGGTCCCCTGGGCACGAGCTCGACCGCCTATCCGTTCGTGGGCACGAACGTGGCCATCGAGGCCATCTACCTCTCGGCCAGCGGGTTCACCATCGCGCCGGCCGGGGCGGGGCAGAACCAGACCGAGGTGCCGTTCCTGCAGCTCGAGTTGAAGACCAGCTCGGACTTCGTGAACATCGACAAGATCCGGTTCCGCCAGTACGGCACGATCGACGCCGGCGGCGGGGTGGGGGACGGCGACCTCGTGAAGATGAGCGTGTGGAAGGACAACGGCGACCGCGTCTTCACCCCGGCCAACGACACCCTGCTCGGCTCGAGCGCGGCCTTCGCGGGCGGCAACGCCCTGGTGGACCTCTCCGCCAGCGCCCTGGATACGACCGCCCTGCCCTACCTGCGGATAAGCACGGCCGTGATCAGGCTCTTCGTCACGGGCGACATCGGGGTCACGGACCGGGCCGCCGGGACCACCATCGGCCATCTGGCGGGCGTGCGCCTGGCCACCTACGACGACATCTACGGCTTGAACGGGGTCGTGTCCGCCACGGCCGACCCCAACGCCAAGCCGCCGGTCGAGTCCCGCATGCTCACCATCGCGCCCTTGAGCGTGCCTGCGGTCTCCATCTCCTCGAACGCCACGCCCGTGATCGTGGTCAAGGCCGGCATCAACGGGGTCTCGAAGCCCGGTGACCCGTACTACAGCGCGATCGGCTACCCGGCTTACGCTTGGCTCAACCCCAATCCCCCTTCCCTCACGCCCACCCCCGACCCCTATGACAATGACGGGTGCAACAACAGCAGGGTCGTGACCAACCCGCGCAACAACATCTGCCGCGACTCGGCCACGGGCGCTCCCATCCCGGACCCGACCAAGTGGCTCTGCCCCAACGGCAAGCCGTGGCTCGGCACCACGCCCGGCAGCCAGTTCGCGCTGGAGACCAACGCGGCCGCGGCCCTGGCCCTGGGCCAGACGAACCTGACCTCCAACGCCCCCAACCGCGGCGGCGCGGCGTCCTCAATCTCGCTGTCGTCTCCCACCCACGCCCAGGTCGTGGGCTCGAAGCTCATCGTGGCGGACGCGGGCAACAACCGGGTCCTCATCTGGAACGCGGTCCCGGCCGGCTGGGACGTGCCCGCGGACGTGGTCGTGGGACAGCCCAACATGGGCTCGAACGCCGCCGCAACGGGGGCCGACCGGCTCAACACCCCCATGGCCTTGTATTCGGACGGGACCAAGCTGTTGATCGCGGACCACGGCAACAACCGTGTGCTGATCTACAACGGCATCCCGGCCGCGGACAACGCCTCGGCCGACTTCGTCATCGGCCAGGCGGACATGAACGCGAGCGCCAAGAACCAGGGCGGGGCCTCCCCGGGCAACGCGACCCTCTCGATGCCCATGGGCATCCACGGCGACGGGGCGCGGCTCTTCGTGGCGGATTATGGGAACAACCGGGTGCTGATCTTCAACGGCATCCCGTCCGTCAACAACTCCGCCTCGGACCGGGTCGTGGGCCAGAACCTGTTCACCTCGGCCGCGCCCGGAACCGCCGAAAACCGGCTGTCCGGGCCGTCCCACGCCTACTCCTCAGGCGGCAGGCTGTTCGTGACGGACTCAGGCAACAACCGGGTGCTGGTCTTCAACTCCATCCCGGCGACCAGCGGAGCCTCGGCCGACGTGGTGGTGGGGCAGCCGGGCATGGCGTTCGGGCTGGCCAATCAGGGCGCCGGCCCCAACAGCAACACCTTGAAGGAGCCCGGCATGGTCTACTCGGACGGCCAGAGGCTCTATGTCTCGGACTACGGCAACAACCGCGTCCTGGTCTTCAACACCGTGCCGTCCATCAGCAACCAGCACGCGGCCCTGGTCCTCGGCCAGCCGAACATGTCCACGAACACCGCCAACCAAGGAGGGGCCATGCTGCCGAGCGCCTGGGCCCTGGCCGGGCCCACGGGACTCGCCTCCAACGGGGCGCGGCTGGCCACGGCGGACCGCTACAACCACCGCGTGGTCCTGCACGACCTGACCAACGCCGTCAACGTCGCCAACTGCGCGGGCGAGCCGCCGCTCCTCGACTTGAACGGCGACTATGCGCCGGACAACTTCTCCCAGCCGCCGGACATGTACAGCGTGGCGCCGAGCACCAACGTGACCCTGGCCGGAGACCGGCAACCCTCGCGCGACATGACGCGCACCGGCATCCTGGACATGGACTTGAACGACGACGGCATCGCGGACATGGTGTTCATCTCCTCGGGCAACGTCCAGATGATGCTGGGCAACGACCTCTCCGACCAGGGCAACGCGGCCAAGGCCGTTCCCGTGCCCGACCAGGGCTTCGTGCCGTCCGCCTGGAGCGCCCGCGACGGCCAGCTGACCGCCATGCTGCCCACCACGGGCCTGCCCGGCTACTACGAGGTGGCGATCGGCCGGTACCCCGACGAGGGCGACGTGGGACGCGTCCCGGCGTACAGCCTCAAGTGGTCCTCGGTCGCCGCCGTGGTCGTCTCGTCCTGGACCGGCATCGACTTCAGGGCCAGGGCCGTGGGCTCGCCCGTGAGCGCCGCGCGGGTCACGGGCCTGTCTCTGCCCGTGCCCAACGTGACCCGCCTGACCCAGGACCTCACGCCGGACACCCTGCAGTTCACCGTGAGCAACGCCGACGGCCTCACGCTCCCGGGCCTGATCTTCGTGGGCTCCGAGGTCATGCGCGTCGAGAAGGTGAACTCCAACACCCTCCAGGTCATCGGGCAGGAGGGCGACCCCGCGCCCGCCAACGGCCGGGGCCTGAAGGGTTCGGCCCCCATCCTGCACATGAAGAACGAACCGGTCTCCGACGAGGCCGCCGTCTTCCTCTCCCGGTTCGTGTCCCAGAGCGGCAGCGTCTCCTCGTCGAGGCCGCTGTTCGTCTACCGCGTGGACCCCAACGCCCCGGTGGCCAAGCTCTCGGTCACGGGCGTCGACATCACGCCGCCGGCGGCGCCCAGGGGCCAGCTCAACGTCGGCCTGCTGAAGCTCGAGCTCAAGACCAGCGCGCTCTCGGTCAACGTCTCGCAGATGAGGCTCGACCAGCTCGGGACCATCGCGCAGGGCTGGGGCAAGGGAGAGGGCGACTTCAAGCGCCTGAGCGTGTGGATGGACTCGGACGGCGACAAGGTCTTCGCGGCCCAGAAGGACGCCCTGGTGGGCTGGATCGGCCAGCGCGGTTCCTCGACCGCCATCCGGGGCCTCATCGCAGGCACCACGGACTTCTTCAGGTATTCGACGAACTCCTACAGCATGTGGCAGTCCGGCATGTCCAAGCCCGGGGCCGAGGGCAGCATGCTGGGCAACTTCGAGACCGGGTCCTTCAGGATCCAGAACGCGGGGGTGTGGAGCATGTCCTGCTCCTACGGGACCCAGTTCGGCATGAACTGCTACTGCAGCATCCCGCAGTCGGGCGTGGAGAACCTGCTGTGCAACAAGTACCTCGTGGGCATGGAGGACTTCTCGGGCGGCGTCGTGGGCTCCACCCTGGCCTGGTTCGGGGCCAATCCGGTCGTCAACGTGGGCATGGGCTTCTCCACCCCCTACGTCAGGATCTCGACCGCGTCCACGACGCTCTTCGTGGTCGCGGACATCGGGACCATGGACCGCGCCGGACGCTCCACGGTCGGGCATCTCGCGGGCCTCAATCTCTCCTGGCAGACGGGCCTGCTGGGTCCCAACGGCACGCCCCTGCCGGCCGAGCCCGACGAGACCCTGCCGCCGGCGCTGACGACGCGTCTCGTCGAGATCCTGGGGGTCAACGTGCCGCCGGTCGCCATGGCGATGGGCGTCTCCACCGGGACCCTGCCCATCATCATCGTGCGCGCCGGCAAGAACGCTCCCAAGGAGGCCGTGGGCCTGCCCGCCTACGCGCACATCGACCCGGTGCGCTGCAACAACGGCAAGAACCCCTCCAATCCCAGGAACAACATGTGCAAGGACGAGAACGGCAACTGGGTGCCTGACCCGAGGTACTGGATCTGCCTCGACGGCTCCTCGTGGGCGACCCGCGGCAGCCAGCCGGCCAACCCCGGCTCGGGCGGCGGTACCGTGAAGATCTCCTCCTGGACCGGGGTGGACGGCTCGTCGTGGGTGGTGAACTGCGTGAAGTACCCGCCCATGATGGACATCAACTCCGACCGGGTGCCCGACAACTTCTACCTGGGCGGCGCGGTCTCGCCGTACCTCCTGTCCATCATCGGCGACGGCGCTCCCTCGCGCGATATGACGGGCACCGGCATCCTGGACATGGACTTGAACCAAGACGGCATCGTGGACATGATCCTGCCCAGCGGCTCCGGCGGGATGACCTTCATGCTGGGCAAGGACCCCGCGGACCAGGGCAACCCCGAGGCCGCCATCCCCATGCCGCTCAAGGGCTTCGTGCCTTCGGCCTGGACCGGCAAGATCGGCGAGCTCTCGGCCCTCCTGCCGAGGATCTCCACGCCCGGCTACTACCAGTGGGCCGCGGGCAAGTACTTCGACGAGCCGACTTCCTATTCCGGCAAGTGGTCCACCATGTCCGCGATCATGGACACCAAGGGCATGAGCCTGCAGACCTTCCGGGCCTTGGTCGAGAGCGCGAGCGCCTCCGTGACCACGGCCAGGATCAGGGGCTTGACCCTGCCGGTGCCCAACGTCACCCGGCTGGGCCAGGACCTCACCACGGAGACCACGTACTTCGCGGTCTCCGACGTGACCGTCCTGCAGATCCCGGAGAAGCTGGTCTACGTGGGCTCGGAGATCATGCGCGTCAAGCGCGTGACCGGCAGCTTCGTCCGGACTGTCGGCCAGGAGGGCGACCCCGCGCCCGGCAACGGCCGCGGCCTGCACGGGTCCGTGCCCATCCCGCACCTCACCGGCGAGCCCGTGTCCGACGGCGCGGCCATCATCTTCGTGCAGTACATCGCCACGGGCACGGGCGGGGTCGCCATGTCCGCGAGCGCCGGAGGGTATGCCCTGACGCCGACGACCCTGGGCATCAGCACCGACAGCATCAGGCTGTCCACGAGCGCCGCCGGGACGGCCATCTCCACGGAGGGCGCCGGCGGCTACGCTATCGCGGTCGACAGGTTCGGCAACGTGGACCTCTCCACCGGTCCGGGAGCGCTCGCCATGCCCATCGGGCCGGGCGACGCGGTCAACCTGACGGACTTCGGCTCGGTCCTGGTCTCCTCCGGCGTGAGCCCCCTCGACAGCACCACGCTCGTCTTCGTCTCCACCGGCGTCAACGGGTTCAAGGGCGGGCTGGTCGTCTCCGTGGGCTGGGGAGGGGTCTTCTTCTCGTCGAGCTTCGTCCCCGGCAGCGGCGTGCGGATGGGCTCGCAGGGCGTGCAGCTCTCGACCAGCGAGGCGACCGCCATGTTCCTGTTCCGCCCCGACCTCGTGAGCCCCTCCAGGCCCGGCGTGGTCAAGGCCCTCGAGCAGGGCCAGACGAGCTTCACCCTGCAGTGGGAGAAGGCGAGCCAGCCCTACTCGGGCGTGGTGGCCTACGAGGTCCAAGAGCGCGGCGGCGCGCCCAAGGACCTGCAGATGGGCGTGGTGTGGCGCACCCTCTCCATCATCCCGGCGAGGAAGAAGACCGTCAGCGGCGCGGCCATGTCCGTGCGCGACAACGCCGGCCCCGCCAACCAGGAGAGCTTCACGGTCGGCGCGGGCAACGAGTTCGCCGGCGAGGAACCCAGGGACGTGAACCAGTACTACCAGTACCGGGTGCGCGCCCTGACCGCGGGCGGCATCTGGTCCGACTGGTCGGGCACGGCGGAGAGCGTGGCCACGGGCGTCAATAAGGTCATCATCCAGGGCGTGGGCAACTACCCCAACCCGTTCGACACCCGGACCGGCGGGTCGGGCAGCAAGACCACCATCTACTACGTGCTGGGCGCGGATTCCGACGTCACCATCACCATCTACGACATGCTCGGCTACGTGGTGAAGACCACCAACTACGCCGCGGGCGGCGAGGGCGGCCGCGCCGGCCCGAACTTCGTCTTCTGGGACGGCAAGAACTCCACCGGCCGCAACGTGGACAAGGGCGGCTACATCGCCCGCATCAAGGTCAAGTCCCCGGGCGGCACCGCCACCGAGATCCGCAAGATCGGCGTCATCCACTAGCCGACTCGCCCAAGCCAATTCGGATGAATGACCTCGGTTTCGGCGCTTCCTCCGATGTCTGAGCAGTGAGGTTGGTGGTCCCCTGTTTTGGCTCGCGGAGGCCTCGGCTCCTGGAGCCGTTCCCGTCATGATCGCCCACCCGGCGGCCGTTCCCGCGCCGCAGCCATCCTCAATCCCCACCTCAATACACAGAAACGCTGGAATTTCCATCCGATTTCGCGACCAACTATTTTCAAAAAACAGCTGAAGGCAAATAACGCTTGTCCCTCAACAATTTTTTTATTCCAGGTGAAGATGGGCTCCGGTTTCGTGGAACTTTTCCACCCTGCCAATCGTACATAGTATATGGAACTCCCCCGCCCCGCCTACCACGAACCATGCGCTGACCTTCGCGCACCATGCCAGGGCCATCGCCAGCCATGCCAAGCCCTTCCCGAACCATGGCATACCAATTCTGAACCATGCCTGAAGGCGACCATGCCGCCGGAGCAATGGCTCCACTTCTGCGCGACCCGCGCGACGCCCCGGCTCTTTGAGAGCCTCAAGCGCCTGGACCAGTTCGACTCATGGTCCCTCGCCGCCATCCTGGCCCACTTGGCGGAACTCGACCGCCGCCGCGCCGCCGAGGAACGCGGGTTCCCCTCCCTCTTCGCCTACTGCACCAGGGAGTTGGGATGCTCAGAGGCCGAGGCCTACCTTCGCATCCGCGCGGCCCGCGCCGCCATCAGGTACCCGCGCATCCTGACCATGATCGCGGAGCGCCGGATACACCTCACGGCCGTGGCAAGGCTCGCGCCCCACCTGACCAGGGAGAACTACCGCGGCCTGCTCGACAAGGCAAGTCGCAGGACGCTCGATGAACTCGCCCGCCTGGTCGCGAGCCTCGCTCCCTTGCCTGAGAAGCGGCCCGTGATTCGGACGCTTTCCGTGGGACCGTGCCCTGCCCGGCCCGTGCAGGAGGCCGGAGCCCTCGCACTCCCGCCGGCAAGCAGCGGAGTCGCGCCCGAAGGGGACACCGCGGCGCAAGAGCCGATAGCCTCCGAAGCATCCAAGGCCGAACCCCGGCCCATGGATTCGGCTGGAGGTCTCCCGCTCCATCAGGAAGGCCGGGTCCTGTTCAACTTCGCGGCTCCGGAATCTTTACGAGCGAAGTTCAACCGCGCCCGGGACCTGCTCCGGCACAAGTATCCGCATGGCAGGCCCGAGAATGTCTTCGACGACGCGTTGGAGGCGTTGCTGGACCGGAAGGACCCGGACCGCCGCATCGCCCGAAAGAAACGCCGGGCCTTGGCCTCCGCGGGCAGGGCCGGACGACTCTTCCGAAATTGCGGGTGACCACGCGCTCGAAGCGGCCCAGGACCTCCGTCGAGTCGAATCGGACAGCTCTCGCCCGAGTTGATGTTCTGGGTGATTTAATCTAGAATCCGGGTGTGATGACCCATATTTATATTTTCTTCTTGGTGTCGGTGATGCCGTTGATGACGGCGGTCCAGGGGTTCGGGCAGCAGTCTCCGACCCAAGCTGTTCCTCAGGATCCGTTCCAGCAGGTCGTGGAACAGACGAAGAACAGCGACCCCATGGTCCGGATGCGGGCCGCGCAAGCCATCGGCGACATGAGGCGCGAGGAAGGCAAGTCCGCCCTGCTGGCTCTCTTCGACGACACGCATCCGTTCGTGCGCTCGGCAGCGGTCAACGCCGTCGGCCGCATGCGGCTCGCGGGGACCGCCTCCGCGGTCGCCGGCCTGCTCAATCCCAAGAAAGAGAAGGAGTCCATGGTCCGTCAGGCCGCGGCCACGATGCTGGCCTTCCTGGGCGACGCCTCAGCGGCTGATTCCCTGGTGGCCGCGCTCAAGGACAGCGAGGTGGGGGTCCGCTACGCCGCGGTGCGCTCGCTCGGTGCACTGCGGGTCGGCAAAGCAGTGGGGGCCATCGCCGCCCTTCTGGGCGACGCCGACGGCGGTCTGCGCCGGACCGCGGCCGGCGCTCTGGGCCAGATCATGGGCAAGGAGAGCGTCTCGGCCCTGCAGGCCGCCCTGCCGAAGGAGAAGTCCTCGGAGGTCAGGGAGGAGATCGTCCGCAGCCTGGGCCTGCTGGCCGACCCTGCCGCTGTCCCGACCCTGTCCGGCGCCCTCAAGGATGAGGTCCCGGCGGTGCGGCTCCAGGCCGCCATGGCCCTGGGACGGCTGGGAGACCCTTCCGGACAGTCTCTGGCCTGCGAGATGCTCAAGGACGCTTCCCCGGACATCAGGATGCTCTCGGCGAACACCCTGACCATGATCGGCGACGAGAAGGTCGGCCTGGCCGGCCTCGAAGCCGCGGCCAAGGCGGAGAAGGACCCCGGCGTCAAGGGGACGATGGAGCAGGCCCGGCTCATGCTGAGGGCCAGGCTCGGCATCCCGGAGCCTCCGGCGTCCGAGGGGACGCCGTCCCCGGAGGCGGCGGGCAGGGACCCGCAGTCCCCGCAGGGGGCGCCGGCAAAGCCGGAGAAGAAACCCGAGGCTGCTGCCAAGAAACCCGAGGCTGCTGCCAAGAAGCCTGAGGCGGCTGTCAAGAAGCCGGCAGTGCCCGCGAAGAAGCCCGCGGCCAAGGCTCCGGCGGCCCCTAAAGCTCCGTCCAAGACCGGCTCCGGCGCGAAAGCCGCGCCGCAATCTTCGGGAAAGGAAGCTCCCACCAAGCCATGAGCGACAAAAAAGAGACGAAGAGCCGGTTCCCCCTGATCTTCACGATCGTCTTCTCCTTCATCTTCCTCGTGCTCTGGTGGCCGCAGATGCTGATGATCCCGATCAACGGGGTGTTCCACCACATCGAGGACGTGTGGATGGACAAGATGTTCGTCCTGCGCTTCCCGGCGCTCAAGGAAGGCGACCCGCGCATCATCCTGGCGGCCGTGGACGAGGACACGGGCCGGAAGTTCGGCTTCCCCCTGCCGCGGGACAAATACGCGGACCTCCTCGGCAAGCTCAAGAGCTACGGGGTCAAGACCGTGGCCTTCGACGTCATGTTCTTCGAGCCCAAGCCCGTCGAGGACAAGAAGCTCGCGGACGCGACCAAGAGGTTCGGCCGGGTCATCCACCTCTTCCAGAGCAGGACCGAGAACACGACGCACGGCGACGTGGTGAGCGTGAACATGCCGGTCAGCGGCTTGGACAAGGCGGCCCAGTTCCTGGGCTACCCCAACATCGACTTCGTCATCGACGCCGACGGCCACGTGCGCAGGTCCGTCATGTTCGACCTGCGCATCGACGATCCCCGGGAAGTCGGGCAGCCAGCGGCCTCCATGGACATCGCGTGCGTCGCGAGCTTCACGGAGCGGCCGTTCCAGGAGCTCCGGGACATCTATGCCGGCCCGCCGCCAAGGCTCATGCACATCAGCTTCCGCAAACCCAAGACCTGGCTGCAGCATGAGAAGCGAGACATCGGCCAGGCCGGCGAGGTGCAGAACCTGCCGAAGGTCCACTCCCCCTACCGCATGATCTCGGTCATGGACCTGCTCAACGGCGAGCTCACCGACGAACAGAGGAAGGCCCTCAAGGGCTCGCTCATGATCATCGGCTCGACCACCCTGGGCTACTTCGACCACTATCCCTCGCCGTTCTCCCCCACGGCCCCGGGCGCGGAGTACCACGCCAATAACATCGACAACCTGATCCACGAGGATTTCCTCGAGATCCCCACCCGCCAGTACATGCTCGTCATCATCATCATCATGATCTGGCTGCCGCTCATCCTCCTGCGCTTCTCCCCGGCCGTCTCCAACAGCGCGGCCCTGCTCTTGCTCGCGGCCTGGTTCTCCTGGTCCTGGTACCAGTTCGGCCAGGGCGTCCGGGTGGAGCTCGTGGCGCCCGCGCTGGCCCTGCTGGGCTCTTTCATCGTGCAGACGGCCTATCGGATGGTCACGGAGGGCGCGGAGAAGAAGAAGATCAAGAACCTCTTCGGCCAGTTCGTGGCTCCGGAGGTCGTCGAAGACCTGGCCAGGGACCCCTCCAAGGTGAAGCTCGGCGGCGAGAGGAAGGATCTGACCATCTTTTTCCTCGACATCGCGCACTTCACCACCATCTCGGAGAAGATGTCTCCCGAGGGCCTCATCCTGTTCCTCAACCGCTACCTCTCCGTCCTCTCGAAGATCATCCAGGACCGCAAGGGCGTCATTGATAAGTACATCGGCGACTGCATCATGGCGTTCTGGAACGCGCCTCTCGAATGTCCGGATCACCGGGTCCAGGCCTGCCTGTCCGCCATCGAGTGCCAGGAGATGATGGGTGAGCTCAACAAGAACCTCGAACCGGGCTTGCCCGAGATCCCGGCGGTCCGCATCGGGCTCAACTCCGGCGAGGCGACCGTGGGCCTGACCGGCAGCGAGAAGAAGCTGCAGTACACCGTGCTGGGCGACGAGGTGAACCTCGCCTCGCGGCTCGAGGGCTCGAACAAGTTCTTCGGGTCCAAGATCATGGCTTCCGAGGACACTTACGAGGGCGCCAAGGACCGGGTCGAAGCCAGGGAGCTCGGAAGGGTCCGCGTGGTCGGCAAGTCCGAGCCCATCCGGGTCTTCGAGCTGTTGGCCAAGAAGGGGGGGCTCTCCGAGGAGTGGAAGAAGGCCCTGCCTCTCTACGAGAAGGGCCTGGGCCACTTCAACAAGCGCGAGTTCGAGCCGGCCAAGGCCGCGTTCGAGGAGTTCGTGAAGATCTTCCCCGAGGACGGGCCGGCTAAGCTCTACCTCAACGTTTCGACGGACTACAGCGTGATCCCTCCGCCGGAGGAGTGGGACGGGGTGTTCAACCTGACGGCGAAGTGAGGGCCTGACTGATGGTGCTGTTCTGGCGCCTGCTGTTCGGTCACTTCCTGGCCGACTTCACCTTCCAGACGGATTACATCAACATCTGGAAGCGCTCCACGCTGTTGGGGATGCTGGCGCACTGCGTCATCCACCCCCTGGTCTACGGCGTCCTGGTCTTCCCGTATCTGGGGGACGTCTGGCTGGAGAACGGGCTGGTCAGCTTCAGCGGCTGGCAATGCGTGTTCTTCATCTTCCTGCTCCATCTGATGGAGGACCTGCTGCGTGTCCTGGCCATCCGGCGCTACCACAGCCTGGCCAATACCTGGTGCTTCCTGTGGGACCAGATCGTGCACGCGGCCGTGATCTTCCTCCTGACCCCCGTCTCCCTGACCGGCAACGGCGAGGCCGGCCTCATCCCCGAGTGGTGGCCGGTCATCGGCATCCTGCTGGTGCTGGCCACGCATGGCGGCACCATCTTCATCTACTTCCTGGAGAAGGACCTCTTCGGCGCGCGCTTCCCCTCGCCCTGGGAGAAGATCTTCACCATGGGCGAGCGTCTGGTGCTGTGCCTCCTGTGCATGCTCCCCGGCCGGGCGTGGCTCCTGCTGGTCGCCGGGTGGCTGTGGC
>JACRNU010000114.1 GCA_016234805.1 Elusimicrobiota bacterium
CATCGAAGAGACCATGCTCGAGCCCCGGCAGGAGATCCATGTCCCCAAGGGGAGGGAGGTCGAGACCGAGACGCGGGAGGGACGCAGCTACCTGCGCGTGAGCGGGCTTTCCCGGCTCAAGCCCCAGCAGGAGCGGATCGAGCGCGTCCGCGAACGGTCGGATGTCCTCAGTCGCGATTGGAGGGAGATGGAACGGCCCGAGAGGGAGTTGGTCCGCGGCCGCATGATCCAGGAGCACCGCGGCCGCATGCAGGCGCTCCCTTCCGAGGAGCAGCGGTCCATGCGGGAGCAGCTGCGCAGGCCGGAGCGGGGCGAGCGTGGCGGCGGCGGCGAGGGTCGCGGAAGCGGTGATGGCGCGCGACGGCCCCAGGGCGGGCCCAGCGGAGGCCAGGCGCCTGGCCGGCAGGCCGGGACCGGGGAAGGAACTCCGGGAAGGCAGGAATCCCAGAGAGGACCCGGAGCGGGCGGACCGCGGCCGGACTCTCGGCGCGAGGATCGCGGACAGCACGAAGGCCGGCAGCCAGGAGACGGGAATCAGCGAAGAGGGCCGGGCGACCGGTCCCATGAAGGCGCGGACAGAGAGGAGCCGGGACAGCCTCGGCCCGACGAAGACCGCCGCGGCCCTGGCGAGGGGCGCATGCGTCGCGAGCCCGGCGGGCCTGAAGATGACGGCGGCTTGCAGCCCGGAGATCGGGCTCCTGGGAACGATGTGGAGCCAGGCCAGCGGCCGCAGGAGGGAGAGGGCCGGCAGCGAGGCCATGGCCGCG
This sequence comes from Elusimicrobiota bacterium, assembly GCA_016234805.1. Lineage (GTDB taxonomy): Bacteria > Elusimicrobiota > Elusimicrobia > UBA1565 > UBA9628 > JACQWX01. The sequence continues at coordinate 768 of JACRNU010000114.1, forward strand.
GCCGTCCTGAGCAAGGCGGCGCCGAAGATGGCGGAGGAGTCCAGCCGGGCAGCCGATCCCCGGGGGCCAAAGACAAGGTTGGACCAGGGGAAGGCGGCCGCCGCGGGCCCGGCGGAGGACGACAGCGCCAAGGGGCAGGGTCAAGAGAAGGCGGGCGCATGCGTTCCCCGGGCGGGCAGAACCGGCCCCAAGGCGGGCAGAACCGCCGGCCTGCCGGACCAGGACGCGGCCGTCGGAATTAGTCAGCGGTCCTCAGTGCCGACCTGCGTCAGAGACCGTCTCTGTCCTTCAGGCTCATCTTGCGTGAGACAAGACTAAGGGTGGACAACTTTACGGAATATGTTAATATTAAGGGCTCCGGGGCCGGATTTTTTTCTCGGCCATGCCGGTTGCGTCGTATTTTACGGGAAAGTCCGTTCCGCGTTGCGGCGAAGGGCAGGGCTTCGGCGGGCGTGTGAAAGCAGCACACAACAGGAGATAAAATGTCCAACCGTTTTACGGAGCGCGCCCAGCGCGTCATCCTCATCGCGCAGGAGGAGGCCAAGCGCCTCAACCATGACTACGTGGGCACGGAGCACATCCTGCTCGGCCTCATCGCCCTGGGCGAGGGCGTGGCGGCCCAGGTCCTGGCCAACCTCGGCGTGGATCTCCGCCGCGTCCGGGCCGAGATCGAGAAGATCGTGGGCACGGGCGACAACGTCATGCTGCTCGGCGAGATCCCCTTCACTCCGCGGGCCAAGAAGGTCCTCGAGTACGCGGTGGAAGAGGCCCAGCACATGGGGCACTCCTACGTGGGCACGGAGCACCTGCTGCTCGGGCTCATCCGCGAGGAAGAGGGTGTGGCAGCGCGCGTGCTGGAGAACCTCGGGCTGAGGCTCGAGGTGGTGCGCGAGGAGGTCCTGAACCTCCTCGGCGAAGGCCAACAGCCCCAGCAGGGCGGCTCGGGCGGCGGCGGGGGCGGAGCGGGGCAGGCGTCCGGTTCCGGCGGCGGCAAGTCCAAGTCCAAGACGCCCACGCTCGACGAGTTCGGCCGGGACCTCACGATCCTGGCGCGGGAAGGCAAGCTCGACCCGGTCATCGGCAGGGCGGACGAGATCGAGCGGCTCATCCAGATCCTGGCGCGGCGCACCAAGAACAACCCGGTCTTGATCGGCGACCCGGGCGTGGGCAAGACCGCCATCGTCGAGGGCCTCGCGCAGAAGATCTCCTCCGGCGACATCCCGGAGATCCTGGCCGGCAAGCGAGTCATGACGCTCGACCTCGCGCTGGTCGTGGCCGGCACGAAGTACCGCGGCGAGTTCGAGCAGCGGCTCAAGAACATCATCGAGGAGATCCGGCGCTCGAAGAACTCGGTCATCCTGTTCGTCGACGAGCTGCACACGGTCATCGGCGCGGGCGCGGCCGAGGGCGCCATCGACGCCTCCAACATGCTCAAGCCCGCGCTGGCCCGCGGCGAGCTGCAGTGCATCGGCGCGACCACGATGGACGAGTTCCGCAAGCACATCGAGCACGACGCCGCCCTGGAGCGCCGGTTCCAGCCCATCCTGGTGGACCCGCCCTCCGTGGAGGAGACGGTCCTCATCCTCAAAGGCCTGCGCGACAAGTACGAGTCGCACCACAAGGTCAAGTATGACGACAGCGCCGTGAAGGCCGCGGCCGAGCTGGCGGACCGCTATATCTCCGAGCGCTTCCTCCCGGACAAGGCCATCGAAATCATCGACGAGGCCGGGTCTCGCGCGCGCCTGCGGACTTCCGAGACGCCCCCGCAGTTCAAAGCGAAGGAGGTCGAGATCGAGAAGGTGGTCAAGGAGAAGTCCGGCGCCATCTCCGGCCAGGAATACGAGAAGGCCGCCCGCCTGCGCGACAAGGAGAAGGAGCTTAGAAAGGCCCTCGAGGAGGGCAAGAAGAAGTGGCGCGAGAAGCGCGACCAGACCATCCCGGTCATCGGGGCCGAGGAGATCGCCACCGTGGTGGCCAAGTGGACCGGCATCCCGGTCACGAGCCTCACCGAGTCCGAGACCGAGAAGCTCCTGCACATGGAAGGCAGCCTGCGCAACCGCGTCATCGGGCAGGCGGAGGCCCTCAAGCTCATCTCCCAGGCCATCCGGCGCTCGCGCGCGGGCTTGAAGGACGCCAAGAAGCCCATCGGCTCGTTCTTGTTCCTCGGCCCCACGGGCGTGGGCAAGACCGAGCTGGCCCGCACGCTCGCGGAGTTCCTCTTCGGCAACGAGGATTCGCTCATCCGCATCGACATGAGCGAGTACATGGAGAAGTTCTCCGTCTCGCGCCTCATCGGCGCTCCCCCTGGATACGTGGGCTACGAGGAGGGCGGCCAGCTGACCGAGGCGGTCCGCCGCAAGCCCTACTCCGTGGTGCTCATGGACGAGATCGAGAAGGCGCACCCGGACATCTTCAACATCCTCCTGCAGGTCATGGACGACGGGGTCTTGAGCGACAATCTCGGCCATAAGGTCAGCTTCAAGAACACGGTGTTCATCATGACCTCCAACGTGGGCGCGCGGCTCATCTCGCGCGGCAAGTCCCTGGGGTTCGTGGCGGCGGAGGAGGCCTCCACGCGCGATTACGATAAGATGAAGAGCGTGGTGATGGACGAGGTCCGGCGGGTCTTCAATCCCGAGTTCATCAACAGGGTCAACGAGATCGTGGTCTTCAAGCCGCTGACCGAGGAGGAGATGGGGGAGATCCTCCAGCTCCAGCTCAAGCGCGTGCGCGCGAAGGTCGAGGCCCAGGGCTACAAGCTCGAAGTCTCCGCCGAGGCCCAGAAGCTTCTCATCAAGACGGGGTTCGACCAGAACTACGGGGCGCGGCCGCTCCTGCGCACCATCCAGCGCCTCATCGAGGACCCCCTGTCTGAGGAGATCCTGCTCAAGAAGTTCAAGGGCGGCGCGACCCTCCAGGCGGACGTCGATCCCGCCAGCCCGGACAAGCTCACGTTCACCGGGGAGACGGCGGAGAAGACTGCGTCCTAGAGGGGCATGGCAGACCGAGGCGAGACAACAGGCCGTATCATTCCCAGCCGCCAGGGACCGGGAGGCATGAAGCCCGCCGACGTCCTGGTGGGCGCGGTCCTTTTCGCCGTGGCCCTGGCGTATCCGCTGGGGTTCGGCCTCGACTGGGGCTCCCGGCCCAAGGCGGTCGCTGAAGTCCTCGAGGAGGAGGCTCCGGCGCCGAGCGTCCCCGCCCCGGCTCTCAAGCATGGGCCGAAAGCGGCTGCCGCGGGGCCGGCCCCGTCAGCCGCCGTCCACCCCGCGTCGTGGGCGCCGGACCCTGCCGCGGCCGCGTGGGAGAAGATGACGGAGGACCTCTTCCGGCTGGCAGCCTCCTACCGCGGCCGCGTGGCCATCGTGCTCAAGGACCTCCAGACCGGCAACGTCTGGTCATACCACCAGGACGACCTCTTCCCCTCCGCGAGCCTCATCAAGGTCCCGGTGATGCTGTGCGTGTTCAACAGCATCAACGACGGCAAGATCTCGCTGAGCGAGAAGATCGTCCTCCGGCGCAAGCACCGCGTGGGAGGGTCGGGGTCGCTCAAGTGGTTCCCGGACGGGACGAGGCTGCCCCTGCGCGAGCTCCTCTACCGGATGATCAACGAGTCGGACAACACCGCGACCGCGATGATCCTCGACACGATCGGCATCGACTACGTCCAGGCCCAGCTGCCGAAGTTCGGGCTCTTCTACACCGAAGTCAACCCCGAGGGGCTGAGCATCAAGAGCGGCAAGGTCCCCCGCGAGAACTACACCACCGCCCGCGAGATGACCATGATGATGGAGAGGATCTACCGCGGCGAGATGGTCAGCCGCGCTTCGAGCGAGCTCATGATGGACATCCTCAAGCACCGCAGGGCGACGCGCTCGAGGCTGGCCAAGGGCCTTCCCCGCGGGTGGGAGCTCGCCCACAAGACGGGGCTCCTGCGCCAGGCCTGCCACGACGTGGCCATCGTGCTGACCCCCTACGGCGACTACGCCCTCACCGTGCTGACCGGGCACAACCGTTCCTATGGGACCGCCAAGGATTTCATCTCCCGGCTGGGCAAGGTCACCTTCAAATATTACGACGCCCGCGGCCACCTCGTGGCCGGATCCTCCTCGCGTCGTGGTCCGTTGGTAGTGCGCTAGGGGACGGAATTGTGTCGATTGCGGGGTTTAGGTGCCAGGTTTGAACCGGGATGTCATGTCTGAGGCCAAACCCGGCACCTCCACCCAGGCAAGCGTACGACCCCGGCGGAGACCCTGGGTGGCTGGCACCTGGACCCTGATCGCGGTCCTGGTCCTCGCCCCCTTCCTCGCCTGGACTCCGGTCCCCACCGCCTCCGCCGACGACGAAGAGCAGGTCGCCATCCAGAAATACCTCGCACACCTCTATCTCAACGACAGCCTCGAAACCGTCAAAAGGATCTATCCTCCGACCCGGGATTGGCCCTCGCACAGGGAACCAAAAGGGGGGGTCACTCGTATAAAGGTTCAGGGGGTTTCCGCGAAGAACTTCCCGGACGAGGTGGATCTCCTGTGGGTCGGGATGAGGAACGACCGGGTGGTGGAGATCCAGCTGGTCTATGACGCGGATTACACCAGCGAGACCACGCCGGACAGCCTGGCCAGGGAGCTGGCGCTGGTCTACGGGGAGCCGAAGATGTCGGAGACGGGCAAGTTCCACTGGAGCGACGGGGAGAGGGTCCTGAGGGTCTTTTACGCTCAGGTCCCGGTGTTGAAGGGCAAGCGCAAGGTGGTGGAGATGCGCACGAGCATGCAGCTGCTGGCCGCGGACCTGGTGCGCCGTAAAGGGGAGTAAGGGCGATATTTGGTAGAATATCGCCGGAACGCCGACTGACGCAAAGGAGAGAACATGACCACGCACACCGAGACGACCGCGAAGGGCAAGGCTTTGGAGTTGGCATTGGCCGGGATCGAGAAATCCTTCGGACGGGACGCCATCATGAAGCTGGGCGACCGCGCGGCCAAGATCCGCGTGGAGGTCATCCCGACAGGGATCCTGTCCCTGGATCTGGCGCTCGGAGTCGGCGGCGTGCCGCGGGGCAGGATCGTGGAGATCTACGGGCCCGAGGCTTCGGGCAAGACCACCCTGGCCCTTCAGATCGCGGCGCAGGCGCAGAAGCTCGGGGGCTCGGCCGCTTACATCGACGCCGAGCACGCCATGGACCCGGACTACGCCCGCAAGCTCGGCGTGGACCTGGACAACCTGCTCATCGCCCAGCCGGACTCGGGCGAGGAGGCCCTGGAGATCACGGAGAGGCTCGTGCGTTCCAGCGCCCTCGACGTCGTGGTGGTCGACTCGGTGGCGGCCCTCGTGCCTCGCGCGGAGATCGAGGGAGAGATGGGCGACAGCCATATGGGCTTGCAGGCCCGGCTCATGAGCCAGGCCCTGCGCAAGCTGACCTCCTCTATCGCGCGGTCTCGGACCTGTCTCATCTTCATCAATCAGATCCGCCTCAAGATCGGCGTCATGTTCGGCAACCCCGAGACGACCACGGGCGGCCTGGCCCTCAAGTTCTACGCCACCCAGCGGCTCGACATCCGGCGCATCGAGAACATCAAGGAGGGCGACGTGGTGGTGGGCGCCCGCATCCGGGTCAAGGTCGTCAAGAACAAGGTGGCCCCGCCGTACCGGACCGCGGAATTCGAGACCGTGCACGGCTTTGGCGCCTCCCGCGAGGGCTGCCTCCTCGACATGGCGGTCGAGAACCAGGTCGTGGACAAGTCCGGCTCGTGGTTCCTGTACAAGGGCAGCCGGCTCGGCCAGGGCCGCGAGGCCGCCAAGACCTTCCTGAAATCCGACCCGCAGGCGGCCAACGAGATCGAGAAGATCCTGCGGGACAAGTTCCTGGTGACGGTCGACGCGTCCGCCACGGGGACCGCGAAGGCCGGCGAGCCGGCCAAGCACGCGGAAACGGCCAAGGCCGTTCCGGCGAAGACCACCGCTGTTGCCGGAAGAACGAAGTAGTCTAGTCGCGGACTACCTGAAGTCCCTCTCTCTCGAGAGGGGGTTGTCCCGCAACACGGTCGCGGGCTACGCGTCCGACTTGCGGCAGTGGCTCGCCTTCCTCTCGAAGGCGGGCCGCGACCCCCTTGCCGCGAGCGAAGACGACGTCGCGGACTTCCTCTGGGGGCTCAAGTCCAAGGGGGGGCTCGCTCCGGCGTCCCTCTTCCGGAAGACCGAATCCCTGAGGTCCTTCTACTCGTTCCTGGCAGCCGAGGGACGCGTGGCGGTCAGCCCCCTGGCGACCATGCGCTCGCCCAAGCTGCCGGAGAGGCTTCCGGGCTGCCTCAGCGAAAGCGAGGTGGAGGCCCTGTTCCGGGTGCCCGCGGCCGATGACTTCGCCTCCTGCCGCACCCGGGCCATGCTCGAGCTCCTCTACGCCACGGGAATGCGGGTGACTGAGCTGGTCTCGCTCAAGGGCGAGTACCTCAACCTCCAGGACGGGTGGGTGCGCGTGCTGGGCAAGGGTTCCAAGGAGCGCCTCGTTCCGGTGCACGATCGCGCCAGGAAGACGCTTTCATCCTATATGGTCCTGCGCCAGCGCCGGTTCGCGGGAAAGTCCACGGCCGCGGAGCTCTTCGTGGGCAGGACCGGGAGGAAACTCTCCCGGGTGCAGTTCTGGCGGGACCTGGCCGCCCTGGGACGCAAGGCCGGGCTCAAGGCTCCGCTCCACCCGCACCTCCTGCGCCACAGCTTCGCGACCCACCTGCTCGCCCATGGCGCGGACCTGAGGGCCGTGCAGGAGCTTCTCGGGCATTCCAGCCTCTCGACCACCCAGATCTACACCCACGTGGAGCGCTCCGGCCTCAAGAAGGCGCACGAGAAGTCCCACCCGCGCGGCTGAAAATAAGTGATAATGAAGGCTGAACCCATCCATCAACGGGCTGGCGCGGTCTCGTGGGATTCGAGGAGAGCTATCGTGGCGAAGAAACTGTATGTGGGCGGACTGCCGTTCGATACGACGGAGGACCAGCTGCACGCCGTCTTCACGGCCTGCGGCCAGGTGACGAGCACCAAGCTGATCATGGACAAGTTCAGCGGGCAGTCGCGGGGCTTCGCCTTTGTGGAGATGCCTGATGACGCGGAGGCCCTGGCAGCCATCCAGAAGCTCAACGGCAGCCCTCTGGGCAACCGCAAGATCTCGGTCAATGAGGCGCGGCCCATGGAGCCCCGGGCTCCGGGCGGCGGGTTCGGCGGTGGTGGCGGCGGCGGATACGGCGGCGGTGGCGGCCGCGGCGGACACGGCGGCGGTGGCGGTCGCGGTGGACACGGCGGCGGTGGTGGACGCGGTGGACACGGCGGCCGCGGCGGCGGACGCTACTAGATAGAACGGATCGTTTCCTGAACGCGGGTCGGGGCCTTGAAGCGCCCGGCCCGCTTTCTTTTTCCGCGGAGCAGCCTTAG